>JAZDMO010000018.1:0-24587 GCA_043800905.1 Patescibacteria group bacterium
ATTATTTAATAAATAATGAATTATGATTTAGAAAAAAGAACTAAAGAGTTTTCAAAAAATATCATTAGATTTTTAAACAAACTTAAAAAAAGTAAAATAAATGATAATTTAATTCATCAACTGATAAAGTCAGCAACAAGTGTTGGCGCAAATTATTGTGAAGCAAATGGGGCAATTTCTAAAAAAGATTTTAAAAATAAAATTTTTATTTGCAGAAAAGAAATTCAAGAAACAAAATATTGGATAGAACTTCTAACAGAAACAAATCCGGAAGAAAAAGATAGTTTGAAAAAACTATGGAAAGAGGCTCATGAACTTACATTAATTTTTGGTAAAATATCAAGTAGTTTAAAAACTTAAATAATTTGAAATTGTTTTAAAATTTAAAATTATAAATTAAAAATTAAATTATGCACTTCTCTAAAGTTCATTCAGCTCAAATAAATTTTTTGAAAGCCTATATCGTTGATATAGAAATTGATATTTCAAGCAAAACTTTAAATGCTTTTTCGATTGTAGGTTTACCAGACAAGTCAGTAGAAGAAGCGCGTGATAGGGTTTCAGCTGCTATTAAAAATAGTGGATTTAAATCTCCGAAAAGTAAAAATCAAAAAATAATAGTTTCCCTAGCTCCAGCAAATATAAAAAAAGAAGGAGCTAATTTTGATCTAGGAATTGCTATTGGCTATCTTTTAGCAACAGAAGAAATTATTTTTAACCCAACAGATAAAATATTTTTAGGAGAACTTACTTTAGACGGAAAATTAAGAAGAATAAACGGAACCCTTTCTTTGGTACGTGAGGCTAAAAAACGAGGTTTCCAAGAAGTTTATTTACCTCAAGAAAATGCTAAAGAAGGAGCTTTAATAGATGGAATAAAAGTTTATGGAGTTAAACATCTCAATGAATTAATCCGTCACCTAGATGAAAAAAACGACGAAGAAATTGTCTTAAAACTAAGGCCTCAGGAACAAACTGAAATAGCATACCAATCTCAAAAAGCTTCCATAGATTTTTCTGATATTCGTGGACAAGAAATTGCTAAAAGGGGATTAGAAATTGCTGCTGCGGGTGGACACAATATTGTGATGCATGGTCCACCCGGTACTGGTAAAACAATGTTAGCGAAAGCTTTTTGTGGAATTTTACCACCCTTAGATTTTGAAGATATTTTAGAAACAACAGCGATTCATTCGATCGCAGGAATGTTAGAAGGAGAATTAATTACTCAACCACCTTTTCGCTCTCCCCACCATACCGCTTCCTATGTAGCCCTAGTAGGAGGAGGAGCAAATCCTAAACCTGGGGAAGTAACCCTCGCTCACAAAGGAGTATTATTTCTTGACGAATTTCCAGAATTCGAAAAAAGAACCATCGAAGCTCTCCGCCAACCATTAGAAGATGGAATTATTCACATTTCTCGTTCCAAAGGATCTGTAGTTTTCCCCGCAGATTTTATTTGTGTAGCCACCATGAACCCTTGTCCTTGTGGAAATTACGGAAGTGAAAAAGAATGCATTTGTAGCCACAATCAATTGATTAATTATCAGAAAAAAATTTCTGGCCCAATTATGGACAGGATTGATATGTGGGTAGAGGTTGGAAATATTGATCACGCTAAACTTTCAACCAAAGATAATCAAGGAGAAAAAAGTTTCGCTATTCAAAAAAGAATTGAACAGGCAAGAAAAACTCAAAGTCAAAGATTTCAAAAAAATCAAACCAATAGTAATATGTCAGTTAAAGATATCGAAAAATATATTTTTCTTAACGATAAAGTTTTAGATATTTTAAATCAATCCGCTACTCAATTAGGTTTATCTGCCCGAGCTTATCATAAAATAATAAAACTGGCTCAAACCATTGCTGATTTAAGCCAGTCCTCTGAAATTTCTGTAGAACATATTTTAGAAGCCCTACAGTATCGCCCGAAAGCGATTTTATGAGTTTTTCTTATACCGGACGATGGCAACAACGTGAGTCTTTATCCTATTTGTTATCTCAAAAGTATTAAAGTGATACTCAGGTTTTTCTGAACAACCACACCCCTCACAAAAAGATTCAACTTTCTCAACGAATTTTTCAGCTTTTTCTCTTTCTTCTGAAGGAGAATAAATCAAAGAAAACATTTTAATATCCATACTACCTCCTTGCCCAACCATTAAGTTTAGGGCTTTTTTCGTTAAAAGTTAAACAAACTATTAAAACTATACTGATTATTTAATTAAAAGCAAGAAGTGATTTAATTAAAAAACAAACACTGGATTGCTTCGTAAACTCGCAATGACGAACAACGAGATTTAAAAAATATTTAAACAATCACCTAAAGGTAAAAGTTTTGATTCCAAAGATGAAATAATAAAAAATTAACTAAAAAATATATTCTTGAATAAAGACGAAGAAATTAATACTTAAGCAATGGTGATGACGTAAAGTTAATGATATAATCACTTTATTAATAATTTAAAATAGAAAGTAAAAAGTAGTTTATAAAATTAGGAAATAATTTTATCCACAATAAATACCTGTCTACCGGCAGGCAGGCTACATAATACTTAATACATACTCATGACAGATTCAAATACATTAAAAATGAGTGTAGATAATCTTCAACAAGCCATTCAACAAGCTCTTACTCAATTAAATGAAAAAAAGACAGAGTTAATTAAAAACCAATCAGAAAAAACTGAAAAAGAAACAGAAATTCGCACTAAAGAAACAGAGGTTGTTAAGATAAAAAATGAAATTGAACAATCAAAAAGAGATTTACAAGAAAAAGATAGGAATATTAGAAAAACCAAAGAGGAAATTACTAAACTAGAGCAAGAACAAGTTGTTAAACAAAGAGAGTTAGATAAAATCCAGCAAGATTATAAAAAAGCCTTAGAAGAAATGAAAAAATAAACCACTACCGCCTTAAAGGCGGTGGTTTTGGTTCAGCTTAAAAGCTGTAATGGTTTACTGGATCCTCCTCATCGGTGGACAAGTTGCTTCGCTGAAGCCTGCCTGCCGGCAGGCAGGTCCAGTAATAAAAAATGTTTAAACAATCGCCTAAAGGCGAGGGTTTTGCTCCCCAAAGGGGAGATAATAAAAAAGAGCCGTCGCTTCGCGACGGCTCTTTTTTGTTTTAATGTTTTTATGTTCTAGTGTTTTAATGATTTAGAAAGGATTCTTAGCCCCACGCACTTCAAAGTGAACGTGTGATCCGGTTGATCTCCCAGTCGAACCCATATAACCAATTACTTGACCCTGAACCACATGATAACCCACACTAACAATATTTGAATTTAAATGAGCATATAAAGTCTGTGTTCCGTTATCGTGCTTAATTACAATATAATTTCCATAACCTCCATTCCAGTAACCATTATCTTTAGAAATAATAACTTCTCCTGAAGCCGAAGCTAAAATAGGAGTATTTAAAGGGGCAGCAAAATCTATTGCATTGTACCCATGCAAATTTTGAGAAATTTTTCCACCAGAAATTGGACGAATATAATAACCACTATAACTAGGTCCGCTTGTTCCTCTTACATTTACCTGATTTCTTGCAATCGCAGCAGTAATAGAATTATCTACTTTTGTAGGAATAATATCTATCCCCCCAGGAATAATTACAGTATCTCCAACTGCTAAAGTATCATCTTCGAGTAAATCATTATATTGACGAGTTTCTTTTAAATCGCCTTGATATTTCTTTACAATAGAAGCAAGGGTTTCACCTTTTTTAACAGTATGTTTAACCCCATTAATTGGTAAAATACTCAAAATTTGTCCTTTTTTAATCAAATCTCCTTGCTGAATATCATTAGACCAAATAATAGTCCCCACACTCACACCAAACATTTGAGCAACTTGGCCTAAAGTATCCCCATCACGCACGATATAAGTAGCAATATGGTCAGAACTTTTGTTTTCCACCACATCAGCAATAGTTCCAGTGGGACCGGTTTCTGATATTAAAGCAGAATTATCCACAATAGAAATATCACCACCTCCTTGAGAAGAACCAGCACTAATCTGAGCTTTTAACAAAGCCATATTTTGCGAATTAAAAAAACTTAAATCCTTAGCTAAAGTAATCTTATTTTCACCTCCACTAAGAATATCTCCCACAAACGAAACTAACCCAGCGCTAGCTGAGACTGGAGAAAAGAAAAATATAGAAATTAAAAGAAACAAAGAAAAATAAGCCTTTCTTGATGAAATTTCAATAAAATTCGATTTGATCACTTGTTTTAGCCATAATCTGTGAGAAACAAGATCTTTTAAGTGAAGTAAAATAAGCCTAAATGTTAATATTTAACCGATTTCAACCATTATCCGCCATTCAGTATTTTAACCCCTAAGTACCCATAAATAGTACTCTTTTGAGGCCAAAAAGTCAAAGCTTTTTGAAATAGATTTTTTATCTATTCTGCCTGTTAATTTTAACAAAAACAAAGCTTGGGTCAATGACTTTTAGCACTTTCTGGGGACAAAATTCAATAAAAAACCTTGTTTTTATAAAATTTTCAATTATCAGTTTTTAATTTTTCCGCCCAAGGCGGACAATAAAGTTTCAATTCAAAAATATTTAATTAAAAGAATTTTACTCTGTAAAATTCTTTTTAAATCTACTTATTGAAAAATATTATAAAATTAAAAATTTGTGTAGTATACTGTCCTGCATATCTTAAATTAACAAAAACCTAATTAACTAATACCCTAACAACCTAAATTATGTCCTATTTAGAAAGCCTTAATAAGCCGCAAAAAGAAGCTGTTTTACACAAAGACGGCCCTTTATGTATTCTTGCGGGAGCAGGGGCGGGTAAAACTCGAACCCTTACATATAGAATTCTTCACCTGATTAACCAAGGAATAGATCCTGAAAATATTTTAGCGGTTACTTTTACCAATAAAGCCGCCAAAGAAATGAATAACCGTGTTTTAGAACTATTAAATTCAGAAAAACAAAACTCTTCAACAAAAAACCCTTTTATTAAAACCTTTCACTCTCTTGGAGTTCATATTCTTAAAGAAAATCATCAAAAAATAAATATTCCTAGACATTTCACTATTTTAGATAAAAGTGATTCACAAAAAATTATTAAAGATATTGTAATTTCTTTGGGTTTAGACCCTAAACAATACGAACCGCGAAAAATTTTAGGAGTAATTTCTAAAGCCAAGGGAAAGTTTTTATCTAGCGCTGATTTTTCTCTTCAAATTCACAACAACCCTACCACTAAAATAGCAGTCACTGTTTGGCAAAAATATGAAGATATTCTAAAAAAAGAAAAATCTTTTGATTTTGATGATTTACTTTTTAAAACAGCTGATCTTTTAAAAAAAGACAAATCTGTCTTAGAAAAATATCAAAATCAATGGCAATACATTCATATTGATGAGTATCAAGACACCAACCGAGTACAATATAAAATTGCTCAACTTCTTTCACAAAAAAATAAAAATATTTGTGTGGTAGGAGACGCTGATCAAAATATTTATTCATGGCGGGGAGCAAATATAGAAAATATTTTAAATTTTGAAAAAGATTTTCCTAAAGCTAAAATGATTTTACTAGAAGAAAATTATCGTTCCACTCAAAATATTTTAAATGCGGCGAATCAAGTTATTAAAAAAAATAATAACCGCCAAGAAAAAAATCTTTTTACTCAAAATTCTGAAGGAGAAAAAATTGGTCTGTATATGTCCTACACAGAAAAAGATGAGGCTAATTTTATCGCTCAAAAAAGTGCAGAATTACTTGAACAAGGAATTTTACCTAAAGAAATTGCAGTGCTTTATCGTACAAATTTTCAATCTAGAATTTTAGAAGAAGCCTTTTTAAATAATGGCTTACCTTATCAAGTTTTGGGCACAAAATTCTTTGAAAGAAAAGAAATTCAGGATGTTTTAGCCTATTTAAAAAGCGCCCTTAATCCAGACAATCTCACAAGCCTAAAAAGAATTATCAACGAACCTCCAAGAGGAATTGGAAAGGTCACTTTAGAAAAAATTATCAACGGTGAAGAAGAAAAACTTAGCCCTAAAATAAAAATTAAAATAGATGAGTTTAGAAAATTAATGACAAATATTGGTGAAATCTCTAAAAAAGAAAAACCATCTGAGGTAATTAAATATATAATTTCCGAATCAGGCCTAATAAATAAATACATCAATGGAACAGAAGAAGATTTGGAACGCTTAGGAAATATGCAGGAGTTAGTTTCATTAGCTTTAAAATATGATGAGATGATAATAGGAGAGGGAATTGAAAAATTAATTGAAGAAGCTTCTCTAGCTTCAGACCAAGACGAAATTGATGAGGAAAAAGGAGCAATTAAATTAATGACAGTCCATGCTGCAAAAGGTTTGGAATTTGATTATGTTTTTATTACTGGTCTAGAAGAAGATTTATTTCCTAGTCGTATCAATGATGGAGATTCAAACAAGGATAAGGAAGAGGAACGAAGATTGTTTTATGTAGCCCTCACCCGAGCAAGGAAAAAAATATTTTTATCCTACGCTTCCACTCGAACTATTTTTGGAGCTCGTCGATCTAATATGATGTCAAAATTTATTGGGGATATTAGTGAAGAACTTTTAGAAAGCGAAAATATTGAAAACAATTTTCCTAGTTATAAATTTGGAAATGGAGAAGATAAGATTGAATATTTAGAATGGTAAGGAAAATAAGTAAAAATAAATAGTCGTCCGCTAGTTGTTGGGGGGCTATTTATTTTTGCTTATTTTCTTTATTTTCTTGACTTTATTTTTTTAAAATATTAATCTAATAAACAGATTAAGTTCTCGAAGAAAGAAATTTCGATTTCCCAAAGGAAAGAGCTACAAACTATACAAGTGTAAGCCTAAAAGCGTTGCTTGTTATAGGGTTGTGGGATCTAAAAGAAAAGTTTTTAGGCTTTTCAAGGAGTTAAAACCGTAGCCCAAAGGCACTATAAAGGGTTGAAGTCCCATAGGTAATCTCCTTTTAGACACCCGAGTACTGTAGAAATACAGGAATCTGTGTGCTTAAAGCACATAATAGCTAAACGAGAATTTAATCTACAAAACCACCTGCTTGCAGGTGGTTGTTTTTTTGTTTTTATGCTTTAATGTTTTCATGATTCACGCTAAAAAATCACTCGGGCAAAATTTTTTAAAATCTACCAAGGCTTTGGAAGCAACTATTGATTGTGCTGAATTAAATTCAAAAGATATTGTTTTAGAAATCGGCCCTGGAAAAGGTTCTTTGACCGAAAAACTCTTAGAAAAAGCGGGTTTAGTTATTGCTATAGAAAAAGATGACCGTTTAATTGATTTTTTAGAAGAAAAATTTAAAACAGCTATAAAAAATGAAAAATTAAGAATAGTCCACGCTGATATTCTTGATTTAGAGCTTAATTCTAAAGGAATTTATCTGGATTGCTTCGCTGAGGCTCGCAAAGACGGATTTTGCAAAGCAAAATCCGTTACAGAAAGCGAGGATTTCTGTCATTGCGAGGAGCTTGCCACGAAGCAACCCAGAAAAGAAAATTTAAATACTAAATACAAAATACTAGATTCAAAATACAAAATAATTGCGAATATTCCTTATTATATTACAGGACAATTACTCCGAAAATTCCTAGAATCCGACTTTCAGCCGAAAAAAATGGTTTTAATGGTACAAAAAGAGGTAGCTGAAAGAATAATTGATTCCGAAAAGAAAGAAAACCTGCTTTCTTTAAGTGTTAAAGCCTATGGGGCACCTAAATATATCAAAACTGTTAAAGCTAAAGATTTTTCACCTTCCCCTAAAATTGATTCAGCAATTATTCTCATAGACGCTATTTCTAAAGACTTTTTTAAAGATTTGGATGAAAAAAAGTTTTTCAAAATAATAAAAATGGCATTTTCTAGTAAAAGAAAGGTTTTGGTTAATAATTTATCTTTGATTCCTAAGCAAGAATTGATTTCTATTTTGGAAAAATTAAACATTTCTCCTAAAAGTAGGGCAGAGGAACTCCACTTAGAGGATTGGAAAAAAATTTGTAAGGAAATATAAACCATTATAAATTGAAAGCTGTAAGAATTATCTGGATTGCTTCGCTACCACCCTCCACAGCGGACAGGCTCGCAGAGACGGTGGTAAGGCCACCGTCCGTCTTCGCGAGGAATGTAGCGTAGCGGAATAACGAAGCGATCCAGAGAGAATTTTATAAAACAGCCTGATTAATTTTTCATTAAGCTTTTTTTTAAAAAAATAAGGAGTGAGTTATTCACAATAAAAAAACTTTTAATTATATTATTTGTTATAATTTTACTAGAAATAATCCCCTTAAAAAATTTAAGGTGATTCATTTTGAATATTACAAATGTTAATTAGAAAGAATAAAATCTCTTGTAGATATATTCTATTTCTAAAGAAATAATGGAATATATCTTAAGCAAAAAAAGACTGGTCTTTTTAGGCGTGATTTTGATCGTGGCTATTTTTATTGTTTTTTTCTGGAAATACAAAAACACTGATTTAAAAAATAACCAAGATAACCAAGAAAAAATAACATTAGGAATTACTAATTTAGATTCTGATAACGACGGTTTAAAAAATTGGGAAGAAACCCTTTGGAAAACTGACCCGAATAATCCAGATACTGACGGAGATGGAACAGGGGATAATGAAGAAATTTTAAATAACCGAAACCCTTTAGTTACTGGCCCTAACGATTTAATAAAAACAGAAATTGAAAAAACTACACAAGCAACTACCACAACCAAAGAATTAGACCCCGATTTAAGCCAAACAGATATTTTAGCAAGAACCTTATTTTCCGGTTATTTAACCTTAAAACAAAATAATTTATTAGGTTCACAACAAGAAGCTGATTTTTTAGAACAAATTAGTGGACAAAGCTTAGATTCACAAACACAAGTAAAACTTTATACCTATGATGATTTAAAAACACCAAGCGATTCTTCAAAAAGCTCAATTCAAAAATATGCCGATGATTTTAAAAAGATTTTTTCCAACATCCCTCAATTAAGAGACGATATGGTTATTTTAAAAGAAGCTTTAGACAATAATTCTTCAGAAACACTTAACGAAATAAATCAAAATAAGATTTTTTATAAAAAAGTTTTAGACAATTTACTTTTAATAACCGCACCATTAGATCTATTAAATAATCATTTAAAATTAATAAATTTATTTCTACAAATGATACATTCAGCTGAACAAATGACTACCACATTAAAAGATCCTGTTTTAGGCTTAGCTGGATCTAAAAAATATAGCGATGTAACCCAAGAAATTTCTATAATATTCTCAGAAATCGGAAAATATTTTAAACAAAATAATATAATTTATTAAATAAATTAAAAAATGTTTTTTCAAAACACAAAATTTCATAAAACAATTTCTTTTTTCCTTATGATGGGGTTTTTAAGTTCCTCATTATTTCTTTCAAAACCTAAAAAAAGCGAGGCTTTCTGGGGGATCGGTGATACTGTTGTTGAAGTTGGACAAAATGTCATCACAAATGTCCTTAATACAGCTGAAACAATAATTCAAACAGGAATTCAATATGCCCAAGAAAATAAAGATTTTGTTTTAGATGGAATTGCTTGGCAAATAGCTAAAATGTCTATACGCTCTATGACCACTTCAATAGTAGAGTGGATTAATAGTGGTTTTGATGGAAAACCGGCTTTTATGACAAACTACCAAGGAATGCTTACGGATATTGCTGATGAAGTAATTGGTGAATACATCAACGGCACCGCCTTAAGCGGTTTATGTTCTCCTTATAGTTTTGATATTAAAATGTCCCTACAATCCTATTATTATAAAGACACTAAAACAGCCCAATGTACTCTTTCTGAAATTATAGGAAATGCAGAAAATGCTCTAGACGCTTTAGAGGATGATTGGAATTGGGGAACTTGGGTTTCTATGACCACTAATTCAGGGAATAATCCTTACAGTGCTTACATGGAAGCGAGGGATGTTATTAATACTAAAATTGCTCTAAAAACACAAGAAAAAACTTACCAATTAAATTGGGGAAGTGGTTTTATGTCTTGGGAAAAATACGATGAGGTTGTTGACTACGAAACAGGAGAAATCTCTAAAATAAATCCCCAAATTCAGACCCCAGGAAGCGTTATAAGCACCCAATTAAATAAAACTCTTGGCTTGGGTGCGGATTCTCTTGTAACCGCCGACGAATTTAATGAAATAGTCAATGCTCTTTTAATGCAATTAACAAAAAACATTATGAGTTCAACAGGATTACTAGGACAAGAAATGGATTCGTATTCAGACACAGAAGATATACAAAATATTAAAAATTCAATAATAAACAGCCTAACTAATTTAATTAATAACGAAATTAAATATAATTCAATTAAAAATGATTCTCTTTTACACGTTTTAAATACAAAAGATACTTTAGAAAATCTTTTTATTTGTTTAAATAGTAACTCAAATATGGAAGTAATAAAAAAAACTGAGGCTTTATTAGTAGCAACAAATAATTTAAACAATGAAATTCTTCCTTTAGAAAATCGTTTAAAGACAGAGATTGGAGAATCTGATAATTTAATTATCTTAATGGATGATTTAAAAAGAAGAACAGAAGCTTCAATAAATTCTAGTGAATTAAATGATCTTTCTCAAGAATATTTAGCACTACCAACAACACATGAATTAAATGATATTTCAGAAGCAGAAACAGAAAGAGATGGTTCATACCCAACATATAAAGGGATTATACTTATAATGGACGAACTTCTAAATAAAGAAGGGGAAAGATCTGTTGACCCCGCTCCTGAAATAGAAAAAGGTTTAAACCAAAGATTAAATGAATGTACTAGTTGTAAAAATGATTCTAATAAATGTAAAGATTATTATGATAAGCTTCTTCTTTTTATAAACTAAAAAAATGTTAAAAAAATTATTTACTCCCAAAAAAATAATTTTTATTTTAAGCCTGATTATAATATTAGGAGGTTTTAAAACTGTTAATGCTTCTAATGTTTTTAGTTCTTGGGAAGAAATCCTTTCTAGAATAGCTTCTACAATGCTTGGTTTAAGTGCCTTAATTCTTTCTATAACAGGAATGTTTTTTGATACAGTTTTAAGTGCCACAATAAATTTTAAAAGCCTTGTTGGAGAAATTGGAATGGTAAATATTGGTTGGACTATTTTTAGAGATCTCTCTAATATGCTCTTTATTTTTATTCTTCTTTTTGCATCTATAGGCACAATTTTAGGTTTAAGTTCCTTTAATTTTAAAAATTTAATTAAAGATATTATTTTAATTGCCTTACTAATTAACTTTAGCCTTTTTGCAACAGGCCTAGTTATTGATGCTTCAAATATTTTAGCTCTTGGTTTTTACAATAAATTAATTATAAACACTGGTTCACAAGAAAATGGTGCTATTATAGAAAACACTGAATGGGATAGGGGGATTTCAACAATTTTTGCTAAAGCTTTAAATATCAAATCAATTTATGATATTAAAAACATAAAAGTAACCGACACTGAAAAAGGAAAAATTAATGATACAAATATTTTTACTATTGGGTTATTGGGATCTATATTCCTTTTGGTGACGGCTTTCATTTTTTTTGCTGCAGGAGTTTTATTTCTAAAAAGAACTATTATTTTAATAATGTTAATGATGGTTTCTCCTTTAGCTTTCATGGCGATGGCGCTTCCGCAAACAAAAAAATTTTTTGGTCAATGGCAGTCAATGTTACTTAGCGAAGCCTTTTTCGCTCCAATTTATTTAATGATTATTTATATTGTCGCTAGAGGAATAACAAGTGAATCCTTTAGAGCAACTCTCTCTGGGGCAGGAAATGGTGATTTTGCCAACGCTTTTATTGGGGGACCTATTGTGGTTATAATCAACTTTTTCCTAATTACAGGAATAATGGTAGCAGCCTTAGTCTCTGCTTCAAATATGGGAGCATCTGGGGCTAAAGAAATGTTAGCTTTAGGAAATAGATTAAAAAATTGGGGAGAAGGAGCTCTTGGAAAAACCGCTGGCTTTGCTACTTTTGGTGCTGCAGGGAGATTGGGAAGAAGTGTTATTGGGGCTGGATCAAACCTAGCTGCTGAAAAATTACAAAACATGGATATTGCTACAACATGGGGTGGTAAAATAGGATTAAAAGGATTACGAAGTGTGGCTAATTCAAGTTTTGATTTTAGAAATACCTCTCTTGGAAAAAATACAGTGGGAAGCACATTTAAAATGGGAGAGGGAATTAAAGGTGGTTATAAAGATAAAACCGAAACAAGAAGAAAATCTGAAATTAAATATGCTCAGTCTTTGAAAGGTAAGACCCAAAGTATTGGCAGGGATGGTAATAAATTATTCGACAGTAATAATAATCCTATCATGATAGATAGGTCTGAAGCTTATGGACAAAAAATATTTAATAGGACAGAAAAGGTTCAAAAGGGAGATTTTGGTTACGGACGTAGTATTTTAAGTACTGTGTTTGCTAATACTGGAACAGATAGATTGGTGGCTGAAAACCTAGTTGATATTCCTAGATTAAATAAAGAATTAAAAGAAGTAAAAAATAAACTTAAAAAAGATAATGAAAAACTTAGAATTTTACAAAATGTACCGAACCCAAGCGCTGGAGGTATTGAATTACAACTACAAATAATCACAGATAGTGAAGATAAAATTAAAGAAATTGAAGATAAAATTAAAAAAATTAAAGACGGATTAAAAGACGAAAAGAAATAAATAAAAAATTAAAAATTTAAAACTGGATTGCCACGATATTTCTTGAGAATTTTTTTGTCCACCCAAGGCGGGTAAAAAAATTCTCAAGAAATATCTCGCAATGACAAATTTTATAAAACAAAATTAGTCATAAAAAATAAAACTTTTTGTCTTTGCGAGCCTGCCCGCCTAGGGAGGGAAGCAATCCAGAAATTAAAGAAATTTGCAAAGCAAATTTCCCCTAAAAACTAATTAAAAGTTATAAATAGCAAAAATTTACAAAGTAAATTTTTCCATAATACTTAATATATAATACTTAATACACATCTATGTCTTTTCCATTCGAAACTATAAAAGAAAAATTTTTAAATGTTCCTGAAGATGTTCAGGAAGCTATTTCATCATCAGACACCGCTGAACAATTAAGATTAATTACTGAAGAATATAAATTACAGCTTGATGATGCTGAAGAATTAACCAAAGAAATTGGTTATTTAATACTTGGTTTAAAGCCAGAAAAAGATTTTATAAAAAATATTCAAAATACCACTGGTTTAAGTTACGAAAAATCAAAACAGCTTTCTCAAGACATAAATAATAGAATTTTTGGACATATTCGTGAGTCTCTTAAAAAAATTCAATCTGAACATTACGAAGATGAAGAAAATTTAGATGAAGAAGAAATTAAAAACGAAATATTTAGTGAATTAGAAAAGCCTAAAGAGGAACATATGGATATAATAATTAGACCACAGGAATTACTAGAACACGAAAATATAAAAACATCCGAACAAATAATTGAAAAAAAGATAATTCCAAACCAAAACCCCACACTCTCCACTTCTAAAAGCACAGAAAATGAATTGGAAAAAACAACAGAAATAAACAACCAACAAGAACAAGTAAAAGGATATGATGTGGATCCATACAGAGAACAGTTAGATTAGGTTTTAGTTATTTAGTTATTTAGGCTTTAAAGAAATGGACAAAATCAAAATAAATTCATATAAAGATTATAATAGTTTGGCAAAAATCAATGGATCTGGTTTTAAAAATATATAAATTAACAGAAAACTTTCCTAAATCAGAACTCTACGGACTAACTTCACAAATAAAGAGATGCGCTGTATCCATACCTTCAAATATAGCAGAAGGAAAACTAAGAAAATCAAAAAAAGAGTTTATTCAATTTTTAAGAATATCTTATGGTTCTGGTGCAGAATTAGAAACACAAATAGAAATTTCAAAAAGATTACAATTTACAGACATAAAAAATTATGAAAAAGTAGATGTGTTATTATTAGAAATAATGAAAATACTAAATACATTATTAAAAAACTTAAAAGACCCTAAATAACTAGGTCTCTAAAACCTAAATAACTAATAATATGCAATTCCAAGTACCACAATTTATTGAAGTTGAAGATAAAATTTTTGGACCTTTAACTTTTAAACAATTCATCTACCTAGCTGGGGGAGCGGGACTTTCTTTTACTCTTTATGTTTTATTACCCCAAATAGCAGCCTATCCTTTAATTCTAATAGTGGTTGCTCTTTCTTTAGCCTTAGCCTTTTATCAAGTAAACAATAAACCTTTTATTTTTGTTTTAGAATCAGCTTTCCTTTATTTATTTTCTAATAAACTTTATATTTGGAAAAAAGAACCAAAACAAATTAAAAAAACAAAAGAAGAGAATAAAAATAATAATATTGTTAATCAACTAAATATTCCAAGACTTTCAGATAGTAAATTAAAAGAAATCAGTTGGGGTTTAGATATTCAAGACACCACCAAATAAAATATTTTTATGTTAAAATAAAAGAGTTATGGAGTTTAAAAGTTATTAAGATTTAAAAAAAATTTACACTTATCCACCTTAGATGGAAAGTAAATTTATCTAAAACTAAAGTAATGGCGATAAAAACAAACAAAACACAAGACTTTGTATCGGTTAAAGAAATCAGAGATGGGGTAGTAACCTTAAATGATAATTCTATGGTTTCTGTTTTAATGGTTTCTTCTATTAACCTTGCATTAAAATCTTCTGATGAACAACAGGCTATTATTTTACAATTCCAAAATTTTTTAAACTCACTTGAACACCCAGTCCAAATTTTCATCCAATCCCAAAGATTAGATATTCGACCATATATTAATATGATGGAAGAACAACATAAACTACAAACAAATGAATTAATTAAAATTCAGACCAAAGAATATATAAATTTCATAAAAAATTTTACAGAAAAAACGAATATTATGTCTAAAAACTTCTTTATTGTAATTTCCTACGCACCAGCGATTTTAAAAGGAAAGGGTTTTTTTAATACACCCAAAGAAAATCAAGAAGAATCAGCTAAAAATTTTGAAGAAAATAGAACCCAACTAGAACAAAGAATTTCAGTTGTAGAACAAGGTTTAAACCGTACTGGAGTAAGAATTGCACGTCTTGGAACAGAAGAAATTGTGGAATTACTTTATAAGTTATATAACCCAGGTGAATCAGAAAAACCGATTAAATTAAATTGATTTTAATCAATAAATATTTAAAAACTGTCATTGCGAGATATTTTTAGAGAATTTTTTTGAAAAATTTTTCAAAAAAATTCTCTAAAAATATCATGGCAATCCAGAAACAAAATAAAAATATGGGAATATTAGACAACCTTTTAGGAAAAAAGAAAAAAGATTTAGAAATTGATCCAATTTTACCGCAAGAAATTTATGATGCGGGGGTTTTGGAATTAAAAGATATTATTGCCCCTTCCGCTCTTAAAATTACACCTAAAGAAACTCATTTGGGAGAAAAAATAATTCGAACTTTTTTTGTAATTTCCTATCCTAAATTTTTAACCGATAATTGGTTTTCACCAGTTATTAACCTTGATAAAGAATTTAATATTTCTATATTTATTCATCCTATTGAAACAGCTAAGGTTTTAAGAAAATTTCAAAAAAAAGTAGCTGAGGTTCAAAGTCAAATTATTATGCGAGAAGAAAAAGGGATGGTAAGAGACCCCGCTTTAGATTCTGCTTATCAAAACCTAGAAGATTTACGAGATAAACTTCAACAAGCCGAAGAAAAATTATTTGATGTTAGTGTTTATATTTCAATTTATGGAAACTCAGAATCAGATCTAGATAGAGCAGAAACAGAAATTCGTTCTATTTTAGAATCAAAAATGATTTATATTCGGCCAGCTTTATTCCAACAAGAACAAGGATTTAAAAGCACCTTACCTTTAAACGAAGATAGTTTGAAAATTTTTTCTAAATTAAATTCTTCACCACTTTCTAGTATTTTCCCATTCATTTCTTCTGACCTAACTTCTGATAAAGGAATTTTATACGGAATCAACCGTCATAATTCAAGTCTGATTCTTTTCGATAGATATTCACTTCCAAACTATAATTCAGTAACTTTTGCAAAATCAGGTTCGGGTAAATCTTATGCTGTTAAATTGGAAATTTTACGTTCCTTAATGTTTGAAACCGAAGTTATTGTAATTGATCCAGAAAAAGAATATGAATATTTAGCCGAAGCTATGGATGGTCGTTATTTTAATATTTCTCTAACTTCAGAACATCATATTAATCCTTTTGATTTACCTCAACCAAGAGAAGGAGAATCAGCTTCTAATGTCCTTAGATCAAATATTATCAATCTAGTGGGTCTTTTAAGAGTAATGTTAGGAGGCTTAACTCCAGAAGAAGATTCTATTATAGACCGAGCAATTACTGAAACCTACGCCTTAAAAGACATTACTCCTGATTCTGATTTTTCTCACATTGAAGCTCCTCTTTTATCAGATTTCGAATTAGTTTTAAGAGGAATGGAAAACACAGAAAACCTAACTCAAAAATTAGCTAAATTTACCAAAGGAACTTGGGCAGGTTTTATTAACCAACCAACTAATATTGATATTAATCGAAAATTTATTGTCTTTTCTTTGAGAGATATGGAAGACGAATTAAAACCAGTAGCGATGTATATTATTACCCACTATATTTGGAATGCTATCAGAAAAAATCTTAAAAAGAGGCTTTTAGTAATTGAAGAGGCTTGGTGGATGATGAAAACCGAAGACACTGCTTCTTTCTTGTTCTCTTTAGCAAAAAGAGGAAGAAAGTATTTCTTAGGAATTTCAACAATAACTCAAGATGTAAATGATTTTCTACAATCACCTTATGGGATGCCAATTATTACCAACTCGTCTATTCAGTTACTTTTGAAACAGTCGCCAACCAGTATTGATTTAGTACAAAAAACCTTTAACCTAACTGATGAAGAAAAATATTTGCTTTTAGAATCAAAAGTGGGAGAGGGAATTTTCTTTGCAGGAATGAAACATGTGGCTATTCAAATTTTTGCTTCTTATACAGAAGATCAAATTATTACTTCCGACCCATCACAAATTTTGAATATTCAAAAGGCCAAAAAAGAATTAGAAGAACAAGAAAATAGTAAATAAATATGGAATATGAATATAGAATAAGTAAAACAAGTTTCTATCTTATGCTTGGCACAGCTATATTTTTCGATTTAATTCAAGCTGGATTAGATATTATTCCTGTTTTAGGCTGGATATTATCTTCTTTTGTAGCATTAATTGCATTTCTAACATTTTGGTTATGGCTTAAAATAAAAAAAGTTGGTATTTTTGATAGAGGGTTAAGAATGATAATGCTTTGGATAATAACCCCTTTCATAGAAGCTACTTTTAGTTTTATCCCAGGGTTAACTTTTATGATAATATCAACATATTTTATTGTTAAAGCTGATGATGAGTTGGATAAAAAGGGTATTTTATCAAAAGAAAAACAAGAAAAACTTGGTAAAATTTTAAGTAAAAAAGGAAATTCATTTAAAAAAATTCATGAAGAATATGCTTAATTTAAAAACTCCCCAAAAAATAATAATTAAAACCTTTTTATTTCTCCTAATTTATAGTTTATTGGGAAATTTTGCTTTAGCTGAAATAAATAATTATGAACAAGATATTAAAATTAATTTAAATCCTGAATTTCCTAATGCTAATTCAAACATCAACGCTAAGGCAGAATTTTATTTAACTGATTTAGATAGAGCCACTATTCGTTGGTATATTAATGGTGTTTTAAAAAAAGAGGGGAGAGGAGAAAAAGAATTTTCTTTTCAAACTTCTGATTTTGGAAAAAGTACTCAATTAAGTGTAACCGTTTCTTCTGAAAATATTGGAACCGCTAAAAAAGAAATTATTATTATTCCTGCTGATGTAGATGTTTTATGGGAAGCGGAAACGTTTGTTCCTTATTTTTATAAAGGTAAGGCTTTAAATACCCATGAATCAATTATTAAATTAGTGGCTTTTCCTAATTTTATAGATTTGAATGGAAATAAAATTTCTGATCAAAACCTAATTTACACATGGGAAGAAGATGGAAAAAACTTAACCGATAAATCTGGTTATGGAAAAAATATTTTATCAATCACTGGACCTCAATTATTTAGAAAATCAATTATTACATTAGAAGTTTCTAATTTAGATAAAAATATAAAATCAAAGAAAATAATTTCTCTTAAATCCTTTAACCCAGAAATAATTTTCTATGAAAAAAATCCTTTATTAGGGGTCTTAAATAATAAGGCTTTAGAAAAAAATTCTGAAATATCAAATGAAGAAATAAACATAATTGCTTATCCTTTTTTCTTTTCTACCCAAAATAATCAAATAAGTTATAATTGGACAGTAGATGAAAATAAAATTGATACTCAAAAAAATGAAATTATTATTAGAAATACAAACGGAGAAACTGGTTTTTCCACTGTTTCGTTAGAAATAAAAAATTTAAATCGAATTATGCAGTTTGCTAAAAATAGCTTTAATTTAATTTTTAAATAATTATGGCAACAACAGAATTAAAAACAACACAAACCGCAACTGAGGTTGTAAATGGAGGCGGTGGAGGAACTACTAATAGTGAATATATAGATTCTTGGAATCCTTTAAATAACACAATTAATTATCAGGCCTTACAACCTCTTCCGGGATTAGAAGATAAAAATATTGATTTAGGAGTTTATTTAAAAGGTGTTTTTAATTTTGGAATTGGAATCGCTTCAGCTTTGGCTGTTTTAATGATTGTAATTGGTGGTTTTCAATATATGACCCAAGAAGCTATTTCTGGAAAAACGGATGCTAAAATAAAAATTCAAAATGCTGTTATTGGTTTAATTTTAGCCTTAACTTCTTATCTTATTTTATATACCCTTGATAAGGATTTGGTTACTTTTGATTTTGAGGAAAAATTACCAGCAATTGAAAAAATAGAAGGATCTACAAGTTCCTCTGGACAAACAGATGAAAAAAACCCTAATACATGGAAATGTTTTGAAGGAACTCCTACTAGATGTTATTGTCAAGGAAGTGATTGTTATTTATCAGGAGAAGCTGATTATATAGAAACACCTTATAAAACAGGTATGTGTTGTAAAGTTTATAATACTCAATAAAAATGAAAAATTTAGACTCCAAAAAAATATATTTTATTTTTATAATAATTTTAATAATCGGATCTTTGGTGTATTTCTTTTTCTTTAAAAATAAAGATATTTCAATTACAAATGAACAGGAAATTTCTTTCCCTACTAATTCAGTAGGGGAAATAGATTTAAGTGGTGAATTTTTAAAAATAAATGTCGATGGAGAAAATACTGATTTAGATTCTTTAAAAGCAGAAGTTCCTTTTATTAGAAAAATTAGTTCTCAACCGATTGTAGGCGCTTATCTTTTTAATTTAAAAGATATAGAAGAAATATTTATTCGTTATATTGAAAAAAGTTCCGGTCATATTTATGAAACTTCTACAAACACTTTAACTATAGATAGAATTTCTAATACTACTATTCCAGGATTATTTAAAACCTATTGGTTAGATCAAGATAATTTTGTGATGCAATATATTGATACAGATAAAATTAAATCATACTTAGCTTATTTAAAAAATAACCAAGATGGTTTAAAAACTTTAGAAGGAAAATATTTAGTAGATGATATTAAAGATTTATTTTTTTTAAATAAAAAAATTTTTTATACCACTGAAAATGAAAATTCTTTAATTGGAATTATTACTGATTTAAATGGAGAAGATGCTAAATATACCTTTGAATCTCCTTTAAAAGAATGGTTGATTTCTAAAATAACTGATACAAAATTAGCTTTTAATTCTAAAACATCGGAAAATACTTTAGGTTATCTTTTTGTTTTTGATTTAAACAATGGGGAATTTAAAAAATATTTAGGAGATAAGGTAAACCTTTCTAGTTTAATGAATTCTAATTCTGACATTCTTTATTCAGAAAATTATCGTTCTCAATTTAAACTTTCTGTTTATAATAATGTTTCAAAAACATCAACAGAGATGACCTTAAAAACTTTACCGGAAAAATGTCTTTGGGCAAAAGATAAAATTAAAATTTTCTGTGCAATCCCTAATAATTATATTAATCCAAATGATTTAGATAATTGGTATAAAGGGAAAATATTTTTTAATGATTCTCTTTGGTTAATTGATACAAAAACTAATGAAGCAAAAAAAATTATTGACCTAGAAAATGTAACAGGTGAAAAGATTGATATAATTGATATAAAAATAGATGAAAAAGAAAAATATCTAATCTTCACCAATAAAATAAATTTTGATTTATGGACCTTAAAAATTCCAGAAATATTGTAGGTTAGAGTTTTAGAGCATTAGTTTTTAGGAAATAAAAAAATTATTATTCCATCTTTGGGATTCAAAACCCTCACCTTTAGGTGATTGTTTAAACATTTTTTTATTACTGGACCTGCCTACCGGCAGGCAGGTTGCCACGAAAGAAAATTTAGTAACCCGGTTACTTTAGTTTATAAATTTAAATCTTTAGGTAAATCTATGTTAGTTTTTATTCAGTAATCGGGTTACTAAATTATTCTTTCTCGCAAAGACGGGATACTGGATTACTTCACTAAGGCTTATAATAACAAAAGATGATGGATTGTTATGTGATGTTTTAGTTTTTTTCCATAATACATAATACCTAATACTTAATACAAGAAAGAACAAAAAACAACTTCTTTAAGAAGTTGTTTTTTGTTCTTTATTTTTAATTACCACTCTTCTAAATTCTCCTTCACCAATAGATTCAGTATAAATATTAGGGTTATCTGCTAAAATAGAGTGAATTATCATTCTTTCATACGAATTACTTGCCGGCATTTCCATTTCTCTTTTAAACATTTCAACTTTTTTTGCTACCTCAAGGGCTTCTTTTTGAATTCTTTCTATATTTTTACCTTGATAATTATTTACATCAACAAAAAAATTAATTTTTTCTTCTTCAGGAGTATTAATTTTTTTCCAAACTATTTTTTTAAGAATATGATTAAAGGCATAAATATTAACTCCTTCGTTTCCAATCAACACCCCTGAATCATTAGTTTTAATCACAAATTTAACTCCATCATTAAAATTATTAGAATTAATATATTCTACCTCATCAAAATCAATACATAATTTATGTAAAAAAGTTTCTATTATTTCTTTTATGATCTTTGCTTGATTCTCCATAATATATTAATTAAGTTTAGTATTTATAGTCTTTTTTAATAAATTTCAACCACTTTTTCTTCCATTTTCCTTTTTACAAAAAATTCCTGTAATACTGTAAATATATTACTTGTAATCCAATATAATGCAATAGCTGAAGGTAAATGATAAGAAATAAAGGTGATTAAAATAGGCATCACAAATTTCATTTGTAAACTCATACTTTTAGCTAAATCATCTTTAAAATTACGATTATTTGGATCAGTTGGTTTCATTTTAGGTAAAATTAAACTAATTTGAATATATTGAGAAATACCTGCTAAAAGAGCTAAAATTAAACTTTTTTCCGTCATATTAATAAGACCTAAAAAAAGAATATTTATGTGTTCTGGAGCGTTTATGAACGAATAAAGGATATCTGTATTCACTTCTGGTAGACCTCCTTTTAAAACAACAAAGTATAAGGCAAAAATAACAGGAATTTGAATAAACATTATAAAAATACCAGCTAAAGGGTTAAGGTCATTTTCTTTATATAAATCCATAATAAGGCGAGCTTGCTCTTCTTTATTATCACTATATTTTTCTTTAATTTCTTTTAATTGGGGTTCAATTTTTTTAGTTTGAAGTTGTAATTTAATTGATTTTTTAGTTAATGGAAGCATTAATATTTTAACTACTAAAGTAATTAAAATAACAGCTATTCCCATATCCACCCAACTAAAATTATCGATTAAAAGAATTAATCCATTATAAATAGGATTAAAGAAAAAAATGTTGAAAATATTTGATATCATGATTTTTATGATAGCTTATTCAACCTTAAAAAGCAAAAATAATATAGTTAAATTTATATATTATTTAATTAAATTTATTTTTTTAAGAGAAAAATAAATTTCTTTTTTTAATTTTAAAAAATCAACCTTTTCTACTCCCTTTTTAAAGAAAAAAGCAATAAAGTAAGAAGGTATTATATCTTTATAAATAAGAGAAATTGAATTATATCCCATTCTTCTTAATTTATTTCTCATAACAGCTTGTTTAAAATACTTTTTAGAAGCAATAAAAGCAAAACAACTTAGTTTTTTATCATCTTTTTTTAATATTTTAATTGAAAAATACTCAAAATGGTATAATTTTCCTAAATCAAATAACTCTTTAAATGTTTTAATATTTAATCTTTTTTCTTTAGATAACATACAAATACAGTATACTACTGTATTCTTAATTTTCAATTCACAATTAATAATTCATAATTTCTAAAAAAAAACACCTAATATTAATACTTAATATTTTAAATATTTATTCATTAATAAATATTATTGTTTGAAAATTTAACTAAAATTTAATAAAAAATTCAAAATAACCATATTACTTGTGTTTTTTTCTATTTTACAATATAATTCAAGCCACTATGTCACAAACATATCAACCAAAAAACAGAAAAAGAAATAAAACTCATGGTTTTTTAGTGAGGAGTTTTACTAAATCTGGTAGAAATATAATTAAAAGAAGGAGACGAAAGGGGAGATCTAAATTAAGTGTTTAAAAAATAAAAAAAGTGATAATTTAAAATTATCGCTTTTTTTATTTTTTATTAAATAAATTTAAACACCAATTTAGTTATCTAAAAAATGTTATCCACAAGTTAAGAACATATTAATACCCTTTCCACAAGTTTTATTAAAAAAGAAACAGTACTATAATGTTTCTAAATTTAAAAAACAATGAGTTTAATAACAATGGATAATAAAAAAATATGGGAAGAAGTATTAGCCGGAGTTGAATTAAAACTATCTAAACCTAATTTTAATACATGGTTTAAAGATACCTATATTATTAGGTATGAAAACGGAACAATTTTTCTAGCTGTTCCTAATGAATTTGTTAAAAATTGGTTACATGAAAAATATAATAAATATATTCTTCAAATATTAAGAAATATAGAAAGTAATATTCGTACTATTGAGTATGTTGTTGATAATTCCCAAAACAAAAAAGATGTTTTAAATAACAATATCCTTAGTTCTAATAATAAATTACCTTTGGATAATTTTTATATAGATAAAAAAGATAACCTTAACCCACGTTATGTTTTTAATTCTTTTATAGTTGGAACTTTTAATGAATTAGCTTATGTTGCTTCTCAAGCTATTTTAAAAAAACAAGGAGTAATTTATAATCCTTTATTTATTTATGGAAAAACTGGTTATGGGAAAACCCATCTTATTCAAGCAATAGGAAATGAATTTAAAGAACAAAATAAAAAAGTTTTTTATATTACTTCAGAAAAATTTTCCATGGATTGTGTTAATTCTATTCAACAAAATAAACAAAATTTATTTAAAGAAAAATATCGAAAATATGATGTTTTAATTATGGATGATATTCAATTCCTTTCTAAAAAAGAAAGAACACAAGAGGAATTATTTCATTTATTTAATTATCTTTATGATAATAATAAACAAATTATTTTTTCTTCTGACAAACACCCTAATCATATTCCAGATATTGCTGATAGATTAAAATCACGTTTTGGAGCAGGGATGATGGTTGATATTCAAATTCCTGATATGGAATCCAGAGCGGAAATTTTAAAATCTAAATCTAAATTAAATAATTTCTTTTTATCTGAAAATATTATTAATTATATAGCTTCTGAAGTAAGAGGTAATATTCGTGAACTTGAAGGTATTTTTAATTCTATAATGTGTCAATCACAGGTAAAAAAGAAAGAATTAAATCTTCAAGAAATTAAAAACTTAATTAAAATGAATATTACTCCAAAGAAAAATGTCTCTGTAAAAGATATTGTTAAGGTGGTAGCTGATTTTTACGGTATTGAAGAAGATATTATTTATAAAAAAACTAGAAAAAAAGAAGTAGTTAAACCAAGACAATTGGTAATGTTTATTTTAAGAGAAGATTTTAATATTTCTTATCCTTCTATTGGAGAAAAATTAGGGGGAAGAGATCATACAACAGTAATTCATTCCTGTGATAAAATCAGAGATAATTTAAAAACTAATAATTTATTAGCACAAGAATTAGAACAAATTCGTTCAATTTTTTAGGGGATAAGTTGTTGTTAAGGTATAGGATAAATTGTTTTTTAAAAAAGGAAAAGTTTTTAAAAATTAAAAAAAATAATTTTTAAACACAATTAATAAAAAATAATCCACAGTTTTCTTTTTTTATTTTTTAAAAATATCTTTTAAAAATAAGATTAAAATTAAGTTATCCACTTATACACACATTATATATATAATAATAATTAAATATATTAAATAATAAAC
>JAZDMO010000008.1:0-3240 GCA_043800905.1 Patescibacteria group bacterium
ATTATGTTCTTTAAATCTTTTTCTTAAATTATTTGTTGAACCTATATAAATATTCTTATCTTTTTGACTACCAAGAATATACAAATAGAACATAATTTAAAATGAGATTTAGTGTGCGGGATGGGAGAATCGAACTCCCGATTCAACCTTGGGAAGGTCGTGTTATACCACTTAACTAATCCCGCAATTTTAATATTCAAATCTTGTCAAAAATAAATCTTTTATTTTCTTCCACCAAGGAATTTCAACTTCTTCAATTATTGGAATTTCTTTTTCTTCAGCTTGTACAATAATAGCTAATTGCTCCCCTTCTTTAACCACTCTAAATTTATCTCTGATTTCCATTTCTAAACCTTTTTGTGTTTTTAACAAATCAATATCACTCAAAAAGTTTTTTTGCCTTTCTTCTAATTCTTTCAAAATATTTTCAAATTGTTGTCTTTTTGTATCAGACAATCTTTCACCTAAATAAACTTTCCAAACACTTCTACTTAAAAAAACGGTTATTAACACTAATAAAAAAATAACTGGCCAAGAATATATTGCACGATTCATCCTATTTCTTTTTTTAAAATCAAAGTCCATTGGTTTAGTAGATTAAGGTGTTAGAGTTTTAGGTAAACTTAGCTTTTATAAATTAAAACGGTATATAAATCAAAACCATACTAATGGTAACCAAAACTCCAATAATTGCCCAAATTATTTTTATTATTTTTTGATTTTTTTGATCAAACATGAAACTAGTATATCGTATTTAGTATTTTGTATCCAGTATAAAAAACTTTACTTTCTAATAAAATTACTGTATCTTTCTTCAAGAAGTAATTTCATTTTAACAATATATATCACAATTAAAAGGGGGTAAATAAATGGGAAACACAGAAATAAAAATCAAAAGAAACGAAAATTTTTTCTCGAGTGTAGAACTTATTGAATTGTTTAAAGAAGGCGTTTACCTTGAAAAACTAATGTTAAAATTTTACAAAGATTCAAATGGCCAAGTTTTTTATGAAGCTGAAATGGAAGGCAGTGGAAATGACAATGTACTTTTTGAAAGATTAATGAACCCGTAAACAAAACCCGTTAAACGAAAGAAAATCCGTTTAACGGGTTTTCTTTTTTTAAAATTAGAAAATTAAAATTTATTTAAAAATTTAAAATTACAAAATTAAAAACGATTAAGCTCTACTTAATCGTTTTTCATCATCTTCAAGAAAACATCCTGAGAAATATTTACTTTTCCACGAGACAACATTTTTTTTCTTTCCCCTTTTTTGTTTTTCTAACAATTTCTTTTTTCGAGTGATATCTCCTCCATATAAATAACCGGTCACATCTTTTCGCATAGCTGATATTCTTCTGGAAGCTAAAATTCTTCCGCCAGCCCTAGCCTGAATTTTTGTCACGAACATTTGTTTTGGTAAAACTTCAAATAATTTTTCTACAGCTTTTTCAGCCTCTTCTTGAACTCTTTTTTCAGAAACCACTCTTGAAAAAGCTGGCACCAATTCTTCAGCCACCAAAATATCCAATCTTACCACATTGGACAACCGATAATCAGTTAATTCATAAGATAAGGAAGCAAAACCTGAGGATGCACTTTTAATATCATCAAAAAAATTTCTCATTAATTCTCTTAACGGCATTTCTGCTTCAATAGAAATTCTTCCGTCTCCAAAATCTTTAGAATCACCCATTTCCACCTCATGTTCATAAAATGTCTGTAAAACATTTCCCAAATAATCCGACGGTAAAATAATATTAATAGATACCCACGGCTCCATTACTTTTTCTTCCTCGCCATGTTCAGGAAAGAAAACAGGGGAATAAATCATCTTTTTTTCTCCTCCTTTTAAATAAACTTCATAAGAAATACTAGGATGTGTAATAATCAATTCTAAACCAAATTCCCTTCTCAATCTTTCAGTAATAATTTCTAAATGAAGCATCCCTAAAAAACCACAACGAAAACCACGACCTAAAGCCCCAGAGCTTTCTTCTTCAAAAGAAAAAGAGGCGTCGGACAATCTTAATTTATCCAAAGACAAACGCAATACATTAAAATCATCAGAATCTTCTGGATAAACTGAAGCCCATACCACAGGATTCGGGTTTAAATACCCTTTCAAAGCAGGGAGTTCACTTTTTACCAAAGAAATAGTGTCTCCCACGGAAGCGATTCCGGGTTTTTTAATTCCAGTAACGATATACCCAATCTCTCCTGCTTTCAAAGATTCTTGAGGAATTTCATCGGGTGAAAAAAAGCCCACCTCCAAAGCATTAAATTTTTCTTTAATACTTCGAAAAATAAGTTGAGTATTTTTTTTAATTTCTCCATCCAAAACTCGCACGTAAACAATTATTCCTCTATGAGTAGAATAAGAAAAATCAAAAACTAAAGCGCGAAAATCATTTTTATCTTTAAAATCAGAACTTGGTTGAGGAATTTTTTCTAAAATAACATCCAGCAATTTTTCTACCCCTTCACCTGTTTTTCCTGAAGTTTCTAAAATCTCTTCTCTCTCACATTTTAATAAAGTCATAACCTCTTCCTTAACTTCATCTACTCGGGCTAAAGGAGAATCTACCTTTGATAAAACAGGAATAATTTTAATTCCTAATTCTTTTGCCATATTCAAAGTTGTTAGAGTTTGAGCTTGCACCCCTTGAGTTGCATCTACTAAAAGAATAGAACCTTCCACCGCTCGCAGAGCGCGAGAAACTTCATAAGAAAAATCAATGTGTCCCGGGGTATCAATTAAATTCAAAACATAACCTTTCCAACCCATACGAACAGGTTGCATTTTAATAGTAATTCCTCGTTCACGTTCCAATTCCATCGAATCTAAAAGCTGAGCCTTCATTTTTCTTTTTTCAATAGTATTAGTTTTCTCCAATAAACGATCAGCCAGAGTAGATTTACCATGGTCAATATGAGCTATAATTGAAAAATTTCGAATATCTTTTAATTCCATAACAAAAATAAAAATTTAAACCTGATTTAATCTTATTAGTTAATTTAGGCTTATTTTAACATATTCCCTTTATTTTTTCTATAATTTAAGGTAAAAATAAAGATAGAAATTAGTTTTATAATTAACTACGTTTTCTAACCAATAGCTTGGAAACACTCTGTTAATAATTGGCTCGGTGTTTTTAAATCAATTCCCATATGTAATCTATGTTCGTTGTAGTATTTTAAATATTTTGGCATTTCTTTATTAACAATATTAACATTTC
>JAZDMO010000001.1:0-50514 GCA_043800905.1 Patescibacteria group bacterium
ATAACTTTTTGTAAAAATAAAAAAGTCGCCCGAAAGCGACTTTATAAAAAGGGTTGGCTCCCTGAACAGGATTTGAACCTGCAACCAACGGGTTAACGGCCCGTCACTCTACCTCTTTGAGCTATCAGGGAGCATAAAGTTTTGGTGAGGTGAAATGGATTTGAACCATCATTGCTAGCGTCGCGCTAGAGTCTTATCATTTAAACGATCACCTCGTAGAGAACAACTTTCGTTATATTAGCAAAAATAAATTGTTTGTCAATTAAATTAAAGACTTTTATTATTTTGTGATTCTTTTCTTAAATTACGAGCTTTTTCGGTAAAGAGAACTCCGTTTAGATGATCCGTTTCATGTTGGAAGGCTTGAGCTAATAAATCACTTCCGCCAAAAGTAAATTTGTTACCTTCTTCGTCGTGGGCTTTAATGGTGGCTTTTTTGAATCTTTCGACTTCTCCATAAATTCCGCGGACGCTTAAACATCCTTCCTCTGCCCAAATTTTATCTTTAGAAGTTTTTGTAATTTCAGGATTGATAAAAACCATATCTTGAAGTCCTTCGTTTTCACCAAAGATTTTTTTAGAGATAATAAAGATTCTTAGAGATTCTCCGATTTGGGGAGCAGCTAAAGCTACAGCATCGTCAGTATTTCTTAATACTTCTTTCATAGTAGAAATTAAATTTTGAATTTTTTCAGATTTAATTTCGTTCAAAGGAATTTCTTTAGCTACTTTATTTAAAATTTCTTCTCCTTGTTGTAATACCTTAACCATGTTCCCATTATATAGAGAAATTTTAAATTTACAATTTAATTTTTAAATCGTTTCCTAGATTACTGTGATAAATTTTTAGATTGCTATGTCATTTCGTTTCACTTCACTCCTCGCGATGACAAAAATTTCTTCGCAAAGACGAAAATTTTTGCTTTTCGTGACGATTTGCTTTGAGCAGACCGTCTTTGCGAGGAGAAAAAACTGTATTATCGCAGTTAACTGCGATAATACAGTTTTTCTGACGAAGCAATCCAGTTTAAAAATTAAATCATTAAAACCTGCCTGCCGGCAGGCAGGATTATTTAAAAATTAAAAATTGTAAATTAAAAATTTAAAAAGCAAAAAATCTGATTTTAATCAGATTTTTTGCTTTTTAAGTATTGTCCTATTTTCCACCAAAATATTTTTTGTTGTTTTGAGGTTGGAAGTCGGCTTTGTTTTACTTCTGACCAGTATTGATAAATGGTCGCTTCTGGAATTTTTTTAAAAAATCCTAAATAAAAGCTAAAAGAACCCTTTCCTTTAGAAGCTTTTTCTCCAAAGTATTCTCTAATTTCATTAACTAGAAAATGTTTTTCTGAATGAATTTTTGTGTTTGTTTTTGTTTCTTTTTTTAACAAGTCACCAATATTTTGAAATTCTTTTCTGGGAAGATGTTCTTCTTTTTTAGGCAAAAATTTTTTTAATTTAGTCGTGATACTTTGAGAAGTAATTTTACTTAGATCTTTTTTTAAAGACTCTATTTTTTCGAGAGGAGTTTTTTCAGAAAGATTATTTATTTTTTCTAGGGTTTTTTTGGGAAGTATTTTTTCTAGACTTTGTTTAATGTCAAAATTAATTTTTATAGATTTAGTTTGGATTTCTGAAAAAAGTAGAGGATTAAATATTTCCAAAACAAAAGGATTTTTAATACTTTTTAAAACTTCTTTATTTTGACGTAGAAAAAGTTTTTGTTTTTTTGAATCAATATTATCAATGACTAAAGCTGGCTTTTCTTTTGTTCCGTAGGGAATTAGTATGATTGAGCCATTAGGAAAATCATGAGATGAAAAAAACAAAACAGGTTTTTGAAAACTGTTTCTAAATATAGGGAGAACTGTGATAATTTTCATTAATTAATTGAATTAAATTATTTTATAAAAAAATTCAAATTTAGTAAGCAACCAACATTAAACTGTTGTTATCTAAGATATATAAAGTAGAATCATCTTTTTTAACAAAGAGAGGATTTATTCCTTTATAAATTGGCTGTAAGTTTTCCTGAGTGGTTTCTAAGGCATATACACCTTCTTCTACAGATATAATGACCACGTCTTCTCTGTCTTTGTAAAAGTCTATCGCTTTAATTTTTTCTAAGAGAGTGGGGTTGGTAATTTTAACTAAAGCTTTCGGATTTTTGTTTGTTTGTCTAAACAATTTTAAAATATCGTAATACTCTGGATCTTCTTTTCCAATTAAAAATCCGCTAGCATTTTGAGGAATAAAGAACGGGTTTATTTCTGTCTGTTCCTTGGCAACAATATTAATTGTTTTTGTCCAAGGCCAATATCCTTGTTGAGATAAAATTATTGAATGTTCACCTTTTTTTAATTTTAAGTTTAGAGACTCGTTTAGCTTTTTTTCTTGGTTGTCTACAAAAATACTTAGATTATTTGTGGTCGGGCTTTGGATTTGTAAATTTCCGTATTGATTATTATTGTAAAAAAAATAAGCCACCACCATTAAAATAATGGCTATTAAAATAGTAATTTTTGTTAATGAGTTTGATTTTTTATTTGTTTTCATCTTAATTCTTATCATACCACTACTTTCATTAAAATCAATTGTAAATTAATCTAAAAAGTCTTAATATAGGAGTAATGAAAAAGGACAAGTTTATTATTCAAGGTCTGGGGGGAGAAAAGACATTGTCTGGTAAAATTCGAGTTAATGGAGCAAAAAATGCTGTTTTGCCAGTTATGGCTTCCAGCGTTCTTTTTCAAGATGGTTTTATTTTAGAAAATATTCCAAATATTGAAGACATTCATAGAATGGAAGAAATTTTTGGAAGTTTAGGAATAAAATTATTTCAAATAGGAGAGGGTGTCTATGAAATTGATTCCAGTTCTTGTAATAATTTTAAAATAGATGAAGACGCTGCTAAAAGGATGAGAGCGGCAGTAATTTTTATGGGTCCCGTTTTAGCTCGTTTTGGTAAGCTGGTTTCTCCTCACCCTGGCGGTTGCGTAATTGGAAGTCGCCCCATTGATTTTTTCTTAGAAGGTTTTAAAAAGATGGGAGTTAAGTACGAGTGGAAAGATGAGAAATATTATATGGAGGTTGCTGGAGGAAAATTAAAGGGAGCTGAAATATTTTTTAAAGTGCCGAGTGTTACAGCTACCGAAGCTTTTATTTTAGCTGGTATTTTGGCCGAGGGAAAAACTATTTTAAAAAATGTAGCCATGGAACCAGAAATTATGGATTTGATTGAATTTTTGAATTCTTGCGGAGCTAAAATTTCAGGCGGGGGAAGCCCTATTATTGAAATTGAAGGGGGCGAACTTTTAAGGTCAAATGGTAAAAGATATCGTACTATGCCAGATCGTTTGGAGACAGGGAGTTTTTTAATTTTGGGAGCTTTATGTGCTTCTGATTTGGAGATTACTCACTGTCGTCCCAAGGATTTAGAAATTATTATAGAGGTGCTTAGGGATGCTGGAGTTGAGATGAAAGTCGGTATTGATTCGATTAGGGTAAATAATAAAAATATAAAAAATTATAAATCTTTTAATATTAAGACCCATGAATACCCCGGCTTTCCAACAGATTTACAATCACCTATGTTAGTTTTTTTAACTCAAACTCAGGGTGAAGCCTTGGTGTTTGAAACTATTTTTGAAGGACGTTTAAATTACACTGAGGATTTACAAAAAATGGGAGCTGATATAAAAATGTGGGATTCTAATAGGGTGACGGTTAAAGGGCCAACTCCTTTGAAGGGGAGAGAATTAGATGGTCCGGATATTCGATCGGGTTTTGCTTTTGTGATTGCAGGTTTAGTTGCAAAAAAAGAATCGATTATTAATAATGTTTATTATATTGACCGAGGTTATGAAAGTATTGAAAAAAGGTTGGAAAAAAATAGGAGCTGAAATAAAAAGGGCAAGAGAATAAATAGAAAACTAAAAATTAAAAATGAAAAACGAAAATTACATTAACAGACAACAAAAGAAAATAATTTAACTTATTATGTCATTTTTTACAAAAAAATTAGGAATAGATTTGGGCACAGCCAATACTTTGGTTTTTGCTCCAGGCAGAGGGGTTATTTTAAACGAACCTTCGGTAGTAGCAATTTCTGAAATTGATAATAAAATTTTAGCGGTAGGTATTGAAGCCAAAAAAATGATAGGAAGAACTCCTGATAATATTATCACTTATAGACCAATGCGTGATGGGGTTATCGCCGATTATCGAGTGACCGAAGCGATGTTACGTTATTATATTAATAAAGCTTTAGGGCGATGGAATTTTTTTAAGCCGGAAGTAATTATTTCTGTTCCTGCAGGAATTACCTCTACAGAAAGGAGGGCTGTGATTGAAGCTACTTTAAAGGCGGGAGCTAAAAAAGCTTTTGTAGTGAAAGAACCAATTTTAGCAGCTATTGGGGCTGGAGTTATGATCGAAGAAGCTGGGGGTCATATGATTGCTGATATCGGTGGAGGTACTATTGATGTAGCTGTAATTTCTTTGGGGGGAATTGTGGCCTCGACTTCTGTTAAATGTGCTGGAGATAAAATAAATCGTGCCATCATTGATTTTGTTAAAAGAACCTATAATCTTTCTATTGGAGATAAAACTGCTGAAGATATAAAAATTCAGGTGGGTTCAGCTCTTCCTTTGGAAGAGGAATTGGTTACTGAAATTAGGGGTCGAGATGTTATTTCTGGTTTGCCACGTTCTGTTGAAATTAAAACGAATGAAATTGCTAGAGCTTTAACTAAAGAATTGAGAGAAATGGTTAAGGCAATTAAAACGGTTTTTCAGGATACTCCACCTGAATTATCAGCTGACATCATGCAACGAGGAATTATTATGACAGGAGGTTCTTCCCAATTGAGAAATTTACCAGAGTTAATTTACCGTCGAACTGGGGTTAAGGCTCGGTTAGCTAAAGACCCTCTTTATTGTGTTGCTAAAGGTACAGGGGTGGCTTTGCAACATTTAGATGTCTATCGTAAAAGTGTTATTTCAAAACGTTAGGAAATTTAAGGAGTAAGTTTTTCCTAAATAATTAAAACCTAATCCACTATCCGTCTCCGCCAACTGGCGGATGAGGGAGGCGGGACTAACCCACTAATTTATGTCTTTATTAGATAAATATTTTGAAAAATATTATGAACACCATGCCCATTTAATTGAGGGAAATGTTGAATGGATAGCTTCAGAATTAATTAATTTTTTAATTGAAAATAAAGTTTTGATTTCAAGTCATGACCCTGATTTATATGTGGGAGAATTTGATATTTTAGGAATGAACGATGGAAGAATGGTTCAAGATTTTATTTCAAAAAAGCCTTTCCGAGGAGAGAAAAAAATAATAATTTTGAAAACAAATTTTATTACTCATGAAACCCAAAATTCTTTATTAAAAACATTTGAAGAACCAACTGCTAGTAGTTTTTTGTTTTTATTGATGCCTTCAACAGAAAATCTTTTAGCGACCCTACATTCTCGTTTGAATTTTTTTAGAATATTGGATGAGGATGATTTTGAAAATAAATTTGTTGAAGAATTTTTAAAATCTAATCTGTCTAAAAGATTAGATTTAATTAAAAAGTTTTTACCCCAAAAAACAGACGAAAAAGTAAACAAAACAAAGATAATTTCTTTTTTAAATAACTTAGAAAGTGTTTTGTATCAAAAATTTGCAAATGCTCAAAATTTAATGTCTAGTAAAGAAAAAGGATCGGCAACAGACCTGTCCGCCATGGTTTTAACGGAGGAGTTGTCGACCCAAACTATGGTTTTCGAAGAAATTCGTCAATGTCGTTCCTATTTAAATGATCGAGCCCCTTCAGTCAAAATGATTCTAGAACATCTTTCTCAAATTATTTAAGTTTTTTTGTTAAAAAAGAAACCGCCAGTTAAAAAACTGGCGGGGCTTGAGTAGCTTTTACTATTAAGCTAGGCGGTGACGAAAGAGCTTTCGATCACTTTAAGGAATCTTTGTGGAACGAAATCTTGGTTTTTTATTTCGGTTGCTTCTTGACTGAAAGAAATTTCAAAACAAAAACATTCATTCAGAGCAGGGGTTTTCATGAGAACCTCCCAGCAAACTCCACAGGAATATTGCCTTTCTTTTTTCACAGATACCGCGAATCCTTTGTTAATTAGAGTTCTGACAAACTCTTTTTGGAAAATCGGATAGCCAGATTTACAACAAAGACTTAAACTCATAAACCCTCCTATTAGAGATAATCGATAGATGGACAACTCCTTAAAAAATACCTTTTCCACCACATTTCTTGAATGACTTCTCTTTCTTCTATTGTTAATTGTTTATATTTCATAACACTTTGATTTTACCAAAGTGTTGCACTTACTTGTTGAACATAGCCCTCTTCTATAAATAAATTTTTAAACCAAGTATCGCAGTTAACTGCGATAAGAAGAGTTATTCTTGATTTGAATTTTTTTGTAGTATAATTTTTCTATGTCAAAAACTGATGAAATGAAAAAAATAGAAGATGAACTTTTGAATTTAAAAAAATCTCCGCTTTATGCTGAACGAATAAAAAATAAAGTTTTACCTGTGATTGGGGAGGGGAGTTATAATGCAAAGATTATGTTTGTAGGTGAAGCCCCGGGGAAAAATGAAGCGATGACGGGTAAACCTTTTTGTGGAGCTTCAGGACGAGTTTTAGACGAACTTTTAGCACATATTAAATTAGATAGGAAAGATGTTTATGTGACCAATATTGTGAAGGACAGACCAACAGATAATCGTGATCCTTCGCCAGAAGAAATAAAAGTTTACGGACCCTTTTTGGATAGACAAATTGAAATTATTCAACCCAAAGTGATTGCTACTTTAGGAAGATATTCGGCTGAATATATAATGAAACTTTTTGGTTTGGAAGAACAAATTGAAACTATTGGTAAAATGCATGGAAAAGTTTTTGAAACGACTTTTTTTGTTCCTATAAATTCTGGATCGCTTTGTCGACAAGCTCCTCGTGACGACGGGCGAAGCAAAGCTTCGCCCGTTGTCTCTGCGAGGAGTGGAGCGAAGCGGAACGACGAAGCAGTCCAGAAAATTAAAATCGTCCCCCTTTATCATCCAGCTACGGCCTTGTATAATTCAGTTAGCCGTGATAATCTGAAAAAAGATTTTGAAGTTTTGAAGAGTTTTTGATTTATTTTAGGACTAAATAAGGTAAAAGGGAGGAAAAATCATGGATTGGATTTTGGGGGCGGGATATTTTTTTCTGGGTTGGGGGTTTGGTCGTTCGGTTTTATCCGAGATTGATTCTAAACTCTTGGATTATTTGCTACTTTCGGCGGGATTGGGTCTCTGTATTCTCTCGGTTTTCTTAAAATAATACTAAACGGCTCAACAGCTCTCCGCCAACTGGCGGACCGTTGAGCCGTTCTTTTTTTTATTGTATACTCATAAATATGTATTATGTATTAAGTAGTATGTATTACGGAAAATTTGCTTTGCAAATTTTCACTTTCAATTTTACAAACTTTATGAACTAATTTTATGAAAGCAAAAGAACTACGACAAAAATATTTAGAATTTTTTAAAACAAAAGGGCATGCGATTATCCCCAGTGCTTCTTTAATTCCAGAAAATGATCCGACTGTTTTATTTACTACCGCTGGAATGCACCCACTAGTGCCTTATTTGATGGGGGAAAAACATCCAGAAGGAACTCGTTTGGTAGATGCACAAAAATCTATTCGAACCACCGATATTGAAGAAGTGGGAGATACCACACACCATACTTTTTTTGAAATGATGGGAAATTGGTCTTTGGGAGATTATTTTAAAAAAGAATCTTTAGAATGGAGTTGGGAATTTTTAACTTCATCAAAGTGGTTAGGATTGGACCCCAAGAGATTTGCAGTGTCTGTTTTTCAAGGAGATGAAGTAGCGCCTTTTGATGAAGAGGCTTATGGAATTTGGCAAGAAATTTTTGCTAAGGAAGGAATCCCTGAAGCGCGGATTGCTAAACTAGATAAGAAAGCTAATTGGTGGGGACCGGCTGGAGAAACCGGACCTTGTGGGCCTGACTCCGAAATTTTTTATTGGGTGGGACCAGAAAATGAAATTCCTCAGTCTTTTAATGATGATAATGATTTATGGGTAGAAGTCTGGAACAATGTTTTTATGGAATTTAACAAAAATGCTCAAGGTCAATTTGAAAAATTAGTTCAACAAAATGTGGATACAGGTTTGGGATTAGAAAGAGTGACAGCGGTGATGCAAGGATTAGATGATAATTATAAAACTGAACTTTGGACAAATTTGATTGCTAAAATTGAAGAACTTTCTGGTAAGAAATATGAAGAATCAGTTGATATTACAAAAGCTATACGGGTGGTGGCTGACCATATCAAAGCTTCAACGTTCATTATGGGGGATGATAAAGGAATGACTCCTTCTAATACTGATCAAGGATATATTGTACGTCGTTTGATTCGTCGGGCTATCCGATATGGGAAACAATTAGAAATTACTCAGGAATTATGGTTAAAAGAAGTTGCTCAGGTTGTGATTGAAGATTACAAAGATATTTATTCTGAATTAGAGAGAAATCAAGATTTTATTTTGGATCAATTAGATAAAGAAGAAACACAATTTTCTAAAACCTTAGAAAAAGGTTTGAAAAAAGTTGAAGATTTATTCAAGAAAAAATACAGACCCCTTAATAGTGTTATTAGTGAACAAGAAATAGGTAAAGATCTTTTCAATTTATTTCAAGAACAAGGTTTACCTATGGAAATGAGTTTAGAAGAAATTAAAAAGTTAAATGTTTTTTATAAAGCTAATTTAAGTTATAACAAGGATATTGTTTTGTTAGAATCTAATAAAGCGATGAAAGAACACCAAGAAAAATCCCGTACCGCAGCTGCTGGGAAATTTGCATCAGGTTTAGCCGATCACTCAGAAGAAACTACTCGTTTGCATACCGCAGCCCATTTACTTTTAGCAGCTTTGCAAAAAGTTTTAGGTCCAGAAGTAATTCAAAAAGGTTCTAATATTACTCCTGAGAGAATCCGTTTTGATTTTGCTTGGGATGAAAAGTTAACCGATGAACAAAAAACTAAAGTAGAGAAATTGGTTAACGAAGCGATTGAGAAAAAAATTCCAGTAGAGTGTAATGAAATGACCGTAGATGAGGCTAAGGTTCAAGGAGCTCATGGAATTTTTGACGACAAATATGGTTCTAAAGTTAAAGTTTATAAAATGGGAGATTTTTCTCACGAGATTTGCTCAGGCCCTCATGTTGAAAATACAGGTGAATTGGGTCATTTTAAAATCAAAAAAGAAGAAAGTTCTAGCGCAGGGGTGAGACGAATAAAAGCTACTTTAGAGTAATAATTTTAAATTTATTTAAATTATAAGGCTCTTTTTTGAACACTTGTTAATTTTTCTAACTTTTGTGCTAAAATATAGAAACGGTTATTAATTTAGAAAGTAGAGGGTAGGGTGTAGAAAATAGAAAAAATTTGCTTCACAAATTTTTCCATAATACATAATACTTAATACATAATACATACTTATGACAAAAGAAGACAAACAATCATTCCAAGATGTAACTCCTCCTAAGAGATCTATTCATGATATTCCAATTCCTAACGGAAAAGATAAAGAGGCGAAAAAACTTTTAAAGAAAAAAACTAAAAAAGGTTGGGGATTTAAGTTCTTGATGATTTTGCTTGTTTTGGTTTTGGCTTTATTTGCTTTTTTTTCATTGATGGCTTCAACAGTTACAATTAGCGTTGAACCAAAAACTTATAGTCAAAGAACCGATGCTAGTTTTATTGCTATTTCAAAAAATGAAACAGGTGGAGTACCTTTTGATATTATTATGTTGGACGAAACAAAAACTGGAATTGTGGATGCTACCGGACAAGAATCTGTAAAAGAAAAAGCTCGAGGCCAGATTATTATTTTTAATAACGAAAGTGCTACAAGCCAAAGGTTAATAAAGAATACTCGTTTTGAAACTCCTGAAGGTTTGATTTTTAGAATCGCTGATTCTATAGTTGTTCCTGGACAAACAAAAGATGCTGAAGGAAAAACTATTCCGGGAAGTATTGAGGTAACAGTTTTTGCTGATCAACCAGGAGAAAAATATAATATTGAGTTAACTGATTTTACAATTCCAGGGTTTAAAGGGACTGATCGTTTTAATTATTTTTATGCTCGTTCTAAAACGGCCATGACAGGAGGTTTTGAAGGAATTAAAAAAGTTGCTTCTGAACAAGATATTGAAGCTGAACAAGCAAAAATAAGTGAAGAGTTAATTACAAAATTAAAAGAGGATATTAGAGTTCAATTGCCCGAAGGTTTTATTCTTTATGAAAACGGTTTGTTTACAAAATCTGAGTTTTTAGGAACAGTTGATTCTGATGAAGGGGTGGGTATTCAAGAAAAAGTGACCCTTTACGCAGTTATTTTTAATGAGAAAAATTTGAGTAAATATGTGGCAGAAAATACTCTGGAAGGTTATAAGGGAGAAGACATTCTTATTTCTAACTTGAAAGATTTGGAATTTGAAATAAAGAATCGAGAAGATGTTTCTCCTTGGTCCGAAGGACGTTTTGTATTTTCTCTAAAAGGATTAACTAATTTTGAATGGCTTTTTGATGCTGAAGAATTGAAAAATGACTTTGTAGGAAAAGATAAAGACAGCATTAATGAGATTCTTTCTGCCTATGAAAATATTAAATCCGCCGATGTTATTATCAAACCTTTTTGGAAACAATCTTTCCCAAGAAGTACTGGAAATATAGAAGTAGTAAAAAAGCTTGAAAAATAATATTCTTTTTGTTAGAATAGCTTCTGTTATTTAAAAATGATTGAAAACCAAGAACAATTTGTGGAGGGTGTGGTAGTGGAAGCATTACCTAATACTCTTTTTAGAGTTGAATTAGATTCTGATCAATCAGGAGCTAAGGAGGTTCAATTAGTGTATTTATCTGGAAAAATGAGATTGCACCGCATAAAAGTTTTGGTTGGAGATCGAGTAAAAATAAAAGTAGATTCTTACGGTGGAAGAGGAAGAATTGTACAGAGATTAAAGTAATTTTTTATGAAGATTAAATCATCAGTAAAAAAGATTTGTATGAAGTGTAAAACCATTCGTAGGAATGGGCGTGTTTGTGTTATTTGTGAAAATCCAAGACATAAGCAAAGACAAAGGTAAGTAGAAAGTTCATAAGGTTTATAAAGAGAAAAATTTGCACTTATCCGCCCTGCCGGCAGGCAGGCTTGGGAGGAAAACAAATTTTTATCTAAAACCTAAGTAACTAATTAACTAAAAACTAAACCATGAGATTATTAGGAATAACTATCCCAGAAGAAAAAAGATTAGAAGTAGGCCTTACAGCCTTATTTGGTATTGGGAGACCAAAAGCAAAAGAAATTTTAACACAAGCGGGTGTGGATATTGGAAAAAAACCAGCTATGTTGAGTCCAGAGGAAGAGAACAATATCAGAAAGATTGTGGAATTAATGAAGTTAGAAGGAAATTTGAAAAGAGAAGTTTCTGGAAACATAAAAAGATTGATGGATATAAAATCTTATCGAGGTTCTCGTCATGCTAAAAGATTGCCTTGTCGTGGGCAAAGAACTCGAACCAATGCTCGAACCTTAAGGGGAGGAGTAAAAAAGACTATGGGTTCTGGTCGCAAGAAGGCCGATAAAAAATAATAAACTAGGAAGTTAGAAATTAGAAAGTTAGGTAGTCAGAAAAAAGAAAGAGCGATTTTTCTCCTAACAACCTAATAAACCAACAACCTAATTAACTAAATCATTATGGGAAAAAAAAGAATTGTAAAAACAACGTCGAAGTCTAGTAGCGGAAAAAATGCTGCTTTGAAGTCACGTTTTATGAACAAAGGAAGTAAAAAGAAATTAGATTCTGGTATTTTAGTTGTGCGTTCTACTTATAATAATACAATGGTTTCTTTGACTGATGATTTTGGAAATTTGATCTGTGCTTCTTCTAGTGGAGCTTTAGGATTTAAAGGGGCTAAGAAGGGAACTCCTTTTGCAGCTGCTAAAATTGGAGAATTGATTGGAGATATGGCAAAAACCACAGGATTAAAAACAGTCGATGTTGTGGTAAAGGGAGTTGGAGCTGGAAGAGAATCAGCTATTAGAGCTTTTGTGTCTAAGGGAATTCATATTGAATCAATTAAAGATATGACACCGATTCCTCATAACGGCCCTAAACCTAAAAAACCAAGAAGAGTATAAATAAAATCAAAAATTTTGAATTAAAAAAGATAAATTGAAAATTAAGGAAAGAAAAATTAAAGAAATAAATTTTTCTAAAAACCATAAACTAAAACATTATGATTATAAAAACAAAGTATAAAATAAGTAGAAGATTGGGGGCTGGTGTTTTTGAAAAATGCCAAACTCAAAAATTTGCTTTATCTGAGGCTCGAAAAAGTGCTAACAAGAAAAGGGGCCGAAGAAAAATGCAGACTGAGTATGGTCGTCAATTGATTGAAAAGCAAAAAATGCGATTCAGCTACGGAATTAGAGAAAAACAACTTTCTCGTTACGTGAAAGAAGCTTTGGCTAATAAAATAGCTGATCCTTCAGATACTTTGTATTCTCGTTTAGAGTCTCGTTTAGACAATGTCGTTTACCGTTTAGGTTTAGCTCCGACAAGAGCGATGGCAAGACAGATGGTTTCTCATGGACATATCACTTTAAATTCAAAAAGAAATTCTATTGCTTCCTGTGAAGTTAAAATGGGTGATGTAATTGGGATTAGAAAGGGAAGTTTAGCGAAAGGTCCTTTTGCTGAATTAGGAGAAAAAGTAAAGGGTCTTTCTCAAGTAAAGTGGTTGAGTTTTGATCTAAAACAAAAAGAGGGGAAAGTAATCGGAAAACCTCAACAACCAGATCAAGATATTTTTGATATCAAAACTATTTTAGAGTTTTATGGTCGCTAAGACTTGCATAAAGCTTAAAAATAATGTATTATTTATTCACTTTTAGTCGTTAAAAAATAAGACTCATATAAAATTATGTCTGAACAAAATATTTTACTTCCTTCAAAGCCAAAGGTAATAAAAGAAGAAGAAAATAAGGGTATTTACCAGATTGATGGTTTGTATCCAGGCTATGGCCATACTTTGGGGAATTCTTTAAGAAGAATCATCCTTTCTTCTTTACCTGGAAATGCAGTAACTTCAGTGGAAATTGAAGGTGTTGAGCATGAATTTTCTACCATAGATGGGGTAAAAGAAGATGTTATTAGAATTTTATTGAATCTTAAAAAATTAAGAATAAAGCTTTTATCAGACGAAGACCAAATTCTTACTTTAAATGTGAAGGGAATAAAAGACGTAACCGCTAAAGATATTGATAAAAATGGACAAGTGGAAATTTTAAATCCTGAACAAGAGATTGCAACCCTTACAACTTCTAAGAGTGTTTTGAATATGAAAATTACAGTAAAAAAGGGTTTGGGTTTCAAGAGTAAAGAGGATCAATCTGAAGAAAGAACTAATATCGGTAAAATGGTTTTGGATGCCGCTTTTTCTCCGATTAGAAGAGTGAGTTATGAAGTAGAAAATATGCGAGTGGGAGATAGAACTGACTTCAATAGATTATCTATTTTCATTGAAACTGATGGGATTATTACTCCTCAAGAAGCTTTGGAAAATTCAATTGAAATTATGATTAGACAATTGTCAGCTATTATCGGTTTCGAAGAAAAAAGTATTGAAATATCTCAAGAGGAAAGAGAAGAAGCTTTAAAGAAGGGTGATGCTCAAGGAGATGATGAGAAAAAAGAAGATTCTGATTTTCTAAAAACTAGAATTGATACTTTGAATTTGTCTTTAAGAACCAGTAATGCTTTAGCCTCAGCAAGTATTAGAACTGTTGGAGGTTTGATTAGAAAAAGTGAAGATGATTTGTTGAGTATTGAAGGTCTGGGTTCAAAAGGAATTCAAGAAATAAAAAGAGCTTTAAGTGACTTTGGGGTTATTTTAAAGAAAGAATAATAAATTGATTGGGTAAATAAAAAATCATGCGACATCATAATACAAATAGAAAATTTGGAAGGGTCAGTAGTCAAAGAAAAGCTTTGTTAAGATCTTTAGCTTTGTCTTTAATTAAAAATGACAAGATAAAAACTACTGAAGCCAAAGCAAAAGAATTAAGACCGCTTGTAGAAAAGTTGGTTACGAGAGCTAAGAAAAAATCAATCTTTACAAAAAGATTATTAATTGCTAGATTGGGTAGCAGTAATTTGGATGTGATTGAAAAGTTAATGATTGAAATTGCTAAAAAATATGAAACAAGAGAAGGCGGTTATACAAGAATAACTAAATTAGGATTTAGGGGTGGCGACGGGTCTGATATGGCTCAAATAGAATTTGTATAAAATCGTTAAAACATTAAAAATTTGTAAAGCAATTTTTTTGCTAAAAACTATCAACTAAAATCATGGAATATAATTTAGATGCAACAAATGAAAAGTTAGGAAGATTGGCTACAAAAGTAGCTGTTTTGTTGATGGGTAAGAACAAACCAAACTTTGTAAAAAATGAAATTGCAGATTCTAAAGTGGTTGTTTCTAATGCTTCTAAAATGGATATTTCAGATAAAAAGATGGAGCAAAAAGGTTATAATAAATATTCAGGTTATCCAGGAGGAAGAAGGGTTATTATGATGAATCGTTTGGTTGCTCAAAAGGGATACTCCGAGGCTCTAAAAAAAGCTGTTAGGGGAATGTTGCCTTCAAATAAATTGAGATCTAAGATGTTAAATAACTTAAAGATTTCAGAATAAATTTTTTATATGAATACAAAAACAACAAAATCAGAAAAATATTTAGAAGCTGTGGGAAGAAGAAAAACTTCAACTGCAAGAGTAAGACTTACTGAAGCCACTAAAAGTACTTTTGAAATTAATGGTCTTAAATTGTCTGAATATTTTCCTACCAACGAATTGCAAGAAATTGTTAAGAGTGATGCTTTTAACAAGGCTAAGGTTGAAACTAAATTCAAAATAACTGCTATGGTTAATGGCGGGGGTATTCATTCTCAAGCAGAAGCAGTAAGACACGGAATTGCTAGAGCTCTTTTGTTGTCAGATGAAGAATTTAAAAAACCTTTAAAGAAAGCTGGTTTTTTGAAAAGAGATCCAAGAATGAAAGAAAGAAGAAAATTTGGTCTTAAAAAAGCTAGAAAATCTCCACAGTGGAGTAAACGATAAAAAAAGAAAGGGATTTTCTGAAATATTACTTTTCAAAATCCAGACCCGAGCCCAACCATTTTGAAAAATAATATTTCAGAAAATCTAAAGGAAGGGAGGTTGAGGGGCGGGGCTTCGCCCCGCCCCTCTTAAATTTAAATATCATAAATCTATGTCTAAAAAAGATGAGAAAAAAAATATAGAAACAGATAATGATGATTTTGTAATTGAAGTAGAGGAGGAGGCGGTTTCTTCTTTTGGGGATAAAAACACTAATAAAATCAGAGAACAGCTTAAAAAAGTTACGGAAGAAAAACAAGAATATTTAGCCGGGTGGCAAAGAGCTAAAGCAGATTTAATTAATGCGCGTAAGGATTTTGATGAACAAAAGAAAAATCTTTTAAGTTTTGCTAACGCTGATTTGATTATCCAAATTATTCCGGTGTTGGATTCTTTTGAGATGGCTTTGAATCATAAAGAAGAAGACGATTCATTTAAACAATGGTTACAGGGTTTTTCTTATATTTATAACCAACTAATTTCTATTTTAGAATCAAACGGAATAAAACAGATGAATCCTTTAGGTGAAATTTTTAATCCAGAATTTCATACAGCATTAGAAACTATAAAAGTTGACGATAAAGAACAAGAGAATATAATAATGGAGGTAGTTCAAAAAGGTTACTTTTTAAATGGGAAAATAATTCGTGAAGCTAAAGTAAAAGTTGGAGAATTTTTAAATGATAAAATCATTTAAAAACAATTTCTAATTTTCAATTTCTAATTTCTAAACAATTTTAAATAACTTAATATCTAAAACATTTATTCATTAATAAATTAATTCATTGTTTTAAAATTAAAAATTAAAAATTTGAAATTTATTTTTGAGAATAAACAAATTATATATTTTTAGTATTAATAAATTATCAGAGATTATAAGTTAAGAAATTAAAAAATATTATGTCAAAAATTTTAGGAATAGATTTAGGAACAACTAATTCAGCAATGGCTATTATCGAAGGCGGGGAAGCTAAAATCATTGAAAACGCGGAGGGTTCAAGAACCACTCCTTCAGTGGTCGCCATTTCTAAAACTGGAGAAAGATTGGTGGGACAATTGGCGCGAAGACAGGCGGTGACCAATCCTCAAAATACTGTTTTTGGAATTAAGAGATTTATTGGTCATAAATTTGAAGATAAAGAATTAGATAAAGATAAATCTACCGCTCCTTTTGAAATTGCAAAATCCGCTACTGGGGGAGTAGAAATTAAAATGGGTGATAAAAGTTATCGTCCAGAAGAAATTTCTGCCATGATTCTTTCGAAATTAAAAACTGATGCAGAAGCTAAATTAGGAGAAAAAATTACCGAAGCAGTGATTACTGTTCCCGCGTATTTCAACGATTCTCAAAGACAAGCAACTAAAGATGCTGGTAAGATTGCTGGTTTAGAGGTAAAAAGAATTATTAACGAGCCGACCGCGGCTGCTTTGTCATATGGTTTAAATAAAAAGAATGATCAACAAATTGTTGTTTATGATTACGGTGGAGGTACTTTAGATGTGTCTGTTTTGGAAGTGAGTGATGATACTGTGGAAGTAAAATCAACCGATGGAGATTCTCATATGGGTGGACGAGATATAGATCAAAAGATTATTCAATGGATTATAGCAGAGTTTAAAAAAGATTCAGGTATTGATATCAGCAACGATAAATTAGCTTTGCAAAGATTAGATGAATCAGCTGAAAAAGCTAAAATTGAACTTTCTTCATCTATGGAAACTGAGATTAATATTCCTTTTATTACTTCTGGTTCTGATGGCCCTAAACATCTTCTTATAAAAATGACCAGATCAAAACTGGAGGAATTGTCTGAGGAATATATTAAAAGATCTATTGAAATTACTAAACGTGCTTTAGAGGCTTCACCTTTTAAGATTGAAGATATTGATGAGGTGGTATTGGTGGGAGGACAAACTAGAATGCCAGCTATTCAAAAAGCCGTTAAAGATTTTTTCAAAGGCAAGGAGCCAAATAAATCTATCAATCCTGATGAAGTGGTAGCGGACGGTGCGGCTATTCAAGCGGGAATTTTGCAAGGAGATGTTAAAGATGTGCTTTTGTTGGATGTGATTCCTTTGTCTTTGGGAATCGAAACTATGGGTGGAGTGGCAACAAAATTGATTGAAAGAAATACTACTATCCCAACCTCAAAGTCTCAAGTTTTCTCTACCGCAGCTGATAATCAACCTTCTGTAGAAATTCACATTACCCAAGGGGAAAGGTCTTTAGCAGCTGATAATAAGAGCCTAGGACGCTTTATTTTGGACGGGATTGCTCCAGCTCCTCGTGGAGTGCCTCAAGTTGAGGTTTCCTTTGACATTGACGCCAATGGAATTTTAAATGTAAAGGCTAAAGATAAAGCTAGTGGAAAAGAACAATCCATAAGAATTGAAGCTTCTTCTGGTTTGAACGATGCTGATATTGAAAAAATGAAACAGGATGCTGAAATTCATGCCGAAGAAGATAAAAAGAAAAAAGAATTAATTGAAACTAAAAATCTAGCGGAACAATTTATTCATACGGCTGAAAAAGCTTTGCGAGACAATGAAGGAAAAGTTTCTCAAGGAGTAAAAGATGATGTGAATGTTAAAATTGAAGCAGTGAAAAAAGTAAAAGATGGAAATGAATTAGATGTGATTAAAAAAGCTTCGGAAGAATTATCTTTGGCAATGCAAAAAATCGGAGAAGAATTAAATAAAAATACTCAGGCAGGCGCAACTCCAAATCCTGAGGAAAAGAAAGACGAAGGAGTACATGATGCTGAATACAAACCATCCGGTGATGATGGTAAAAATGATGAAAGTTCAGAGGGTGATAAATAATTATTGATTATTGGTAAAATTGAATATGGAATTTTTAATTTTAAATTTCTAATTTTTAAATTAAAGACGGGCGACAGCGAAGCTGTCGCCCGTCTTTGCGAGAAGTTTATGATGAAAAGCGAAGCGTCTCTGCGAGTCCGACACCATTTTTCTTAAATCAAGAAAAGTGGTGTTGGACGTGGCAGTCCAGAGATTTTAAATTTAACACTAGATTGCCACCCCCTCACCCAGAAAAGTATTATAAATAAAAATTTATTTATAATACTTTTCCTATTTTATTTTTAATAATATACTCTCCATTCTTCAATGTTGATAACAATCAACAATACTTTTCTGGGTGAGGGGTCGCAATGACGTTTATCTGCTGAATTTTTTAATTAAAAATCATTTTAGATAATATTTAAACTAGCTTTTTATTATTTTTAACTTGCTTAGTTTTTAATTAAGTTTTATATTAAAAATAGCTTTTATGTTCTTTTTTAACTTTTTATAAAGGAAAAATAATGGAAGATGATATTAAAAAAAATAATTTTTGGGGATTCCTTAATTTTATTGGTTTCTGTTTGGTTTTGATTGGGTTTTGTGTTGGTATATTTATAAATCCTAAAATCGGAATTTTTATTTTAATTAGTGGAATTTTTTTAATATCTTTAGAGATTTTAATTTTTACTTTCCAGTTTGGAAAATCAATTTTAAAAGAAATGAAAGGGAAATAAGAGAGAGTTAAAACACCGCCGTTTAGATATAATTTAAACGGCGGTAAAATATTTACAAAAACACTTTTCAGGAGTATTATATTTTTACTTATGTCAAAAGACTACTACAAAATTTTAGGAGTAGATAAAAAAGCTTCCAAAGACGAAATTAAAAAAGCTTTTCACAAACTAGCTCATAAATATCATCCTGATAAAAAAGATGGGGATGAAACAAAATTCAAAGAAGCTAGCGAAGCTTATTCTGTTTTGTCGGATGAAAGAAAAAGACAGGAATATGACACTTACGGGCAAGCTTTTGGTGGAAATGGAGGACCTCAAGGAGGTTTTGGAGGCTTTTCCTCCCAAGGCGGACCATGGGACTTTTCTGGTTTTCAACAAGGAGCTGGTGGTTTTGAATTTGATTTAGGTGATATTTTTGGTGATTTGTTCGGTGGAGGAAGAAAGAGAACTAAACGAGGTTCAGATATTTCTATTGATGTAGAAATTCCTTTTGCGGAATCAATTTTCGGAACAGAAAGAAAAATTAAATTAACTAAAAATATGAAATGTGAAGCTTGTGGAGGAACGGGGGCTAAGAAGGGAACTAAGATGCAAACTTGTTCAGCTTGTGGAGGAAAAGGAAAAATTCATGAAACTAAACAATCTTTTATGGGTTCTTTTTCCATGGTGAGAACTTGTGAAAAATGTGATGGAAAAGGTGAAATTCCTGAAGAAAAATGTGATGTATGTAAAGGACATGGAATTGTTAGGAAACAAGAAGAAATTAAAATTGGGATTCCTGCTGGAATTAATAATGGTGAGATGATTCGCTTAACGGGTGGGGGAGAAATGATTGCTGATGGAGTGGCAGGGGATTTATATATTAAAGTGCATGTTATTCCTCACAAAGAAATTAAAAAAAATGGTGACGATTTGGAAATGAATTTGAGTGTTAAACTATCGGATGCACTTTTAGGAACAGAATATTTAATTGAAACTTTGGATGGTAAATTAGAGGTGACTATTCCTAAAGGAATAGATAACAATGAAATTTTAAAAATTAAAAATAAAGGTGTTCCGGTTGATTCTAGAAATCGAGGAGATTTGTTGTTAAAGGTAAAAGTAAAATTACCAACCAAACTTTCTCGTCGAGCGAAAAAATTGATTGAAGATTTGAGAGAAGAAGGAATTTAGATTAGGGGATTAGAGAAGTTAGATAAATTTAGAGAGTTAGTTTAATTTTTCGAACCTGCCTGCCGGCAGGCAGGTCCAGTAAATAAACATCATTGCGAGTTAGGGGTTTTTGATTTTGGTAAAAATCAAAAACCCCTAACGTGGCAATCTAGGTTTTAAATATGAACGGCTACGATTTTAAAATCGTAGCCGTTCAAAAAAACAGCACCGCGATAATTTGCGGTGCCGTGTGGTTTCGGTGAATATTTATTTTTAATACTCACCGACTTTAACTGTGTTTTTGGGTGGAGGTTGTTTTTTAAGAACTTTTACCATAGGTTCTTCGGACATGGCTCTGTCCAGAGCTTCTTTTTCTTTTTCCATAATTTCTCCTTTTTAAAAAAATTAAACAGCCTAAGTTTATTTTATTAAAAATAATAAATTAATCAAGAATATTCTTTATAAAAAAGATAGCCCCTGTTTAGAATTAAACAGGGGCATGAACAGGGGGTAGGCATAAGAGATCAGGGAGAAGTGCAGGGCCAAGGATGGTGGCGGGTTTCATTTTCAGGACAGGGATGGCAGGCTTTGATTTCCCAAGGTTTTTCTTTAAGGGCTTTTTCATCACCCTCGGGGGAAATTTTTTCTGGGTCAAATTTTATTTTTTTTCCTCTGACGTCAGTGAAAGTTTGTTTTGTCATTATTACCTCCTTTCATTCTCGTGTTTAGTTGAAAAAGAATTTCCATCAGAAAAGGTTAAACATTTTTTTCCGCAGGGAATTGTATAGGTACAACAACCCACAGAAATAACTTGATGTTCCTGTTTAGGAACATAAAAATTTTCCTCCTTTTTTTCATCAGGCATTTTTTTCACCTCATATTATATTAAGAGCAATCTTCTATTAGTTAGAATATACCAAAGAAATTTAAGTGTCAATTGGAAGACTGCTTAGCTCTTTTTCTCTTTTTTTCTTTGTGTTACAATAATTCTATGAAAACAAACATAGATGAAAAGGTAATCGATGAGGTTTTAGAAAGAGGTTTACTTTCAGAAATCTATCCGACTAAAGAAGAATTTAAAAAGAAATTAATGAGCGGAGAACGATTTCGCTTTTATATTGGTATGGATCCAACCGCTCAAGCTCTCCACTTAGGCCATGCTCAAAATTTAATGATTTTAGAAGATTTTAGAAAATTGGGACACGAAGTGATTTTTTTGATTGGTGATTTTACAGGAATGATAGGGGATCCGACTGATAAGGGTGCAGCTCGTGTAAGACAAACACGCGAAGATGTGGAAAGAAATTTTAAAGGTTGGCTAGAACAAACTAAAAATATTTTGTCTTTCAATGATTCAGAAAATCCTGTTCAAGTTAAATATAATTCAGAGTGGTTAAGCAAATTAAATTTTGAAGAAATTTTAGATTTAGCTTCGAATTTTACAGCTCAACAAATGATGGAACGGGATATGTTTCAAAAAAGATTAAAAGAAGAAAAGCCAATTTATCTTCATGAGTTTTTGTATCCTTTAATGCAGGGTTATGATTCAGTGGCTATGGATGTGGACGTAGAATTATGTGGAACTGATCAGATTTTCAATGCTTTGGCAGGAAGAACTTTGATGAAAAAATTGAAAAATAAGGATAAATTTGTGGTTTCTACTATTTTGATTCAGGACGAAAAAACAGGCCAATTAATGTCAAAATCAGCCGGAACGGGTGTTTTCCTTGATTTGAATTCAAATGATTTGTATGGGGCAATTATGGCTCTTACAGACGGTATGATAAGACCTTTGGCCCTTGGCTGTACAAGGCTTTCTTTGGTTGAAATTGAAGAATTAATGGGGATGGAAAATCCTCGAGATGCTAAGATGAAATTAGCTTTTGAAATTACTAGAATTTATCACGGGGAAGAAAAGGCTCAAGAAGCTCAGGAAAATTTTAAAACCCAATTTCAACAAAAAGGTGTTCCTGAAAATGTTGAAGAAAAAGAAATAGTTGAAAAAACAGAATTAGTTAGCTTATTAGTTGAGTTGGGCTTTGTTTCTTCTAAGAGTGAAGCTCGAAGAAAAATAGATGAAGGGGCTGTTAAAATAGATGATGAAAAAATTACCGATGTTAATTATCAAATTGATGTAAACAAAGGACAAGAAAAAATATTAAAACTTGGCAGGAAAATAATCAAATTAGTCGAAAGTCAAAAGTCATAAAGCTAAAAGTTTATTATAAAGTTAAAAGGATATGTAACCGTCATTGCGAGCTTTGGAGTGAAACGGAAAAGCGCGGCAATCCAGAAAATGTTTTAGCAAAAATTGATTATTTAAATTTAAGAATAAAAAATATGAAAATAACAATTTGTGGTAGTATGGATTTTGCCAAAGAAATGCAAGAGATAAAAGATTTTTTGGTGAAAGAATGTAATGAGGTGACTGCTCCAGCAGAATTACATTTGTGGTTGGACGATAGCACTAAACCAGATAACAAATGGGAAAAATTAGAATTAGATGTCTTTAAAAATTATTTTAAAGAAATTAGCCACACAGATGCGATTTTGGTTGTCAATAAAAATAAAAAAGGAATTGAAAATTATATTGGTGGAAATTCTTTAATTGAAATGGCCTTTGCTCATATATTAGATAAAAAGATTTTTCTATTTAATCCAATACCACAAATGAGTTATACTGATGAAATCGAAGCCATGAAACCAATTATTATAAACAGAGACCTTAGTTTGATTAATTAAAAAATTAAATCATTAAAACCTGCCTGCCGGCAGGCAGGATTATTAAAAAATTAAAAATTTGAAATTAAAAATTTTTTTAATTTTTCTAAAAATTAAAAACTATGCCCATTCAAGATCTAAAAAAAATAATCCCAGCTTATTTCAAAGATGTGTGGTATTTCAGCCCGTCTGTGCTTTTGGCTATTCAAAAAGAAAAAGCTACTCAACCAGATCCAGAAGCTACTCAAAGTTTAAGAATTTATAAACAATATTACAGATAAATATTATGACAAAACAAATTTTATTATCAGGAGTAAAGCCTACAGGTCGTCCTCATATCGGAAATTATTTCGGGATGATGAAGCAAATGGTGGATATGCAGGACGAGTACGAATCTTTTCCTTTTATTCCAGACTATCACGCTTTGACTTCTGTTCAAGAAGCTCAGAAAATGCAAACAGACACCATCAATGTGGTGATGGATTTTTTGGCGATTGGTTTAGATCCAGAAAAAGTTAATTTATTTAAACAATCAGATGTGCCTCAAGTGACAGAATTAGCTTGGATTTTTAATTGTATTACCACTATGCCGTATTTAATGCGAGCGCATGCTTTTAAAGATTCTGAAGCGAAAAATAAAGACATTAACGTAGGGGTTTTTGATTATCCGATTTTGATGGCAGCTGATATTTTAATTCAAGATACTGATATTGTGCCAGTAGGAAAAGACCAACAACAACACGTTGAAATGGCACGAGATATTGCAGAAAAATTTAATCGTATCTTTGGCGAGACTTTTAAATTACCTCAATCAAAATTAGTGGAGGGAGTAGAGGTAGTTCCGGGGACAGATGGAAAGAAAATGAGCAAAAGTCATGGAAATACTATTCCACTTTTTGCTGAAGACGAAGAAATTACTAAAGCTGTAATGAGTATTTCAACTGATTCTAAAGGAGTAGAAGAGTCTAAAAACCCAGAAGAATGTAATGTCTTTGCTTTACATAAATTATTTGCTAATGAAGATGAGTTGGGTGAAATACAAAGAAGATATGTGGAAGGGGGAATGGGCTATAAAGAATCAAAAGACATCTTGATAGAAAATATAAAGAAATTTGTTACTCCATTAAGAGAGAAAAGAAAAGAGTTAGAAAATGACAAAGAACGAGTTTTGGAGATTTTGAAAAAGGGCGGGGAAGTGGCTCGTCAAAGAGCAGAAGAAAAGATGAAAGAGGTTAGGAAAAAAGTAGGATTAAACTTATAAACATTAAAACATGGATTGCTTTCCTCCTTTTCGGCGGACAAGCTGTCGTAAACTTCTCGCGAAGACGGATGACTTCGTCATCCGTTCGTCATTGCGAGGAATGAGATGTAGCGAAGCGGAATCTTATGACAAAGCAATCCAGAGAGAATTTCATAAAACAGCTTGATTAATTTTTTATTAAGATAGTTTTTAAACTTTTGAGCTTTAATTTTTAACGTGGTAATCTAGTTAAATATAAAAACGAGCGGGACTTTGTCATTTTGTTCTTTTTTTGTTAGTCTTAACATCAGAATTGTTTATTTATAAACTTAAATTAAGAAGAGGAATATTGCAACCCAAATATTTTAAAGGAGGTTTATTTTGAAAAATTTAAACAGAGTTTTTGGATCTTTAATTTTAGGTTGTCTTTGGTTTTATTTTTGGTGGACGACTTTCATTGAAGATTGTTCTTCTAAAAAATCAGAGGAGCTTGAATGTCTTTTTTTCAGAGCCCTTGTTTCTTCGCTTGTTTCTTTTTTTCTTATTTTCATTTTAGTTTTTACAAAAACTTTATGGGGAGATTATGAATTATCTTTAAAAATAACTCTTGCTTGTTACTTTGCGTTGGGTTTTTTATCGCTTGTGTTTTTAAGAAAAAGGTGGGGTAAAAATATTTTTCCTGAAATTAAAGGAAAAGGCCCTTGCATATTATTTATTTTTTTATAAAAGGAGCTTTTTAATGAAATCCAAAATATTTTTTTTTGTTTAATTTTATTTTCTGGCTTATTTTTTCTATTAAAGAAATCGACGAAGACAGTGGACATCAATACAATGCTTTTATGTGTTTTGTTTCTGCTTTAGGGGTTTCTATTCCACTTCAGTTATTTTTTGTTTTTAAAGAATTGACGATTTGGAAGTGGGCATTGATTGGTTCTTTTGTTTGTTACCTTTTGATTGGAATAATCGCCTTATATTTTACTAAGAAATTATGGGGCTCGGGTTTTATTTCTCGGTATTCTAAGGATTGTTAATTTGTTCAAAACGGGGTCATTTTTGGATGACCCCGTTTGTTTTTGTTTTTATTGGAAAAATTATGGTTATTTGATATTATTAAAAGTATGAAAAACAGGATAAATATAAAAGAATTAAAAGAAAAAGTGGGAGAAGAAGTGCAAATTGCAGGTTGGGTAAACGTGCGTCGGGATCATGGAAAATTAATTTTTATTGATTTACGTGATCGAACTGGTTTGGTCCAAATGGTGGTTTTACCTAATCATGAAGAAGCCCATGAAGTGGCTTCAAAAATTCGTCCAGAGTCTGTTATCGAGGTTAGGGGGTTAGTAAATGCTCGTCCTGAAAAAAAGATAAATCCTGAAGAAGAAAACGGAACTGTGGAGATTGAAGTTTTAGAAATCAGGGTGGTGAGCGAAGCTCAGGAACTGCCTTTTGAGAAAGATACTGAATTAAATATTGATACATATTTTGATTATATGCCTTTGACCTTGCGTGCCAAAGAAAAGCAAGCGGTTTTTAAAGTGCAGGCCGTGATTATTCAAGCTTTTAGAGAATTTTTGATACAAGAAGGTTTTGCTGAAGTACAAACCCCGAAAATTATTGGGGAAGATGCTGAAGGGGGAGCAGGAGTTTTTGAGTTGGATTATTTTGGTAAAAAAGCCTTTTTAGCTACTAGCCCGCAATTCTATAAACAAATAATGGTAGGGGTGTTTGAAAGAGTTTTTATGACTGGAAATGTTTTTCGAGCAGAAAAACACAGCACTACTCGTCACCTAAATGAATACACTTCTCTTGATTTTGAAATGGGTTTTATTGAAGATCACCACGATATTATGAATATGGAAAATCGCTTATTGAAGTTGGTGATGGAAAGATTGAAAGAAAAGTGTGTTAAAGAATTTGCTTTGTTGAAAGCGGAAATTCCTGAGGTGCCAGATCAAATTCCTTTTATGAAATTAAAAGAAGCGCAAGAAATTTTAGAAAAAGAATATGAAGAAAAATGTGTCGGCGAGCCAGATTTAGAACCTCAACATGAAAGAGAATTGTGTGAGTATGCAAAAAAGACTTTTAATTCTGATTTTATTTTTATCACTCATTATCCTGTAGAAAAGCGTCCGATGTATACTTATGAAGATGAAAATGATAAAGGCTTTACTAAATCTTTTGACTTGCTTTTTCGTGGAGTAGAAATTACAACAGGAGGACAAAGAATTCATAATTATGAATCTTTAAGAAAGGGGATAGAAAAGAAAGGTTTAGATCCAGAAAAGTTTTCTTTTTATCTACAAGCTTTCAAATATGGAATGCCAAAGCACGGAGGAATTGGAATGGGGCTGGAAAGATTGACAGCCAAGTTGCTTGGAATCCAAAATGTAAAAGAAGCGACTTTGTTTCCGAGAGAAATAAATAGAATAGATACTCTCCTAAACAAATAAATTTGTTTAGGAATTATAAATGTAAAATTATAAATTGAAAATTAAGACGGGCGAGGCTTTCAGCCTCGCCCGTCTTGTGGTACTGGATTACTGCGAAAGAAATAATTTAGTAACCCGGTTACTTTAGTTTATAAATTTAAATCTCTTTAGGCATCCGTGTTAGTTTTTATTCAGTAACCGGGTTACTAAATTATTCTTTCTCGCAAAGACGAAAAACAAAGTTTTTTGTAATAGATTTTACTTCGTAAAATTTGTCATTGCGAGATTAGATTTTTTATTAAAAATCTAATCGTGGCAATCCAGCACGTTGTCGTCATTGTGAGGAAAAACAATACTATCGCAGTTAACTGCGATAGTATTGTTTTTATTTCGTGTCCACAATCTCTAATCCAAATTTAAGAGCAGTTAGACAAATAATTCCTAAGACTAGAAAGATAAATTGAAAATCTACAAAAACCAAAACTAGGGAAGCTGATAGTGGGCCTAGCAAATAAGCTAGGGGAGTGGACATTCTGAAAAAACTAATAATATTTGAATCACCAGCATCAATTTGTTTGAAAAAATAACTTTCAGCCGTTATTTCCAAGAGACTTGCTCCTACTCTAGTCAAAAACAAAACTAAACCCCAAACCCAAAGAGTTTTAACGCTAATAATTGAAAGTAAAATTGTCGCTAAAGAAAGGATTACGATACCAACATTCATTATTTCTTTTTCCCCTAAAAATTTATCAGCAATTTTACCCACAGGAATTTCTAGAAGAACAAAAGGCAAAAGCATAATGGTAAAAATAATTCCAATTTGAGACCAATCTAATCCGATATTTTGGTGTAAATAAATCGGAGTGTAAATTACCATCCAAGAATAAAAAAAACTAAGATAGGTTCTTAAAATAAAAATATTAAAAATATCTTTTTTCTTTTTTAGTCTTTTAAAAGTGGCGGTAAAGTTAATTTCTTCATACTGAGGATCTTTGAAATCATAAAAGCCCCAACCAAGTAGAATTAAAAAGGGAACGGTTAAAAGAAGGGAAATAAAATAAACATTGCGATAATTATTATCCTCAAGAATAAAACCTGCTATTATAGGCGAAATTAACCAAGCTAAGTTAATGGTGGTCATATATTTTCCTCGAATTCCACCGGTGTTATCATTAAGGGTTTGTTTTTCCAGAAAAATATCTAAATTAAAATAGATTAAATTTCCTAAAACTAGTAAAGCGATGAAAGCTAAAATTATTAGATTAGATTGGTTAGAGAAAGTTAATAATCCGAAACTTAGTCCATTGATAATAAAAAGTGCTAGAGTTAAACGAGTATTGCCAATTCTTTTGAGAGTTTTGGTCAGGTAAAACAAGCTTAAAATGGTTACGATTGAACCTAAGGTATAAAGAATAGAAATCAAATTAGTCGAAGCAAATTTAGCTTCAATAAAACTAGAATTAATGTAAGCAGGAATGGCCATTTGTAAAGATAAAACAAAGGCTAAAAGATAAATGGCTGTTCTGAATCTTATTTTTTGCATATTTAATATTTTAACATATCAATATTAAAACACTAGATTACCAAACAAGGTTCTATAATTTTTCATTAAAAATCATAGAACTTTGTTCGCAAAGACGAAAAACGAAGTTTTTTGTTACGCTTCGCGTTAAGCGAAGCGTCTCTGCGAGATTAGATTTTTTATTAAAAATCTAATCGTGGCAATTTAGACTATAGAAACTTAAGTAAGTTTATGACACTTAATACTGAAAAAAGACAAAAAAATAAAATAACGAGGAGGCTTGACCTTCGTGAAATAAAAAGAGCGACGGGCTTTGCCCGTCGCTCTTTTTCTAAATAACTAATAGCTAAAACCTAAATAACTAATCTAAACTCCTAAAATCACAGGAATTACAATTGGTTTTTTGTTAGTGGTTTGGAAAAGATAGCGGCTAATATTATCTGTTACATCTTTTTTGATGTAATCAAAATTAATAGGATGCATCTCTTTAGCTAATTCTTCTACCGTTTTTTTGGTGATATAGCGAGCTTGTTTTAATAAATCTTTAGATTCTCTCAAATAAATAAATCCACGAGAAATAATATCAGGTGACTTTCTTAATTTACCTGTTCCCACATCTAGAGTAGCAATTACTACGAAAATTCCATCTTGGGCCAAATTTTGACGATCGCGGATAACTACTTCTTGCATATCTCCAATAGAGAATCCATCTACCATCATAATTCCTGCTGGAGCTTTTTCTTTTAACATGAAGATTTTATCGTTTTGAATTTCTACCACAGAACCATTATCAGGCACTAAAATATTTTCTGGTTTTACTCCAATAGAACGAGCAATTTCAGCATGGACTTTTAACATAGAGTGATGACCATAACCAGGCATAAAGAATTTGGCATGTACTTGTGAAATAACCCAAGCTAATTCTTGAGCATTTCCATGACCGGTGGAGTGAACATCGGCTACACGATAATGAATAACTTTCAGGTTGTGTCTGTATAAGTTGTCTTCTAGTTTTCTCACGGATAGTTCATTCCCAGGGATAACTGAAGAAGACAAGACTACAGTGTCTCTTTCGTTTAATAAAATATGAGTATGTTTTTTTAAAGACATTCTCATTAAGACGGCAAATTCTTCTCCTTGTGAACCAGTGGCTAAAATAACGACTCGATCAGGAGGATAATTTTCAATATCTTTAGCTGAAATTTCGGTGCCTTTTTTAGGAATATATAAACCAGACAATTTGGCTATTTCCATATTGGTTTTAATACTTCTTCCTTCCAAGACAATTTTTTTACCATATTTTTCTGCAATTTCAAAGATTTTTATCATTCTTTCAAATTGAGAAGCAAAGGTTCCAATAATTAATCTTCCTTTGGCGTTTTTAATAATTTGTTCAATATTTTCATAAACCACTCTTTCTGGCATAGAATAACCCGGTTTTTCTACGTTAGTAGAGTCAGCAATTAAAAGTAAATTATTATCTTTACTTAAAGATTCCCAAGTGTCTAATTCCTTTTGGGATGGTTTTCCATCTTCATGTTCTAATTTTAAATCACCTGTGATTATAATGTTTCCTTGAGGGGTTTCAATCGATGACCCCAAAGCCCCAGGGATAGAATGGGTAACGGGAAAGAATTTAATTTTTAAATTTCCTAGGGTAATTTTTTCTCCAGCGGATACATCATGATAATCTATAGCTTCCAGAGTAGGGAATTCAGCCATCTTTTTCTTTATGATTAAATTAGTTAATTCGCTTCCATAAAGAGGTGGGTTCCCAATTCTTTCCATGATGTAAGGCAACCCCCCAATATGGTCTAAGTGTCCATGAGTAATAATAATTCCTTTAATTTTATGTTTTCTTTCTTCTAGATAGCGAGTATTGGGTAAAATATAATCAATTCCGGGGGTGTTTTCTTCACTGGTGAATTGAACTCCAGCATCAAAAACCAAAATATCATCTTTATATTCAATCACCATCATATTTTTACCTACTTCTTCAAATCCTCCAAGAGGTATAATTCTGATGTTGCTAGAGTCTGGAATTTTTTTAATTTTTTCCATTGGACCCTCAGTGGTTTTGTGCTCTTGTTTTTTTTCTGGTCTAGAATTTTTTCTTCCAGCATTTGGTTTGTAGGTTCTTGTTTTGTTTTTAGTAGAACTTCCAACCTTCCTTGAAGGAACATTTTTCTTTATGTTCTCTTTTTCAGGATTATTTGTTTTTGTTTGAATCATAATATTTTTCTTATGAGCGAAGCGAGCTAGAAAAATATTACCCAGTTAAACTCAAATTTTTGAAAAAATTTGAGTCATTTATTTTTTAATTTAATTAATTAAAAAATAAATGATATTTAACTGGGGTTATTTTGCCGAAGCCTTTACCCATTTGTTAATAGTTATTTTTAATAATAATTTTTTAAAGATTAAAGATTGGAAAAAATTTTCCAGACTTTATCAGTTTTGATATACCAGTTGCTTACATCTAAAAATCTATCTGAAGGAATGGTAATTTGATTAATAATGTTATTTTTTATTTTTTTTGTTGTAATATAAATGAAATCTGGAGAATAGATAAAGATAGCAGGTTTATCTTCTCTTATTTCTTCTTGAAAATCTTTGAAATAAGTTTTTTTCTCTTCAACATCTGAAGTTATTCTTATTTTTTCTAGAAGATTGTCGGTGGTAATGTTAGCGTAAAGTGAAATGTTTAACCCAGGGTCATTTCTTTGAGAAGAGTGCCAAAAAGCAAAAAGGTCCATATCTCTTCCTATAACTTCTCCAAAGAGAAGTGAATCATATTTTCTTGGGCGAATAACATTTTGGTTTAGGTCACCAATTTCAAATATTTTTAATTGAACTTTTGCTCCCATTTCTTCCCAGCGAGTTTTTAATAATTCAGCCATTTCTTTTAGCTCTGGAATATTTGAGGTAGAAATTGAAAAAGATAATATTTGAGAATTTTTCTTTGTGATTTTTTGATAGACACCATTTTCGTTTTTAGTCCAACCTCCTTCTTTTAAAATATTTTCTGCTACAGCTAAACCTTTTTCTTCTGTTTGAGTGGGTAGATAATAAATTGAATTTGAAGGAATAGGGCTATCGATAGAAACTCCATAAGTATCAAATACTTGATTAATAAGTTGATCTTTATTGATTGCTTTATCTAAAGCTTTGCGTACTTCTAGATTTGTAAAAATAGGATTTTCATCTTGATTTAAAAATAAACCAAATATTCTTGGTAAGGGAGTAGAAAGGATTTCACTATCTTTTTGAAAAGTTAATTTATTAATATTTTTAGGGCTGATAGAGTTTAAACTTTCGATTAATTTTTTTGAATAAGCATCTATCAAAGAATCTTCATTTGAGTAGAATTTGATTATAAGTTTAGAGATATAAGCTTGTGGATGAGCATAACCTGAAAAAGATTTCAATTCATATTTCTCGGTTGTCCCGTCAGCGCTTTTTTTAATTTTATCTATTTTGTATGGGCCTGAACCGATGGGGTTAACATTGTATTGGCTAAAAGCAAATTGTTCTGAGGTGATATTTCCCCAAAGATGTTTGGGAAGTATTCCTAAAGTTAGGTTTTCTAAAAAAGGAGCATAGGCTTGTTTTAAAATAAATTGGATTTCCTTATCGTTTAGTCTTTTTATTTCAACACTGTCCCAATTAGCTCTTTTAGAACTTTTAATAATTTCATCTTGGGTGGCTTTGATGGTAAATTCAATATCTTCTGTGGTTAATGGTTTTCCATCTTGAAAAATAAGATTTTCTTTTAACTTAAAGGTATAAGTTTTTCCATCTTTTGAAATTTCATAACTTTCGGCTAAATCTGGAACTAATTTACCGTTAGGAGTGGCCTTTAGAAGACCAGAATAAATTAAAGTACATAGATCTTTATCAGCATTAGAGGAAGCTAAAATGGGATTGATAAAACGTGGGACTCCGATAATACCTTCAACTAACGATCCTCCTGCAGTAGGAATTTCAACAGAATATTTAGTATTTATTTTATTGTAAAGAATTCCAGATGAAATAAGAAAGATCGTTAAAGTTAAATAAAAAATTACTTTTTCAGTGGTATTAAATGATTTTATAATGAGAGGTGTTTTGGAAACAATAGTATTGAGTTTCTCCAATATATTTTTTATTTTGTTCATAGAGATTAGCGTGGTTTAATTTCGAATATTACCACATAAATCAAAGACTTCAGTTTTTTAAAAAAGAAGTATCAAATAAGATTTAAAATTTTTAATTTATATAATTAAAACCAAGAATGTAGATATTACAAATAGTATAGCAAGAATTAATGTTGAATTAAATAGGGTTTTCTCAAAACCTCTTCTAGTATGTCCGCCTGAAAAATCATTAGCCCCTCCAAAAGCTCCACCTAAATCAGCGTCATTTTGTTGCATTAAAATAGAAGCCATCAATAAGATAGATAGAGCAATTTGTATGTAAGGTAATATATTAGATAGGTTTTCCATCTTTTTATTATGAACCAAATGAATTAAAAAAATATGGTCCTATGAAATTCTTTTTATTTTAAAAAGAGTTTTTTGATTTTTTAATAAAAATCAAAAAATATTTCATTGGGACTATATAATTATTAAAACACTATAGCTCTCTAATTACTGATAAATAATATCAGATATTAAAGATTTAGCAAGTATTTCGCTTGACTTTTATTTGACAATATTATACAATAGTTGCATAGTTTAGTTCTTTAAATTAAACAAAAACTTGCGAATGGTTATAGCCAAAAGATTTTATAAAATTCCTAATTCATTAAAAATGAACGGACACATGAAATTTTTTAGCTATAACCATAAGGTGTAGCGAATTTTTAAAAAAAAGGAGTTTTGTTATGACGCTAAATGTTAGTGTTACAGACGAACAACTAGGTCATTACTACAGGCGAATTTCTGCAATTGCAGGACGGCTTGGTAAGTCGTTGGATTTCCAGAAAGTCATGGATTCTCTTCAGGAGATCCATGATAATGAATTTAAAACCGAGAATAAGTTTCTCGCTCGTCTCTATCTTGACGAAGAAATTTGGATTAGTGAGACTACCGGTGAAAAAACAATCGCTCAATCCAGTGATGTTTTCAAGGGATGGATTGACTCTGATTTCATTAATTGGGGGACAGACAAACAGGGGAAGTCGACGGAAAGGACGAAGGTTGAAGTTTATGAAATGCGCCGAGATGCAACTTTCGAACAGATGTTTACCTCCCTCGGTGATATCGACAAACTTTGCTTTGAACAGGAGCAAATCATCAATTTTTGTCTGGAACATCCAGACAAATTGAGAAAAGACGGTTATGCAACCTTTTTCTTGTTTAAAGTTCACGACCGTCCTTTTGTTGCGATTGTCTTCTTGGGCTCCGGTGGACTCGAGGTGCGCGTTTATCGTTTTGACTATGACTATGTCTGGGGTGCTGAGATTCGGCCTCGTGTGGTCGTTCCGCAGACCCTTTAACACTTAACCCTTTAGAACTTAGGTTCTTTGACCCTTTGCCCCTTGGACGCTTTGCATTCAAGGGGCTTTTTTATATAATATATATGCAGTTCAGTAATACATTGAGGTTAAGATTTCAATGGTTGGGTTGTTGAAAATATTTTTGAATTTAGAGGGGTGGTTTTATAGGGCCTGCAGATTAATTTCTGTAGGCCTTGTTTTTTTCTCGCAATGACGAACCGAAGGTTCGTCATTGCGAGGAGAAAAAGGCTGGGATTTTTTTAAAAAAATCCCAGCCTTTTTTGACGAAGCAATCTAGAATTTTAAAGAGGGTTTGGCGAAGCCAAACCCTCTTTCTAAATAACTAAATCTCTAAAATCTAATTAACTAGAAAATCTAATTAACTAGCTTATGCGGATTATGATTCGGGCAACTTTTATCCGAACATCTTTCTGGAATAGTTTTAGTTCCTTCCATCATCAAAGCTCCACAAGGTTGTCCACCTTTGTCTTCACGAATATAATTACAAATATTTCCAGTTGGTTTGGCTTTAATCGCATTTTTGCATTTGGGATAATTAGAACAAGAATAGAAAATTCCAAAGCGTCCGCGTCTTTCCATCATTTCACCGTCTTTACAATCAGGACATTTTACTCCGCTCATTTTCTTCTTCTTTTCTTCTTCGTCTTCTTTAATGAATTTACATTTCGGGTAATTAGAACAAGAAATAAATTTTCCAAAACGACCTTCACGAATGACTAGTTTTCCATCAGCACAATCAGGACATTTTTCTCCAGTTTCTTCTGGTCCCGCGATTTCTTTTCCTTCCAAGGTCAAAGCGCCGTCACAATCAGGGAATTTTTCACAAGAAATAAATTTTCCTGTTTTACCTAATTTGTAAACCATTGGCCCTCCACATTTGGGACATTTATACTTTTCTTCAGCTGGTCCTAAATTAGAAATTTTTTCAATATCTTTTTTACTGTCGATGTCTTTGGTGAAAGGTTTGTAAAAATCGCCTAAAGTTTTTTCGTAAGTTTGGTTTCCGTCAGCAATTTCATCTAATTCATTTTCCATCTTAGCTGTAAAGTCATCACTAATGTAATTAGCAAAATGTTCTTCTAAAAATGAACTAACAGCATCTCCAGTATCAGTAGGATATAAAGCTTTATTTATTTTTTCAACATAATTCCGAGTATAAAGAGTTCGAGTAATTGTGGCATAGGTACTTGGACGGCCTAGACCTCTTTTTTCTAACTCTTTAATTAAAGAAGCTTCTGAATAACGATTAGGAGGAGTAGTTTCTTTAGCTTCGGTTTTCATTTCAAGTAAATCTAAAATGTCTCCGGCTTTTACTTCTGGTAATTCTACATCTTCACTTCTAGCAGATGGGTCAGCTTTCATCCAACCGTCAAATAACAGGCGAGAACCGTTGATAGAAAAGTAAGGGAAATTTTTGCGATCGCTAATTTTAACTACAATTTTGGTTCTTAATAATTGAGCGTCACTCATTTGTGAAGCCAGAGTTCTTTGACGAATAAGACTGTAAATTTTTTGTTGTTCAATTGTGTGACCTGCTTTAGCCACTGACAAATTAGAAGGGCGAATAGCTTCGTGAGCTTCTTGAGCATTTTTGGATTTGGATTTGTAAACTCGGGGTTGTAAATATTCCTTTCCATAATTTTGAGAAATTACCGCCTGAGCTTGTTTTTGAGCATTAGCGCTAAGGTTGGTGCTGTCAGTTCTCATATAGGTAATATGTCCGGCTTCGTAAAGTTTTTGAGCAAACATCATGGTTTGGCTAGGGGAAAATCCAAAACGAGAGCTAGCACTTTGCTGTAGTGTAGAAGTAATGAAAGGAGCTCGAGGAGATCTTTTCATTTGACTTTCTTTCACTTCGGAAATTTTCCATTGGGCTTTTTGTCCGACTTTCAAAATTTCTTGGACTTTCTTTTCGTCGCGTGGTTCTTCAGAACAAAGCATTGTAAAAATATTACCAATTTTGTTTTTTACATCAGCTGTGATGGTCCAGTAAGCCTCAGGAATGAAAGCGCGAATTTCTCTTTCGCGTTCCATTAAAATTCTTAGAGCAGGGGATTGTACACGTCCTGCTGAAAGTCCGTAGCGTAATTTTTGCCAAATCAAACCACTTAATCCATAACCAAAAAGTCTATCCAAAACACGACGAGCTTCTTGGGCTCTTCTTAAGTCTTGATCAATTTCACGAGGATGTTTGATAGCTTCTTGTACCGCTTCTTGAGTGATTTCGTTGAAGGTTACTCTTTTAGCATTAGGTATTTTTAAAACTTCAGCAATATGCCAAGCAATAGCTTCTCCTTCACGGTCTGGGTCAGTGGCTAGTAAAACTTCATCCGCTTTTTTAGCTTCTTTTTTTAAATTAGCAATAACTTTTTCTTTTCCTTTAATGATTTCGTAATTAGGTTTGAAACCATTTTCAATATCTACAGCGTTAGCTTTTTTTGAATTTGATTTTGGGATATCACGAATATGTCCAATCGAAGAATCCACGACATAGTCGCTTCCTAAATATTTTGAAATTGTTTTTGATTTTGCCGGTGACTCGACAATTAACAACTTAGTCATAGACCACAGTAATACAACAGCTTTTTATTTTTTGCAAGTTTTTAACTGTTAACAAGTTTATTTTTATTCAAATATTTCTGTTTTTTTACATAAACACAGTTTAAACTTTCGACTTTTGACTTTTTACCTTATACTATTTATTAATGTATTTAAAGTCGCTAGAAATAACAGGTTTTAAATCCTTTGCTAAAAAGGTGGATTTGGATTTTAAAACCAATGTGACTGCTATTGTAGGACCAAATGGTTCAGGAAAATCTAATGTAGCCGAAGCTTTTCGTTTTGTTTTGGGAGAACAATCAATTAAATCTATGCGAGGTAAGAGAGGGGAAGATTTAATTTTCAATGGATCTCAGACTATTCCACGGGGTAATCGTGCGGGGGTTAAGATTACTTTTGATAATAGTAGTCGTTTTTTGGACTTAGATTTTGATGAAGTTAGTATAGAAAGAAATGTTTTTCGTGATGGAACCAATACTTATTTAATTAATAAAAGTCCGGTACGGTTGAAAGATATTTCTGAACTTTTGTCAGGAGCAAATATTGGTTCATCTGGGCATCATATGATTTCTCAAGGTGAAGCTGATAGAATTTTGAATGTGAATGCTAAAGAAAGAAAGGGAATTATTGAAGAAGCTTTGGGTTTGAAAATTTTTCAATATAAAAGAATGGCCAGTGAAAAGAAGTTAGAAAAAGTTCATGAGAATATTAAAGAAGTTCAAGCGTTACGAAAAGAGAACGCTCCTCATTTGAAATTTTTGAAAAGACAAATTGGGAAAATAGAAAAAACCCAAGAAATGCGAATTGAACTACAAGGGCTGTATAAAGAATATTTTAAAAGAGAAAACACTTATATTAAATATTGGCAAGATAAAATTCTGCAAGACAAAAAACCACTTTTGGAAGAATTGAATCAACTTGAAACAAAAGAAAAAGAAATTTCAGTTATTTTGGAAAATGAAACAAAAGATGAAAGTAAAAATGGTCAATTAAGAGATTTTGAGAACCAATTAAATATTTGCCGTCGCAAAAAAGATGAATTAAGTCGAGAATTAGGAAGAACTGAGGGAATAATTTCGGCCTTAGAAATTTCTACTGAAAAACCAGAAAAAATAGAAACACAGGATTCTTCCGAAAAAAAGATGGTGGATTTGGTTGAGATTAAAAAATTGCAGGAGGAAATAAATAATCAAATTGAATTGGCTGAAAATATGCAAGATATTTCTCAGTTTAAGGGTCTTTTGAAAAGAATCTCAGAATCTTTTAGTTCTTTTGTTTTAAAATATTCACAAATTGAAAACATTGAAGCGAAAGCTGAAATTGAAAGTGCCGTTGATAATCGAATTTTCGAATACGAAGATAAAAAAATACAGATTGAAAATGAATTAAAAGAAATTTTTGTTCAAGAAGAAGGTTTTTTGAAGGAAATTAGTGCTCTTAAAACCGAAATTGAAAATGAGAAAGATTTAAACAAAGATGCTCGATTTGAGAGCTTAGAAATATCTAACAAAATCAATGACATTAGATATAGATTAAATTCATTACAGAATCAGGAAGAAAGAATCGTTTCTGCTGAAGAAAACTATAAAAAAGAAATGAATGAGGCCTATGTTTTAGTTGGACGAGATGCTGTGCAATTTAAAGACTTGGACCTACTATCTCCAAGTGGTGAAAAAATATTGATTGAAACGATTGTGAATGAAGCGAGGGAAATTCAGGGAGATAGATTAAAGAAAATAGAACGAATAAAAATTTTAATTGAAAGTATGGGTGGTGGTTCTGGGGAAGATGTTTTAAAAGAATATGATGAAGTTTCTAAACGAGATGAATTTTTAGAAAAAGAAATTATGGACTTGGAAAAATCAGCTGAGTCTTTGAATCAATTAATTGCTGAATTAAAAGAAAAATTAGATACAGAATTTAAGAAAGGGTTGGAAAAAATAAATGAGCAATTTAAAGAATTTTTTATTTTAATGTTTGGGGGTGGAAGATCAGGTTTGAATTTGGTGAAAGAAAAAGGAAAAAGAACAGTTAAAGATGATTTAAATATGAGTGAAGAAGATTTGGTAGAAGAAATCGAAAGAGGAGAAAGTGAAAAAGATGAATTTGGAATTGAAGTTGATATTTCTTTACCGAATAAAAAAGTTAAGGGCTTGCAAATGTTGTCGGGAGGGGAGAGATCTTTAACTTCTATTGCTTTGCTTTTTGCGATGTCACAAGTGAACCCACCTCCTTTTGTTATTTTGGACGAAACTGACGCCGCTTTGGACGAAGCTAATTCACGTAAGTATGGAGATATGATTGAAAAATTATCTTCTCATTCACAGTTAATTTTAATTACGCATAATCGTGAGACTATGTCACGAGCAGGAATTCTTTATGGAGTGACCATGACAGGAGATGGAATTTCAAAATTGTTGTCAGTGCAATTTGCGGAAGCGGTGAAGGTAGCGAAGTAAATATACCAATATACGAATTATTCGAATGATACGAATAGAAAGAGGGTCGGCAAAAGCCGACCATCTTTTTCGATTTGTTTTTAGGTCTGATTTTTGGTATAAATAGTTTCCAGGAGTACTAAATTTTTGACAATAAATACCTTAAGAGTAAGGAGGTTTTATGACCAGTGTAGGAGCAAAAGGTGGAGTTATCCGTGGAATTTCGAGGAAAGAAGAGGAACAAGTCAAAGAGGCTAAGTTGAGATTTTTCTATTATCTTTTTGTTAATTTCCAAGGCTCAATAAAAGAAAAGACACATTTTTTTAACAAAGCCCGTCCTTTTTTTTCACGAGAGGGGGAATCTTGGAATGCAACTCCATATAAAACTGTATGGCTTAGAATTCTTATTGACCCTGTTTTTTTGCTTCTTGAAAAAGAGATGGCGCTTGATATTAAATCAAAGTCACCTTTTAGTGGAAAAATGATTCTTTGCGAAGAGAATTTTGGTGATTTTGATGACAAAACTGGTTTGGCTATTATGGGTAGGGGAAAAATTACTGAATATTGCCTTAAAAAAGGGATAAATGGCAAATATTGTTGTTATGTCGTCGTTATCCCTGAACCTAAAAATGTCGAGGTTTTTAGGATTTGATGTCAAAAATAATAACAGCGTCGGGGTGTTGCGAAAGCGATCCCCGACGCTATATTTTTTATAAGAATTTGACTTTTAATATTTAAATGTTAAAATAAGAAAGTAAGTAAATAAGTAAAAATATTATGTTAAAAAATACTACTGAAAAAGTTCAAAAAATGACAAGTCGAGGACAAATAACTTTGCCTGCGAGTTGGAGAAAGAAAATAAAAACTGAACAAATTCTTTTAAAAACTAAAGGTGATTTTATAGAAATTTCTCCTTTTCATTTACCAAATAAAAACACTCAAAATGAGTATACTGTTTTTGATGCGATTCGTGATAATAAAGGAAAAGGAATAAAGGCTGATGATTTGTTAAAAATTTTAAAAGAAATTAATGGATAACATCAAAAAACTTTTTGAAAAAATTACAAAAAAAGATAACCTCCTGTTACAAAAAATAATTTTAGATTTAAAGAATAATAATCTAGATAATCTCAATATAAAAAAGTTAACCAACAGTGACTTTTATAGATTAAGAAAGGGGAGGTTTAGGATTATTTTTCATTACGAAAGAAAGGTTATTGTTGTTGATTCTATAAAACTGAGGGATGATAAAACTTACAATAATTTTTAAATAAAAACTAAAAAATAGATAGATTTTATCTATCTATTTTTTGTAATACATAATATTTAATACATATCTATACCAACTCAAAATCAATTACCTGTCTTTCAATATCGGTTTTGACTAATTTAACTTGAATTTCATCTCCGAGAGTGTAAGAGGTTTTGGTTTTTTGACCGACAAGACGATATTTTTTTTCATCTAATCTGTAATAATCATCAGCTAGGGAAGAAAGACTAATCATTCCTTCAGCTCCATTTTCTATCTGTACATAGACGCCCCACTTAGTAATTCCAGAAATTACTCCCTTGAATTCTTGTCCAATTTTGGTGGACATTAATTCGGTGAATTTATATTTATCAGAAGCTCTCTCGGCATTGGTGGCGGCAATTTCTTGTTGAGAAGAACGGAAAGTTAATTCTTTATATTTTTTTTCTGAGCGAGGAGATAAATTATTTCCACTTAAATAGGTTTTCATTAAACGATGAACCATCATATCAGGATAACGACGAATTGGTGAGGTAAAATGAGTATAGTATTTGAAAGCTAGTCCATAATGTCCAATATTTTTTACAGAATAAATAGCTTTCGCCATAGATTTAAGCATAGCGGTAGCAATTAAATTACCTTCAGGTTCTCCTTCTATTTTTTCCAACAAAGCGTTTAAGTCGCGAGAAGAAACTTTATTGTCTTTTATTTTTAAATGAAAACCAGTAGTTTTCAAAAACTCCGCTAATTCTTTCATATTTTCAGCTTTAGGCACATCGTGAATTCTATAAACAAAAGGTAAATTTATTTTTAACTCTTCTTCTTTGCGATGAATAAATTCCGCCACTTCTTTATTAGCTAAAAGCATAAAGTCTTCAATCAATTCATTAGTTTCCATTAATTCTTTTTTGTAGACATCTATAGCTTTTCCGTTTTCATCTAAAATAAATTTATACTCATTACTTCCAAAAGAAATGGCCCCGTTTTTCATTCTTGCTTGACGCATAATTTGGGCCAAGTTATCTAATTGTTGAAGCTCTTCATAAAATTTTCCAGATTTTTCATCCAAAGTTTTTTGAGCCTCTTTATAAGTAAATCTTTTGTCAGAGTGAATGACCGTTTCTCCAAACCACCTTTCTTTTACTTGAGCATTTTTATCCATTACAAAAACAGCTGAATAGGTCAGCTTGTCTTCGTTAGGATTAAGAGAACACAAATTATTTGAAAGCACCTCTGGAAGCATGGGAATAGTTCTGTCCACTAAATAGACAGAAGTACATCTTTCTACGGCTTCACGATCAATAGGCGAATCAATTTTGACATAATGCGTCACATCAGCGATATGAATTCCAACCTCAAAATCACCATTATCTAATTTTTTGAAAGAGAGAGCGTCGTCAAAATCTTTGGCATCGTCAGGGTCAACGGTGAAAGTAATTCGATCACGAAAATCTTTTCTTTTAGGAATTTCTGCTTCAAAATCTTTTTGTGCTTGCTGGGAAATTTTTTCGGCTTCGTCTTCTACTCCGGCAGGGAAGTTCGGAGCAAAACCTTTTTCGTATAAAATGGCTTGCATTTCGGTTTCGTTATCTCCTTTGTGACCGAGAATTGAAATAATTCTTCCTGTGGGATTGTGTTGAGGATTAGTCCAATCGTCCATTTTAACTACAATTTTTACATCTAAACTAGGAGTAAACTCATCAAAGTTTTCTATTTCCAAACGAGGATAAAATTTAAAATCATCAGCTTTCAAAAACCAAGTGCCGTCTTTTTGAAAAACAGTTCCCACAAATTGAGTTTTTGCTCTTTCAATTATTTTCGTTATACGAGCATCTTTTCTTTCTATGTCTACCTCTACTAAATCATTATTGAGAGCGGTATTCAAATTATTTTCTTCAATTTTAATTTCTTTTTTATTTTTAGAGTCTAATTTTAAAAAACCGGTTTTTTTGCCGGTGATAAGAATATTGCCAGTAATGATTTGGGGAACATTACTTTTTTCTTTTTTGTGTTTAATCATATTTTGAGATTATAACATAAATATGTATTAAGTATCACGTATTATGTATTATGTATGGATTTTGCTTCGCAAAATTAATTATGAAAATTCTTACTCTTCGTCATTGCGAAGGAGGTTTCTTGATTTTTTGTTAAAAATCAAGAAACCTCCTGTGGCAATCCAGAAATATAAATAGTCCAGTTAACTGGACTATCGCAGTTAACTGCGATAACAATATTGAAAATTGATAATAAAAAAAATAAAAAACCGCCCAACAAAAATCGCTAGGCGATTTTGTTGGGCGGGGAATGGAGAAAACTAAACTACAAATTTTTCTCCATTGATAGTGATTTCTTCTTGGCTGATAAACACTTTGTTTTTATCGTCGTCGATGTAGAATCCATACGGAGAATCGTCGATGGGTATTTCAACTCTATCTCCTAATTCTACATCAAGACCTTTTGACCATGAATCGTTGATATCGCAGAAGATGTGTTTCTCATCTTCAGTTTCAACAACAATTACAATTCCATTTTTTCGAATACCCACAACTTCTCCTTCAATAACTTTCACTTTTTTCTCCTTATGTTATTGGTTGCTTGAAAAAATCTTTTATCTTTTTATCAAAAAAGAATAGATTTGTAAATCGGGAAGAGGATGATTGTAAAATGATCGTTTTTTTAAAAATTACAAAATTAAAAATCCACCCAGCCATAGTTTTTTGAATTAAAAAACTATGGCTGGGTGTGGATAACTCGGTTTGCTATGTGGGAACGAGTGTTATAAAATATAGGACAAGTGGTAAAGAGTGGGAAATAAAATAAGAAGCGAAGCGACTATATTTTATTTTCCCCTATAAAACACTTTTAAACTGTCATGCTTATAGGTGAATATACACATGTTCTAGATACTAAAAAAAGGGTTTCATTACCTACTAAGTTTAGAACGGCTATTGGTAAAAACATGATTATGACTAAAGGGTTGGATCACTGTGTTTATATTTACACTCTAGCTGAATGGAAAAAAGTTTTGGAACAACTTTCCAATTTATCCATGTTACAAGCTGATTCTCGTTCTTTTAAAAGATTTATGATTTCAGGAGCGGTAGAAACTTCAGTTGATTCCATCGGAAGAATTTTGGTTCCAGATTTTTTGAAAGATTATGCAAAATTGAAAACGAAGGTTGTAATTGCTGGAGTAAATGATCATGTGGAAATTTGGGACGAACGAACATGGAAATCATATAAAGAAAAAGTGGAAAATTCTGCAGATGCTTTGGCTGAAAAATTAGGTGAAATAGGAATGATTTAGAAATCAAAGATTTCTAAATCAAATTTCTAATTTTCAATTTCTAATTTCTAAACAATGACAAAATTTACAAAATGATTAAATATTTCAAACATTAAAAAATTAATTCATTGAAAATTGTTTGAAAATTAGAAATTGAAAATTGAAAATTAAAAAATCGAATTAATTGAAAAAGATGATAAAAAAAGATAAATCGGAATTGAAAGATGTATCGAAAACAATCCACAAGCCAGTTCTTTTAAAAGAAGTAATAGACATAATGAATCTTTCGGAAGGAGAAATCTTTTTGGATGGAACTTTAGGTGGTGGAGGTTATTTTAAAACTCTTTGTTTAAAAGTAGGGAAGTCAGGAATAGGAATTGGACTTGATCAGGATGCCGGAGCTGTTGAAAAAATGAAAGAACAAAAATTTGCTTGCCAAACTTATTTTGTAAATGAAAATTATCGTAATATGGATAAAGTTTTGAAAGATTTGGCTATTGATAAAGCAGATGTTGTTGTGCTTGATTTAGGAATTAGTTCAGACCAATTAGAAAATTCTGGTAGAGGTTTCAGTTTCAAAAAAGACGAACCGCTTTTGATGACTTTAAAAAAAGATTTAGGAAAAGATGATTTAACCGCTCAAGAAATTGTAAATAACTGGGAAGAAGAAAACATTGCTGACATACTTTTTGGTTATGGAGAAGAAAGATTGGCTCGAAGAATTGCTAAAGAAATTTGTAAGACGCGCGAAGAAAAAGAAATTTCCACGACCTTTGAGCTAGTAGAAATTATAAAAAAAGCTGTTCCAATTTGGTATCAATTTAAAAAGACTCATTATGCTACAAAAACTTTTCAAGCCCTGAGAATTACAGTTAATAATGAAATTGAATTTTTAAAAGAGGGTTTAGAAAAAGCTTTTTCAGTTTTAAACGAAAACGGTCGAATAGGAGTAGTCACTTTTCATAGTTTAGAAGATCGCGTAGTTAAAAATTTTTTTAAAAAAAAGAAAGAGGAAAAAAGGGGAGAATTATTAACCAAAAAACCAATTATTCCAAGTGCTGAGGAATTAGTCGAAAATCCTCGTTCTCGAAGCGCAAAATTAAGAGGAATTAAGAGAGTCGAAAGTTCTTAAAGTCCGTAAAGTAAAAATTTGCTCTGCAAATTTTAAAAAAGACTTTAGACTCAACAAAAAATTATGCAAACATTAGCTTTAAAAATAAATAATTTAGATAAAAGAATGGTTTTTTGGATATTAGTTTTTTCTAGTATTTTATTGATGGTTTCTTATTTTTATTTAATCATTCAATCGACTGTAAACGTAACTACTTATCGAACTATGGAAGAAAAAATAATAAATTTAAATACTAAGCTTGGTGAATATGAATTTCAATATATGGCTTTAAAAAGTCAAATTGATTTAGAGATGGCCAAAACTTTAGGTTTTGCGGAAACTTCTGATGTTCATTTTGTAGATAAAAGTTTAGCTAGCAATGCTATTTCTTTTGTTAAAAATAATCATTAATTAAATTTTATGAAAAAATCTGGCTCAATATGTAGAATAAAATTATTGAGTTTTGTTTTTTTATTATTTTTTATTGTTATCGCTGGGCAACTTTATAGAATTCAAATAGTTAAAGGAGAAGAATATCGAGAGAGGGCAGAAAATCAATACATAAAACCTCAATATGTTTTTAATCGAGGTTCTATTTTTTTTGAAGATAAAAATGGAAAAAAAATTTCAGCAGGGATGACTCGCTCTGGATTTATGTTGACTATCAACCCTTCTTTAATAAATGACCCCGAAGATCTTTATAACAAACTTTCTCAAATTATTGAGATTGATAAAGAAAATTTTTTGTATCGAGCTGGAAAAAAAGAAGACACCTATGAAGTAATCGCTCGTAAATTAGAAGACCCAGAAGTAGAAAAGAAAATTAGAGCTCTAAAAGAAAAAGGGATTCTTTTAGAAGTTGATAAATGGCGTTTTTATCCAGCTGATGATTTAGCCTCACATGTCTTGGGTTTTGTCGGTTATAACGAAGATTCTCTTGAAGGTATTTATGGTATTGAAAAATATTATAATTATCTATTAAATAAAAAATCCAAAGATCTCTTCGTAAATTTTTTTGCTGAAGTTTTTACTAGTCTAAATTCAGTAGTCAGTGGTGAAGAAAGTATCAAAGAGGGGGATGTAGTTTTAACGATTGAGCCTACTGTTCAAAATTATTTAGAAAATATTTTAGTAGATATTGATAGTAAATGGAAAACAGATTTAGCTGGAGGAATTGTTATTAATCCTAATAACGGAGAAATTATTGCCATGGGTTTTGCTCCTGATTTTAACCCTAATACTTTTGCTAAGACAGAAGGAGTTTTTTTTGGAAATCCTATGGTAGAAAATGTTTATGAAATGGGTTCTATTATTAAAGCTCTTACGATGGCTATTGGTTTAGATACTGGAGCCGTAACTACTGATACTATTTATTATGATACGGGGTCAACTACTTTAGATGGAAAAACTTTTTCAAATTATGATGGACGAGCTAGGGGAAATGTATCTGTCCAAGAAGTTTTGAATCAATCTTTAAATATAGGAGCGGCGTGGATAGAAAGACAGGTGGGAAACGAAAAATTTGCTCAATATTTATTAGATTTAGGTTTAGGTGAAGAAACGGGAATTGATTTACCTAACGAAACCTATGGTTTAGTTTCTAATTTAAAATCGACACGGGATATTGAATATGCGACTGCATCTTTTGGACAAGGAATTGCAATTACTCCAATTGAAACAGTTAAAGCTTTGTCAGCTTTAGCTAATGGAGGCTTTTTGGTTACTCCACATTTAGTAAAAGAAATTGACTATGATTTAAAATCTCCAGAAAAAGTTTATTATGATAATAGTGAAAGAATCTTTAAAGAAGAAACTAGCGAAAAAATTACTAAAATGTTAATTAAAGTGACTGATGAAGCTTTGATGGGTGGTATTTATAAATCAAATGATTATACTATAGCAACTAAAACAGGGACGGCTCAGATGGCTAGAGAAGATGGAAAAGGTTATTATGAAGATAAATATTTGCATAGTTTTTTTGGATATTTTCCTGCTACTAAACCAAAATTTTTAGTATTTTTCTATATAATAGATCCAAAGGATGTAAATTATGCTTCTCATACATTAACAGAACCTTTTATGGATATATTTAAATTTTTAGTAAATTATTATGAAATTAGTCCCGATAGGGAAAAAACAGTTGAAAGTTTGTAAAGTTAAAAGTTTGTAAAGTAAAAATTTTGCTTCGTAAAATTTGTCTCTGCGAGATATATTTTATAGAATTTTTAAAAAAATTTTTTTAAAAATTCTATAAAATATATCGTGGCAGTCTAGAAATAATTAAAGTAATTGAAAATTATAGAAGTATATATAATTTAATCGTTCGGATTGTATGAAAATAAAAATATTATCATAATTTATTTTCATAAACCCTCACTCAAAAATTATGAAAAAAATATTTAAAAAAATAATAGTTATTATTCTTACTTGGGAAGCTAAAATGGTTTTAAAAAAATACAAACCTAAGATCGTGGCTGTCACAGGAAGTGTTGGGAAAACAACGGCTAAAGATGCCATCTACACTGTCTTGAGTTCTCATTTTTTTGTGCGTAAAAGTGAAAAGTCTTTTAACAGCGAAATTGGTGTTCCTTTAACTGTTTTAGGTTGTGAAAATGCTTGGAATAACCCTTTCCTTTGGATTAAAAATATTTTTAATGGTTTAGGAGTTATTTTATTAAAAAATCATTATCCTATGTGGTTGATTTTGGAAGTTGGAGCAGATGCCCCAGGGGACATAGAAAGAATTGCCAAATGGCTAAAACCAGACTTGGTCGTTTTGACTCGTTTTGCAAAAATACCAGTGCATGTTGAATTTTTTAAATCTCCGCAAGATTTAATTGATGAAAAAAAGAAGTTAGTTAAGTATATGAAAAAAGAAGGTATTTTAGTTTATAACGGGGATGACGAAGACATGCTTTCTGTGAGAAGCCCAGAAGGGGTACAGAAAATTTCTTTTGGATATAATCAAGGTTCAAATATTTTAGGGATGAATGATCAACTTCTCTATGACGGAAAGGGCAATCCAATAGGCATAACTTTTAAGGTAGAATATGCAGGGGTTAGTACTCCTATCAAATTAGGGGGTGTTTTGGGGCAACAGCATGTGTTTGCAAGTTTAGCTGCTATTGCTGTTGGGGCTTCTCAAAACTTAAATATCGTGGAAATTTCCCAAGCTTTGGCAGAGAATTATAAAACTCAACCTGGGAGAATGAGATTGATTGAGGGAATCAAAAATACTATTTTAATTGATGATTCCTACAACGCTTCGCCAATTGCTGTCCAGAAAGCTATTGAAACGATTGGTAATTTAAAAGTTTTGGGAAGAAAAATTGTAGCATTGGGTGATATGTTGGAGTTAGGAAAATATTCGGCAGAAGAACATAAAAAAGTGGGCGAAATGGTTGCTCAGAATTGTGATGTTCTTATTGCAGTGGGTTTGCGAGCTCAACAGATTGTAGAGGGAGCTATGGCTAAGGATATGAACGAGAAGAATATTATTTCTTTTGAACAGTCTAAAGAAGCAGGGTTATTTTTACAAAATGAAATAAAAGAGGGTGATGTAATTTTAATTAAAGGTTCACAATCAATTCGTATGGAAAAAATTACTGAAGAAATTATGGCTCATCCTGAAAATAAAAAAGAATTATTAGTGAGACAAGAGTTAGAGTGGTTATTGAGATAGCTAATTAGTTAATTAGTTATTTAGGCTGTAGCTTTTTAGGAAAAGAGTAGTGGGCTTTGCTCACTACTTTTTTATTATCGGAATTAAAAACCTGCCTGTCGGCAGGCAGGTTGAAAATTGAAAATGACAAATTAAGGGACGGATTTTGTTTCGCAAAATCCGTTTTTGCGAGGAAGGAAAAATTAAATTAAATTATTCCAGCCTGCCTACCAGACAGGTAGATTAACTGGACTAATTTAAATTTTACTTACGTAGTAATAGAGAATCAAAAAACTATTAAATTTTAAATGGTTACGTTCCATAGCTGTTTAACACGACTCAACAGATCCGTAAATAAAGTAAAAATAAAATAAATTGACCAAATTTGTTTTTTAAGTTATTCTTCAAATCAGAAGTTTTTCTTTAATACTTTTTGCGAGGTGAAATATGAAGGATAAAATGTATATTTTTTTTGAAATTGTTTTGTTTTCTTATAACTTGCTTGTTTACCTTTTAAAAAACAAAAAATGTTTAATTATTCTTTTAATTCCTTCTTTTTCATTTACCTGTTTTTTTCTTAAAACTTTTTCATTAAAGGCTTTTTTGTTTTGGTTTGTGAGTTTTTTTCTTACAATATTCTTGGTTTTTATTTTTATTTTAGTTGTTGCTTTGTTTGTTGGAGATAGGCCAATTAAAATAAAATGAAAAATAAGGAGCAAAAATGGAAAAAATAAAAGACCGATGGGGAAGATCTTCTTTTGAGGGTAGTAAAATAAGAGATTGGGGAAATGGTTTAATCCTGTTTATGGCAGGAGAAAAAGATTTTAATCATTTTTTCTTCGTAGAAAAAGAAACTGTTGTCTCTTGGATTGATTATAACGGGACAAGTTTTTTATTTTTTGCTGGTTGTTCAAAACACAAAAACGATTCTGAATTAATTTGGATAAAGACGCTCTATTCAAAAGGGGAATGGTCTTTATTTCACATCCCGACCAGAAAGTTTTTGTCTCGGATAATACAGAAACAAAGGGTAGCTTGATGATTAAAAATATTTTTTTCAATAAAATTTAAGCCACTAGGGAGAATATTTTCTTTCTAGTGGTTTTTTATTATCTCCCTTTTGGGAGCAAAATCATCGTCTTTAGACGATTGTTCAAATATTTTTTTTAAAAATCAGGATTGCCACAGAATTTTTTAAAACAAAAAATTCTTCGCAATGACGAATCTTTGGTTCGTTACGGTCCGCCCTAGGCGGACCGTCTCTGCGAGCCTCAGCGAAGTAGTCCAGAAGTTTTTAAATTAACTTAGTTCTTTGTGATTTAACTATTTTAGTTTTTAGTTAAAAATTATTTTAAATGATATTAAAAAAACTAGTAATTAACAGTTTTTATCATTTTTAGCCTGATATTTTTTCCATTAAGTTTAATTTTAAATAAAAGAAGGGTCGTTGCAAAGCAACGACCCATATAAAAATTTTCTTCATTTTTTTGTAAAAATAATTTTACCATTTTCCTTTTCAAAAATAGAAAACCCAAACTCCGTAGTGGTTTTTAAAACTTCTTCCCAATGTTTTTTTAAAAACTCCCTGTTTTCAGGGAAGTTGTTATCTGTTGAGAATTGACCCGTTGATTTTTTTAATATTCTTTGAAGATCTTGTATTGACCTCAAGCTTCCTATTATTGTTCTCATCTCAACTCTCCTTTTTAATTGGATGGTAAATTATTATTTTTTACTATAATTAAGTATATATTTTATAAAATTTTTGTAAATATAAAACAAGGGTATTTTTAATTTTTTAAATAAATTTTTCCCAGTTTTTCGGTAATCAAACCTTTAATTTCCATTGACGATAAAAGAATATTCACTTGGCTAACGGGCATTTCTAAGTTTTGAATAATTTCATCTCTACTTTTAGGTTCGCGAATTTCTTCCAAGATTTTTAATTCTTCAGGTGAACAGTTTTCGAAATTCATTTTTATTTGGTTTTCTATTTCTTGTGAAAAACCGAGAATTTCTAAAATATCTTGACTGGAGATAACAGCCGTTGCTCCTTGATGGATTAATTGATTAGAACCTTTGCCATAAAAAGAAAAAATATCAGCAGGAACGACACAGACTTCTCGATTGTAGTCTAAGGCTAAGCGGGCGGTAATAAGAGTCCCTGATTTTTCTGAAGCTTCAATTACTAAAGTAGCTCGGCTTAAACCTGCCATAATTCTATTTCTTTGTGGAAAGGTCCAAGGAGTTGCTTCTTGATTGGGTTCAAATTCTGAAAGCAGGACTCCTCCAGAATTTATAATTTCCTTAGCTAATCCCAAATTAGATTTGGGGTATAAAACTTCGTCATTTAAGCCCGACCCAGGAACAGCTAAGGTTTTTAAATTATTTTCTAAAGCACTTTTGTGAGCGATAGTATCGATTCCAAAAGCTAAACCAGAAACAATTGTAATATCGTAACCTTTTAATCCAGAGATTAATTTTTGGCAAACTTCTTTTCCGTAATTAGAGTTTTTACGAGAACCGACTATGGTTAAAAAAACTGAATTCCAATCAGGTTTGGTTCCTTTATAATAAAGTTGTTTAGGAGAGTCAGGAATTTCTAAAAGATTTTCAGGCCAATCTTCTTGTGTTAATTTTTGTACTTCGTCCATTAAATATATTTTAACATTTTTTGATAAATTTAATAAATAACTAATAAATAACTAAAGAATTATTAATAATAAATAATCAAAAAATAACTTTGTACACTGAATTGACGGTCGTTGATTTAGTGTACAAGTATAAAAAGTATAAAATAAATAAAATAAAATAATAGTAATTGTTATTATAA
>JAZDMO010000007.1:0-82274 GCA_043800905.1 Patescibacteria group bacterium
AAGAAAGTAATTTCATGGGCTGGATGATTTGCTTTCTTTGGAAACCAAGACGCAATTTTCTCAATGTCGGTAAATGGTTCTGCTTCCACCTTCTCTCCTGCAACCTCTGAAGTATGAGCACCCGATTTGAGACTTCCAGTATTTGGGTTTTCCTTTACAAGTTCTCCCATTCTCGTGGCGGCTAATTGCCAATAAGTAGCGAGAGCTATTTCATGTTCAACAACAGACCCTTCATGGAATTTTTCGAGATGTTCCAATAATTCTTTTGTAGCATCAAAGAGAGAATCATATTTCACAGAACCCTCGGAGTAATCAATTTTTGTTGACTCACCCAACATTAAGTAAAACATTGATTTAAGTAAATAATCTTTTCCGTCTATGTTACTTTGTCGAGAAAATACCTCAATCCAACTATCATCAATTTTATCAATCAGATGCGGATAATCCTTAAACTTTTCTTTTCTCCTTTTCTCATATTCAGCGTCAGCTTTTTCATCAGCAATAGCGTCTATCTCATTCTGTCTTTGACGATAAATACGATAGATGTAATAAGCAATTATTGCCAAAATTATGTAAAGAATAGTCATAGTTTATTTTATAAAATGGTTAATGTCTTTTTTGTATACCTTCGCAAACTCTGCTAATTCTACCGCATCAACTCCGCGCTCGCCTCGCTCTATCTTGGAAACATAGGCTTGCGGTTTCTTCAATAGTTTTCCTGCCTGTACCTGCGTTAAACCCGCCTCTTGGCGAGCAGAACGGAGTTTTGCAGTAAGGTGTTGATATTTTGCTTGGTATTTCTTCGACATATAGATATTAACATAATATAGTCGAAAGTGGAATATACCATTTTAGATTATTATGATAAACTAGATTTATGCTAGCGGCGAAGCAAAACCAAAAATTTCCTTGCCATTTCTTTTTCCGCTTCGCGGCGGAGGGGTGGGGGGAGGAGGCGCGAGAAAAATGCAAGGAAATTTTTTGGTTTTTGCACACGCGAGTCCGCGAGCGTGTCCGAGGCGCGCATCATTCTGCATCAGGGTTCAATTCAAAATACATTCGAACTTCGTTCAATACACACCGCACTGGATACTTGTTATCGGAAGACCCGAGTGCCTTTAGTATTTTAATTTGGAATTAGAGTTAATTAATATTGTATTTTTTATTAAACCAATATATACTTAAACTAATGAAATCGTTTGGAATAAAAGTTGTTTCATCTAGCTCATCTTCTTTTAAATAAAAGAGTGGGTTTTTGTTATTTGTTATCACTTAAACCCGCGAATGCGGGTATTTTTAATTAAAAAAACATGTTAGATATAAAATTTATTAGAGAAAATATAGAATTAGTAAAAGAAGCTGTCAGAAAAAAGCGGTCTAAAGTTGATATTACTTATTTTATTACCTTGGATGACAAAAGAAAAAAATTGCAAAATAAACTCGATGAAAAAAGAGCCGAACAAAATATTGAAACGAAAAAAATAAATCAAACAGAAGGAAATGAAAGGGTTGAAATGATTACAGCGGTTTCTGTCTTGAAAAAAAATATCCAAAAAAAAGAACAAGAATTAAAACCAATTTTAAGTGAATGGAATAAAATGTTAATGGAAATTCCAAATATACCTTCGTCTAAAATGCCAGAAGGTAACAATGATGAAGATAATATTACTATAAGAAGTTGGGGAGATATTCCAAAATTTAGTTTTGAAACAAAAACGCATGATATTTTAGGAAAAGAATTGGATATATTAGATACTGATAAAGCCACGGAGGTTTCTGGATCACGCTTTTATTATTTGAAAGGTGATTTGGTTTTGTTGCAATTCGCTTTAACAATGTTTGCTTTTGAAACATTAACCAATGAAAAAATAATAAAGAAAATTATAAAACAAAAAGGGTTAAATCTTTCTTCAAAACCGTTTGTACCTATGTTGCCACCTGTTATGATTAAAAATACAGTTCAAAATGCTATACATCGAGTTTTCGGTGATCAAACTTATAAAATTGGAAATGATGAAGGTTTGAATTTGGTTGCTTCTGCAGAACACACTATGGCTCCTTATCATATGAACGAAGTTTTAGACGAAAAGGATTTACCAAAACGATATATTGGTTACTCAACCGCTTTTAGAAAAGAAGCAGGGACATATGGTAAAGACATGCAAGGATTTTTTAGAAACCATCAGTTTGATAAATCAGAAATGGAAAGTTTTACTACTGCTGAGACTGGAGAAGATGAACAAGAGATGATTGTTGGATTACAAGAATATATGATGCAACAATTGAAAATTCCTTATCGTGTGCAACAAATTTGTACTGGAGATACTGGAAAACCAGACTACCAACAATATGATATTGAATGCTGGATGCCTGGTCAAGGAAAATATCGCGAAACTCACACATCAGACTACATGACCGATTTTCAAACACGCGGTATTAAATCTTTTTATAGAACAAAAGATGGAGAGAAAAAATTATTACATACCAATGATGCTACCGCTTTTGCTGGCCGCCCAATGATCGCGATAATGGAAAATTATCAGCAAAAAGATGGAACAATTAAAATACCTGATGTATTACAAAAATATATTGGAAAAAAAATAATAAAATAAAATAAAATTAAAATTAATTTATTTAATTTCCACAACTTTTTTAGTTATTATAATCTTAGATTTAAAACATCCCATCAACTCTCTTTTTTCTTCGTTAGTTCCATCTTTTAAAATATATTTAGCATAGGTTTTTAAATCTATGTCTTTGTGTTTTGTGTTTTTATCTTGAACACCCAAAACCCTCTATTTCTTCTTTTGTACAATATTTTTTATCTAAGACGATGGTGAAAATATAAAATTGTTTGAAATGGATAATGACGGAAAAAAATTTGTAAAAATAAGGAAGTGTAATTTTGATGTCGAAATTTCAGTTGATGCGATTAAAAAAATAGATAAGTATGATACCTTTTGTTTATTTTCAGGAGACGCTGATTTTGTTTATTTGAATAACTTTTTAAGAAAAAGGGGCAAAAAGGTTATTTTAATAAAAGGGGGTTATATTACAAGTAAATTACGGAAATCGACTGATTTAATTATAAACGCACAGAAAATCAAAAAACATATCGCTAGAATAGAACAAAGACCTGACAAGTCAGGTCTTTGTGGATAGTTTTGCCGAATGACCTCGGCTAAGGTGTACTAATATACTATACCGAGAGGTCGCTAAAGTCAACAAAAATCTTGGGGATAAATATATAGAATTTCAGGATATATGGTTTGAAAATAAAGATTAAAAGTTATATAAATAGCTTATGAAAATAGAATTAAATAAGATTAAAATAAGGGAAGTAATTGAGGGCTATAAGGATAGTGCTGAGGAGGGTGTTGTGGCTTACAAAGGAAAACTTGATATTCGTCCTAAATATCAAAGAGAATTTGTTTATTCAGGAAAACAGAGAGATGCAGTGCTTGAAACTATCAAGCAAGGTTTCCCTTTGAATGTGATGTATTGGATGATACGCGATGACGGAGGTTTTGAATTATTGGACGGGCAACAAAGAACAATTAGTATTGGGCAATATGTGGCTGGAGATTTTTCTTTAGGTGATAGGTTTTTTCATAATTTAACAAAAGAAGAACAAGAGCAAGTTTTAGATTATGAATTGATGATTTATTTTTGTGAAGGAACAGACAAAGAGAGATTAGATTGGTTTAAAACAATTAATATTGCAGGAGAGAAATTAACTGATCAAGAATTGAGAAATGCAGTTTACACAGGATCATGGCTTTCCGATGCTAAATTGAAATTTAGTAAAACTCATTGCGCCGCATATCTTTTGGCGAATGACGGAGGAGCTCTTTTGAAAGGTTCTCCAATCAGACAAGAATATCTTGAGACAGCTCTTGCTTGGATAAATAACGGGGAAGTAGCTGATTATATGGCAAAACATCAACATAATAAAAATGCTGACGAATTGTGGAATTATTTTCAAGATGTGATTACTTGGGTGCGAAAAACTTTTGTAAATTATCGAAAAGAAATGACTGGTGTGAATTGGGGAGAACTATATAATTCATTCAAAGATAAAAAACTTAATGCGATAAAATTAGAAACAGAGATTGCTGAATTGATGCAAGACGAAGATGTCACCAAAAAGTCAGGGATTTATCCTTATGTTTTAACAAGACAAGAAAAATATCTTTCAATCCGAGCTTTTGATGATAAAACGAAAAGAGAAACTTATGAAAAACAAAAAGGAATTTGTGTGAAGTGTGGAGAGAAATTTGTGATAGATGAGATGGAGGCGGACCACATTACTCCTTGGTATGAGGGCGGAAAAACAATCACAGAAAATTGTCAGATGTTGTGTAAAGATTGCAATAGGAGAAAATCAGGAAAATAATTTGATAAAATCCAACTATATTAAAAAAACAGGGATTTAATAAAAAACCAAAATCATGAAATTTAAATTATTTGATAGGGAGAGGGATAAAAAAGTTTTAAAGGCGGTTATTATTGCCGTTGTTGTGATAGGTTGTTCTATCACAATTAAAGATGAATTGGTTTGGCAATTTGGAGGAGAAAGTGATTACTATGATGATTATTCTTATACAGAAAATTATTTGGGTGAATGTAATGTGGCTAAAATAGATATTAAGGGTTTCCTTGATGTTGAAGCTTATGAAGAAGGAGCTATTTCTTCTAGTGAAATTGTTGGGGCCATTGAAGATATTCAAAATAATCCTGATCTTAAGGCCATTATTTTAGACATTGATTCTACTGGTGGAGTTCCTGTGGCTGGTGAAGAAATATCTAATGCTCTTAGCCGTATAGATAAGCCCACAGTGGCTTTGATTAGAGGTTTTGGTAATTCTTCTGCTTATTGGGTAGCTGTTGGTACAGATAAAATTTTTGCTTCTGCTAATTCTGATGTGGGATCTATTGGAGTGACAATGTCTTATTTAGATAATGCACAACAAAATCAAATTACAGGTTTGAATTATAATTCAATCAGTTCGGGAAAGTTTAAAGACACTGGAGATCCTAATAAAACTTTAACTTGGGAAGAAAAACAATACCTAATGCGAGATGTGAATATCATCAATGATAATTTTATAAAAGCCGTAGCGGAAAAAAGAAATTTAGAGATTGCAAAAGTTAAAAAACTAGCTGATGGCTCTTCGATGTTAGGACAAATGGCTTTGGAGAATGGTTTGATTGATGAAATTGGTGATATGTATGCTGTGAAAAAATATCTTGAAGACCTTATCGGCGAAGAAGTGATTTTGTGTGATTAAATGATATTTGGATATTTGGTTTTTTTAATTAGTATATTATTTTTTTTGAGTTTAATTTAGATGTCAAATTTACTAACATCTATGTTTGACTTTTTTACATCAAAAGATATACTATAAAATATGAGCAATAAATATTCTATTCTCTTAAAAGATTTAAGACTTAAAAAAGGTTTAACTCAAAAGGAATTAGCTAAAAAATTAGGAATTTCTCGTCCTTCCTATATTGCTATCGAGCAAGGGAAGAGAGACATCACCCTGAATGAATTTGAAAAATTGTCAGGTGTTTTGAGTGTGTCTTTTGATGATTTTGAGAGAGGGGAATTGCCTGATTATGAAAAATATAAACAAATGATTTTAACCTTTTTGAGAATGAGTGATGGAATAACCAAAACTAAGTTAGCTAAGTTGGTGTATCTTTCTGATTTTGCTTGGTTTTATTTTAATTTAAAAAGCATGAGTGGAATGCCTTATAGGAAGATTCAATACGGTCCTGTTCCTGATGCTTACTTTAGAGCTATTGATGAATTAGAAAATAGTGGAAAAATTTTAATTAATTGTAAACAGAAAGATGATAAAGAAATGTTTATTATTTCTGAATCAGAGAGCAATAAAAACCAAAAGTTAGATTCCATTTTGAAAGATGAGGTTGATTTAATGAAAAATATTTTTAAAAAGTGGAAAAATAAAAAGACAGCAGAAATTGTTAATTTTACCCATAATCAATTGCCGTATTTAATCGCAGAAGATGAAGAGATTATTTCTTATGGCCTTATAACTCAAGAAAATCCAGATGAAATCTATTAAATATGAAGTTGTTTTTAAGCCTTTTGCTGAAAAACATTTTATAAAAAGTTTTGCGAAAAAATATAAGAATACTTGGGATTTTACTTTTGAGATCATTATAGAAGAATTTAAAAGAATAGATGTTTTGTTTTTTAAAACTATTGCTGAAATAATTTCTGATCCAAATAAGAGCATCATTATTTGTAAGACTGAGTTTAAAATTGCAGGAACAAAAGATTCAAGACATCGTTCTGGAAACCGTTGTATTGTGGCTTTGCATAAAGAAATTAATGAAGTTCGGGTTTTACTTGTTTACCACAAGAAAGATTTAAAAGGGAATAATGAAACCGTAGCTTGGAAAAAAATAATTAAAGAAAATTATCCTGAATATAACGATTTAATTTAAACATTTATTTTGTGTTAAAATCTATCTATGCAAAAGGTTATAGATTTTATTCAAAAACATACTAACTTAAGTTTTTTTATTTTAGCGCTAGTTTTGGTTTTGGTGATGTATGGTAGTAGTCTAGCCGGCTCTTTTGTTTTTGATGATAGGTCTATTATTAGTTATCAAAGTTTTTTTCAAAATCCCGCAAATTGGTGGGAAGTTTTAAAGATGCCCTATTGGGGTTATGAAGCGGGGCTTTATCGTCCGGTGACAATTTTTTCCTATGGGCTAAATTTTGCTATTTTTGGTTCTGGAGCTTGGAGTTTTCATCTTATCAATATTCTTTTGTATGTTTTTTCGGGTTATCTTTTATTTTTGTTTCTCAAAAAAGTTTTATGGGGAAAATATCGCAGGCAGATTGCTTGGGTGAGTGCACTTTTATTTTTGATTTTACCGATTCATACCGAAGTGGTGGCAAATATTGTAGGGCGAGCGGAAATTTTTGCCTTAATGTTTTCTTTATTAGGTCTTCTTGAGCTGATTAAAAAAAATCCAAACAAATGGATAACCGCTTTATGGTTTTTCTTAGCTATGGGTAGTAAGGAAACGGCTATCGCGGTTTTGCCTATTGCGTTTTTAGTGTGGTTTTCTCGATCTAAGTTTTTAGAAAAAAAGAAAATTACTCTTCGAGATTTAGAGTTTTATTTTTTCCCAGCTTTTTTGTCGGCTTTTGTTTATTTAAGTTTCCGTTTTCTGATTTTAGGTTTTTATTTTTTTTCCAATAACGCGAGTCTCGTAGAAAATCCTTTAAAATTTGTTTCTGTTTCAGAAAGAATTTTTACAGCTTTGAAAATTTTATCTATGTATGTTTATAAAAGTTTAGTGCCCTTCAATCTTTGTTCTGATTATTCTTATAATCAGATTGTAGTTAGTTCTAGTTTTTGGGAAAGCGGAGTAATCGTCGGTTTTCTGATTTTAGTTTTTTCTTTTGTGGGAATTTTCTATTTTTTTAAAAAGAATTTTAATTTTACTTTGGCGTTGATATTCTTCTTCTTTCCTTTTTTTATAGTTTCTAATTTATGGAATGCTATCGGGACAATTGCAGGGGAGAGGCTTTTCTTTTATCCTTCAGTGGGTTTATGTATTTTCTTAGGAATATTTTTTGTTTGGTTGTGGAACTTAGCTAAAAGCGAAAATATCAAAAAAATTTTAATCACTCTATTTGTGTTATTGAGTTTTTTTTATACAATCCGCAGTTTTGACCGAGCCTTAGATTGGATGAGCGAAGAAAAACTTTTTATTTCTGCAAGTCAGTGTGCACCTCAAAGTGTATTATCTCTTTCTAATTTAGCCACGGTTTATTATTTTAAAGGAGATTATGAACAAGCAGAAAAGATTATTTTAGATTCTTATGAAATTTATGATGGTTATACAAAAGCTAATAATAATCTTGGTTTAATTTATTGGAGAGGGGGAGAAATAGAAAAAGCTAAAGAGCAATTTTTTAAAACTTTTGAGCACTTTCCGCCCTATGAAGGGGTTTATGAAAATTTAGTTTTATTTTATTTATCTCAAAATAATGAAAAAGAAGCTATGAAGTGGTATAAAATAGGTTATTAGTTATCTAGTTGTTTAGGAAAAATTTACAAAGCAAATTTTTATGTTTAAAAAAATTATTTATTTGTTGTTAATAATTGTAGGAATAGGTTTTTTAATATTGCTTTGGCAGTATTTTGATTTTTACAATTTCAAACCAGAACAAGAAATTCTTCTTTCAGAACAAAATGAAAAAAATAATTTAAATCCACAATTGAAAAAAACAATTGAAGATTATTTAGTGACTTTAGATGATTTAGCTTGGCAAACAGAGGATGAAACTTCAAATATTTGTGTCTTCGAAAATTTAGATTCAGATAATGAATTATTCCCTTTATCTTTGTGGGTTTATTGTGTTGAATATCGGATAGACGAAAGTGGAGAGATAGAAAAATTTAGTGGAGTTTCTTTACCTTTGTTACTGGATTATCCCAATGAACTTTCTTTTTATGATCTAGAAAAATTTACTTTTAAGATTCCTCGTGATGGTGCTTTTTACGGCGCTGATATAAGGGAAATTTTTTCAGAAAATATTCAAGAAAAAATTCTTTCGCATAATTCGGTAGAAATTTTGGAAACCAAATTGGATGAAAAGATAAAAGCGAAGAATATTTCTGAGGAGTAATCGACTTGTATTTTCTTTTAATTAAAGCTAATATTTTAATTCGGATAGTAATTTAAACTAACACTTTTTAGGGGGGTTCTACAATGAATGGAACAACTTCTTTGGGGGTGGCAGAATTAAACAAAACAAGCTTTTCTGAAACCTTGTCGGTGGATCTTGGCGACAAGGTTCAGCTAATGGGATTAAAACAGGCGGTTCTTTTCCTCGTGGATGTTTTACGTCGAGAAGAACCTGTTTTAAAGAAAATGCCGAGCGATTGGCCGGTCCAAGAATTAGAAAGACTATGTTTATCTATATGTAAAAAAATAGACGGGACAAAGGTTCCTCCTGTCGTTAGAAGATAGTGTTTTGTTTTTAAGGGGTGGTCTACGGATCACCCTTTTGTTTTATTTTTAGTGAGCTACGGTGACACAAATAATTTGTTTTGGTTTATATTTTTTCAGTGTTCGCATAGCTTCTTTGAGAGTGGCTCCTGTGGTAATAACATCGTCTAATAAAATAATATTTTTATCTTTAATTAATTTAGGCATAATTACTTTAAAACAATTTTTTAAATTAATTTCTCTTTCTTCTTTGGAATGAGTTCGAGATTGTGGGGTAGTGTGTTTGATTTTTTTTAAAATATTTTTTCTATATTCAAAAGATAAACGCTTATCTAAATTGTTTAATTCTTGAGCAATTAATTCTGTTTGGTTATAGCCCCTTTCTTGAAGTTTTTTGTGAGAGATTGGAATTGGAATTAAAAGAGGATTATCAAAATTATGTGTTAATTTTAAATCGGCTAATTCTTCAATTAAATTATCATAAATTATTTTCGCAAAAATTTTTGCTATTTTCCGATTATTTTTGAATTTTAAAGACCAAATACTTTGTCGTACTAATTCATTTTGATAACTCAAAAATGAAAAGGTATTTTTGAGTGGTGGTGGAGAATTTTTAATCGGTAAAGATAGTAGTGTTTCCGCAGTCATTTTTTCTATTTTTTTCTGGGTAGGGTTTAAGGGAAGTATGGCATTCAGGATAATTCCACAGATTTCTTTAAGAGACTTGTCAGTTTGCATATATTATATGATATAATAATTGAATAATGTTGGAAAATTTTTTAAGTAAAATTACGTTGCCGTCTTTTTTGCAAAAGAAAAATAAAAGTTTTCTGGGTATTGATATTGGAAGCTCGGCGATTAAAATTGTGCAATTAAAGAAAGAAAAGGGTACGGCTGTTTTAGAAACTTATGGTGAACTAGCTTTGGGACCCAAAGCTGGTTTAGAAGTGGGGAGAGCTACTAATCTATCAGATAAGGAAATCAGTGTCGCTTTGATGGATTTAATTCAAGAATCAAGAGTGAGTGTAACTGAAAGTGGGGCTTCTATTCCGGTGCGTTCTAGTTTAGTTTTTGATATGGAAATTCCTGATATGCCTTTTGAACAATTAAAAAAAATTGTTCCCATTGAAGCTCGTCGTTATATTCCAGTTCCTATTTCAGAAGTAATGTTGGATTGGAGAATTGTTCCTAAGGAAATAAAAGAAGAGGATGAAGAAGATCCTGAAGACAAGAGATTGGCCGCTCAAAGACCTGCTGATAATTTTGTTGATACTGACCAACAAAAGATAATTGGAAAAACAAAAGTTTTTGTGGTGGCTATTCATAAAAATGCTCTGGAAAAGTGTCAGGGAATTATAAAAAACGCTCAATTAAATTTAAATTTTTTAGAAATAGAAATTTTCAGTACCATTCGTTCTGCAGTAAACCATAATATTGGAACGGTGGCACTTTTAGATATAGGGGCGGGGGTAAGTAAAATGTATATTGTAGAATATGGGGTGATTAAAGATTCTCATATTATTAATCGTGGCTCACAAGATATTTCTTTGGCGATTTCTCATGCTATTGGTGTGTCTGTAGATGAGGCTGAAGAAAAAAAGAGAAGTATTGGGCTTACAGGGCAAGACGGAGTGCAGAAGGAGGTTTCTGATATTATCTCGGCTAATCTTAAATACATTTTAACGGAAGCCAATAACGCCATTAAGCATTATCAAACAATCAATAATAAGAATATTAGTGAATTGATTTTTACTGGGGGAGGTTCTGTTATAAAAGGTTTACCAGCTTTTGCTTCTTCTGTTTTAGAAATTAATTCTGAAATCGCCAATCCTTTTAGTAAGGTTAAAACACCAGCTTTTTTGGATGACGTGCTAAAAGAAATTGGTCCGGAGTTTGCTGTGGCAGTAGGTTTGGCTTTAAGAGGTTTAGAAGATAATTAATTAAAAAAAATAAAAGAGATCTTGAATTTTATTTTATTATCTTTTTATTTTTTCTTTGTCCACACTTTTATTGTGTTGGATCTTTTTTTTGTTATATAATATTAATTGATGGATACTTCTTTTATTCCAAAAAAAGATTTCACTCGTAAAGAAAATAGTAAGAATTATATTGGTTTTGCTACCATAGTTTCTATTGTTATTTTTATTGTCGCATTATTTGCTGCGGGAGGGGTTTACTTTTATAAACAGTTTTTAATGGGAGAAATTGAAAATAAATCTATTACTTTGACTCAAGAAAAAGGCGGTTTAGATTTAAATGTAATTCAAGAACTTTCTCGTTTCGATGAACGAATAGAATCTGCTACTAAATTATTAAATTCTCACGTTTCTTTGATTCCTCTTTTTGAATTTTTAGAAGAGAATACTTTAAAAGGGGTTCGTTACGAGCGTTTTACTTTTTCGGTAGAAAAAGGAGGCTTAGCTCTTGATTTAAAAGGTGAGGCAAGTAGCTACGCAACCGTAGCTTTACAGTCAGAAATTTTTGGAAGTAATAAAAATATTATTGATCCTATTTTTTCTGATTTAGGAGTAAGCCCTTCTGGTAATATTACTTTTTCTTTTTCTTCTAAATTAGATCCACGATTAATTTCTTATCGAGATAATTTAACTACTGAATAATATGTTTAAATTTGCATTACCAATTATATTAATAATAACTTCTGGGGGATTGTTTTTTTCCTATGTTGATCCTAATTATCAAGAAATCCAATCTTTAGAAGATTTAAATGGGCAGTATGATGAAGCCTTAAATAAGTCTAAGGAATTACGAGATGTTCGTGATTCTTTGCTTTCTAAATTTACTGCTTTTAAAGTGGAAGAAACTGAAAAATTAGAAAAATTATTACCAGATCATTTTGACAACATTAGATTAATTATGGATATTGATGCTATTGCTTCGAAATATAATGTTTTAATAAGAAAGGTTGACGTATCCAATGCAGGTTCGACTGAGAGTGGTTTAGGAAAAAATACTGATAGTTATAATTCTCTTAGTTTAGATTTTACCATTGAAGCTACCTATGATAATTTCCAAAGATTTTTGGATGATTTAACTAATAGTCTTAGAATGGTGGATGTGACAAATCTTTCTTTTCAAGCTTCAAGTTTAAATTTATTTAGATACAGTTTAAGTCTTAAAACATATTGGTTAAAATAAAAATTTATGGAAAAAGTAAAAAATAAAAAAACAAATATATTTTCTTTGCTAGGTATTATGGCGGTTTTGTTTTTTGCTTATCTTTTTATGGCTTCGGCAGCGACTGGTGGTTCTCAATTAGTATCTTTGGGGGCTAAAAATACCAGTGGGGATGTGGGGAGAGAGACTCTTGAAACTTTATTAAAACTTAAATCTTTGAGATTGGATGGAACCATTTTTGAAGATCAGGTTTTTCTTTCTCTAAAAGATTTTAGCGTTGAATTAAAAGAACAGCCAAAGGGAAGAAATAATCCTTTTGCTGTTTTGGGAGATGATACTGATTATATTGTTTCGGACGAAGTGTCGGCGGATGAAGAATCAAACTAGCAGAAGATTACAATTATGGGTTTTACAGATATTTTAATAAAGAAAAATATCATTTCTGCTTCTCAGCTAGCAGAGTTTCAAAAAGAAGTTGACTCCTCTAAAGATTTAGAGGAAGTTTTGGTTGAAAAAAATATTTCTCGTGAAGAAATAAATAAAGCCAAAGAAGAATATTATAATCTTCCCGTTAAAGATTTAAATGTTGATAATTTTAATTATAAGGCTTTAAAATATGTTCCAGAAAAATCCGCGGTTCATTATGAATTTATTCCTTTGGGAGTTAAGGATGGTTTTTTAGAGGTGGGTATTGTTGATCCATCTAATATTGAAGCGAGAGATGCCATTGAATTTATTTCCTCAAAAGTTAAATTGCCTTTTAAACTTTTTTTGATTTCCAAGGCTAATTTTAGAATTGCTTTAGATGGCTATAAAGGTTTGCGAGGAGAAGTTTCTCAAGCTTTAACAGAACTAGAGTTGGAACTTAACGAAGAAGAAGAAAAGATTAGTAACGCTGTTTCTAAAATAAAAAAAGGACATTCTGATTATGATGCTACGATTACTGAAGACGCACCAGTAACTAAGATTGTGGCAACTATTTTGAGATATGCTTCTGAGGGAGAAGCTTCTGATGTTCATATTGAACCTTCGGCAGAAAAAGTTCGAGTACGTTTTCGTGTTGATGGAATTTTGGATACTCATCTAGTTTTACCAACCAAAGTTCATGGGGCGGTGGTAGCTAGAATAAAAATTTTATCTCAGATGCGTTTGGATGAAAAAAGAAAACCGCAAGATGGAAGATTTTCTGCCAAAATAGATAGTCATAAAGTTGATTTTCGTGTTTCTACTTTTCCTACTTACTATGGAGAAAAAGTAGTTATGCGTCTTCTTGAAGCGGATAAAGGAGCAGGGCGATTGGAAGAAACTGGTTTGAGTGATAGTCATTTGAAAATTATTAAAAGATGTATTCAAAGACCGCATGGTTTAATTTTAATTTCTGGTCCGACTGGTTCAGGAAAAAGTACCACTTTATATTCTATTTTGAGTGAAATTGATCGTTTAAGTAAAAATGTGTTATCTCTGGAAGATCCTGTTGAAAGAAATGTTGAAGGGGTTAGTCAGTCACAGGTGCGAGCTGAGATTGGTTACACTTTTGCTAGTGGATTAAGAACTATTTTGCGACAAGACCCAGATGTTATCATGGTGGGAGAGATTCGAGATAAGGAAACAGCTGGTTTGGCTATTCAAGCTGCCTTAACTGGTCACTTAGTTTTTTCGACCATTCACACCAATGACGCAGTGGGGGTAATTCCTCGTTTAATTGAAATGGATGTGGATCCTTATTTGATTGCCCCAACTCTTATTTTAGCTATGGCACAAAGACTAACTCGTCGTTTGTCTGAAGGCTCTGGCAAACCTTTACCAATAGAGGGGAGTATTAAGATGATGATAGATAAGGCTTTTGAAAGTTTGCCTCAAGAATTTAGAAAAGATATTGTTTTTCCAGAAAATGTTTATGAAGCTAGTCCGACTAAAGATAACCCTACTGGATTAAAGGGGAGAATTGGTGTTTATGAGTTGATTGAAATGGATAGAGATATTGAAGAAACTATTTTAAAAAACCCAGACAGTATGGATTTGGAAACTTTAGTTCGTCAGAAAGGAATGATTACCATGAAACAAGATGCTTTGATTAAGGCTTTTAATAAAATTATCCCTTTTGAAGAAGCTAATAAACTTTAAAAATTTAGGGATCGTTTAATAAATTATGTTTCTTTTTGTGAAGGATTTTGCAGAGCAAAATCCTTCCGTTTGTTTTATTTATTATTACTAGATTACGAAGTAATTTAGTATTCATCGTCTGTCTGTTCGTCATTACGAGGAAAAAATTAAGGTTCAAAAGTTTTAAAACTTTTGAACCTTAATTTTTGACGTGGTAATCCAGAATTATATATTAAGACTTAATGAAAAATTAATCAGGCTGTTTTATAAAATTCTTTCTGGATTGCTTCGTCACTCCACTGCGTTCCGTTCCTCGCAATGACGGACGACGAAAAGCAAAACGTCTCTGCGAGATCAGATTTTTTAATAAAAATCTGATCGTGGCAGTCCAGACTTGTGAAATCACGAAGTGATTTAATTAAAAAACTAAAACCTCACTCGCAAAGACGAAAAACAAAGTTTTTCGTTACGTTTTGCGTTAAGCAAAACGTCTCTGCGAGGCACGAAGCAGTCCAGTAATAAAGTGTTTTTAGGAGGAGTGAAATAATATGATACTTGTCCGCCTTGCCTGCCCCTGCACGCCGGCAGGCGGGGGTAGACAGGTTGCTTCGTAAACTCGCAATGATGAATGACGAGATGCTGGGTTGATTTATAGACTTGTAATGATAAGTGAATGGATTTTTTAAAGTAAGATCCCCCTTCCTAAATTTATTCGCCGTGGCGGGTGGTGGTGAATTTGCGGGTTTTCCCCAGCAAGAGAATATATTTCTTTTCTGTTTTCTTGTATAATTATAATTAAGATTTGGGTTTTAAAAAATCCAATAGCTCAATAAATTAAATTTTATGGAAAATAAAACTTTATTAAATGAATTAGTCGCTGATGTCATCAAAGAAAATGCTTCTGATATTCACTTATCTGTAAATCAAAACCCGTCTATTCGAATTCATGGGGCTCTTTTTGAACTTAAAAAATATCCCGTGGTCACTGAAGAAAATTTAATTGGAATTATTGATGAAATTTTAACTCCGTCGTTTAAAGAAAGGTTTTTAAAAGAAAAAGAAATTGATTTTTCTTATGAAATTGCCGAAGCACGATTTAGAGGAAGTTGTTTTTTTAGCCAGAAATCTATTTGTATTAGTCTGCGATTAATTCCCAAGGTGGTGGGGACTTTGGATGAACTTAATTTGCCCCCATCTTTACTTAATTTTACAAGAAAGGAACAAGGATTTTTTTTAGTGGTTGGTCCTATGGGTCATGGTAAATCCACAACCTTAGCATCTATGATTGATTCTATAAATAAAGAAAGAACTGAACATATTGTGACCATTGAAGACCCTGTGGAATATGTTTATCTTAAAGATAAATCTCTTATTGATCAGAGAGAGGTGGGGGTTGATACTAAAGATTTTCCTACCGCTTTGAAATCAGCTTTTAGACAGGATGCTGATGTTATTATGATTGGTGAGATGCGAGGTTTGGAAACTATTTCAACGGCTGTCACGGCTGCAGAAACAGGACATTTGGTTTTTTCAACTTTACATACCAATAACGCAGCTCAAACCGTTGATAGGATTATTGATGCTTTTCCTGCTAATCAACAGGATCAAATTAGAGTGCAGTTAGCAGGGTCGCTTTTGGGAATTTTTTCTCAAAGATTAATTCCTAGAATTTCTGGAGGAGTAATTCCAGCCTATGAACTACTAATTAATAATAACGCTATTTCTAATTTGATTCGTGAAGGTCGTTCTTTTGAAATTCAAAATGTTATTGAAACTTCTTCTAATGAAGGTATGGTAAGTTTAAATAGGTCTTTAGCTGAATTGGTTCGCTTAGGTGAGGTTACTATGGAGAATGCTAGAAAATATTCAACTACTGAAGGTGATTTGGATAAATTGTTTTAGGAAAAAATAATTATGTTATTTAAATATAAAGTTGTTGATAATAAAGGAATAGAAAAAGAAGGAAGTATTGAAGCTACCAGCGAGGAGGTGGCTATTGCTTCTTTGCAAGATCGAGCCTATGTTATTACTTATATTGCTCCAGTTAAGAATACAAACTTTTTAAATTTTGAATTCACTTTTTTTCAAAAAGTTTCTAATAAGGATGTTGTTATGTTGTCTAAACAAATGGCAACTTTGTTTGGAGCGCAAGTTTCCGCTTTGAGAATTTTTAGACTATTGGGAGATGAATCAGAAAACCCAATGTTAAAAAGGGTTTTGAAAAAAGTGGCGGATGATATTCAAGGAGGTAATCCGATTTCTCTGGCTTTATCTAAACACCCAAAGGTTTTTTCTGAATTTTACGTCAATATGGTTAAGTCGGGTGAGGAAGCGGGAACTTTAAACGATACTTTTGCTTATTTAGCAGAGCATCTTGATAGAAATTATGACTTGGTTTCAAAAGTAAAAAATGCTTTGATTTATCCTATTTTCGTGGTGATTGTTTTTTTTGTGGTTATGGTTTTGATGTTAACTATGGTTATTCCTAAAATTAGCTTGATTTTGTTAGACGCTGGACAGGATTTACCTTTTCTTACTAGGGTAGTTATCGGAATTAGTAATTTTTTTGTTAATTACGGTATTTTTTTGTTAGTGGCAGTTATCGTTGGTATTTTTATGTTTATTCGTTTTTCCAGAACTCAAGCGGGGAAAATGTCCATCGGTCGTTTTTCTCTAGCCGTTCCTTATATAGGAGACTTGTATAAAAAAATGTATTTAGCAAGAATTGCTGGAAATATGCAAACCATGTTGGCGAGCGGGGTTTCTATTGTTAAAGCTGTAGAAACCACGGCTGATGTAGTCGATAGTGTTATTTATCGTGAAATTTTGGAAAAAGCTGCTCAATCAATTAAAACAGGAATTTCTGTTTCTGGAGCTTTGAGTGGTTATGATGAGGTTCCTAATATCATGGTGCAAATGATTAAGATTGGAGAGGAAACAGGAGAATTAAGTAATATTTTAAGTACTCTTTCTCGTTTCTATGAAAGAGAAGTTAACGGAGCGGTTGATATGTTAGTTGGAATGATTGAACCAGCGATGATTGTTTTTCTTGGCTTGGGAGTAGGGGGATTGATGGCAGCAGTGTTGATGCCAATTTACAATATCTCTTCAGCGATTTAAACAGTTTTCAACTTTCAATTATCAGTTTTCATTAAATTTTCAATTGATAAATTATCAGTGACATGACCTATAATTTAGAGGAAAGAACCGCTAAATACTCTGAAAATGTTATTTCTTTGATTAAAAGTGTCAAAATAAGGCTTAATGAAAAAAATATCAGGCTGAAAATGATAAACTAGCTAGTCTTAATATTATTTAAAATGATTTTTAATTAAAAACTTAAATATTTAAATTATAAAGAATTTAATTGTTTTAAAAATTTCTAGACTGCTTCGCAAGCTCGCAGAGACGAATGATTTCATCGTCCATTCGTTATTGCGAGGAATAAGATGCAGAGAAACAGAATCTTATGACGAAGCAATCCAGAAAGAATTTCATAAAATAGCCTGATTAATTTACTATTAAGCTCAAAATAACATTGTTAAACAAAAACATAGTTGAACAATTATCAAAATCAGCCACAAGTATCGGGGTTAACTATCATGAAACGAATAACGCTAGTTCTAAGAAAGATTTTATAAATAAGATTTATTTTTGTAAAAAAGAGGCTAACGAAACAAGATATTGGTTAGATTTATTAAATAAAAATGAAATAAAGTTTACAGAAGATATTGGTTTATTGAAAAAAGAGAATCAAGAACTAGTCATGATTTTCCAGAAAATAATCAATACTTCAAACAACAAACATTGAAAATTGAGAATTGTAAACTGAAAATTGTTTTGATTTATCCCCAGAAAGACTTTCTTTTCTTTGCTTTTTGGGAGTATAATCAAATAAACGCAAATTATATTTGTTATTAATTATTAGTTATTAATTTAATATTATTAAAAATAATATGAAGAAATTTATGAAAAAGGATACAAAAGGTTTTTCTCTTATCGAACTTTTGATTGTGGTTGCGATCATGGGAATTCTATCCGCCGTTGTTTTAAGTTCTTTGGGAACTGCTCGACAAAAAGCGAGAGATGCTAGAAGAATTTCAGACGTAAAGGATGCCGCTAAGATTTTAGTTATTGCTTCTGATGTGGGAGGAATAAATATTTCAGGTTGTACCACCGCTAACGTAGCTTTGAATACTTGTGGAGATGGAACTGATCAATTTATGGATTTAAGAAGTTATTCTGACCCATCAACAGCAACAGCTGTTTGTAGCGGTACAACAACTGAAGGTCCTTGTGAATATGGTATTGCAAATATAGATGGAGACGCAAGAGCAACTACAGAAGATTACCAAATTTGTTTTTATCTTGAATATGGAGCAGGAGATCTTTCTTCTGGTTTAAATTCAGTTGTGGGTCCAATTGGAAACTTGGTAGCTGGTTGTAATTAATCTAAATTTTGATGATGTTTAATAAACAAAATCAAATTGAAAAAGTAGAAACTCTGGGATGTTTAAAAACATCTCGGGGTTTTTCTTTGGTGGAATTGTTAGTATCTATTGCGATCATTGGTATTTTATCTTCCATTGTTTTAGTTTCTTTAGGAAGTGCTAGAGAAAAGGCCCGTTTAAGTAGAGTTCAAAGTCAAATGACCGCCTTACATCCTCATTTAATAATGTGTATTAATGATGGAGTTTCTGTTGACTTTTCTTCTTCTGCTCCTACAGTTGGGGCATCTTTATGTTCTAGTACTAATGTTAATTTTCCAGAATTACCAGCGGGATGGTCTTATGTTGTTAGTCCGGTTGGAAGTTATAGGGCTTCAGGAGAAGGGTATCAGGTTAATTGTACAGAAACTGGTTGTGTAACAACTACCCCTTAATTATGTTTTTTAATTTTATAAAAAAAGAAAAGCAAGGTTTTCTAGAATATCAGACGGGGTTTACCCCATCAGAAATTTTTATGAAGATATTTGGTGATATAAAGAAAAAAATAAGCAGTTTTTTAAAAAATGAAAAGCAAGGTTTTCTAGAATATCAGACGGGGTTTACCCCGTCAGGAATTTTTAATAGTTTGTTATCTATAATAAGAAACAAAATGAAAAAAAATCTTTTTAATAAAAAACAAGATTCTTTGAAATTCCAATCGGGGTTTACTTTAACTGAACTTTTGGTGGCTATCGCGATTATTGGAATTTTATCTTCCATTGTTTTAACTTCAATGAGTGGGGCGAGAGAAAGGGCTAAGGATGGAAAAAGAATTTCTGATATTAAACAAATTCAGTTAGCTTTAGAATTATATTACGATGTAAATTCTGCTTATCCTGTAGATAATGGTTCTCAAAATATTTTGTATAACGATCCTAAACCTTTAACTAATTTTTTAAAAATTTCTCAAGACCCCGATGGAACTAATTACCATTATTGGAGTACGGGACAAGATTATCACCTAGGAGCTGTCTTACAACAAACAAATAATGCTTTAGATGACGACGATGATGCTACTGGTGGTTTTGAAGGTTCTAGTTCTGATTGTGGTTCTGTGACCGGAACAGATTTTTGTTACGATGTAACTCCTTAAATTAAAAATGAAAAAAGCGGTGGGCTGGTGTCCACCGCTTTTTTTAATAGAGTTATAAAAAGTAATCATTGTTTTGTTTAATTATTAATTATATTATTTAAATGGGATAATTTTTAATCCTTTTAATTGAAGGTATTGTTTAATCAAATAGACACAAATTACATTTGTTATTAATTATTAGTTATTAATTTAATATTATTAAAAATAAGATGAAGAAATTTATGAAAAAGGATATAAAAGGTTTTTCCCTTATTGAACTTTTGATTGTGGTTGCAATCATGGGAATTCTATCTGCTGTTGTTTTGAGTTCTCTAGGAACCGCTCGTCAAAAAGCAAGAGACGCTAGAAGAATTTCAGACGTAAAGGATGCCGCTAAGATTTTAGTTATTGCTTCTGATGTGGGAGGGGTGAGCATCTCAGGTTGTGGTTCTCCTGATGTCGCCTTAAAAACTTGTGGAGACCCTGATATTGAAAATGATCCTTTTATGGATTTAAGAAGTTATTCTGACCCTTCTGTTTCTGAAGAAGTTTGTTCAAGTGGAAGAATTATTGCCGACGGTCCCTGTGAGTACGGAATATCTGATATGACTGGTGATGAAGCGCCCACCACAGAAGATTACCAAATCTGTTTTTTCCTTGAATATGGAGCGGGAGATCTTTCCGCTGGCCTAAATTCTGTTGTGGGTCCAATTGGAAACTTGGTAGCTGGTTGTAACTAAATTAATTTTTTAAGAAATTTAAGGTTTTTAATAACATAAATAATTATTATTTTCTTCTATTATTTACTTATAAAGTAAAACCCGTCTTTAGGCGGGTTTTTATTATCCTTTCTCGCAATGACGGTCCGCTTAGGGCGGACCGTCATTGCGAGGAAAAAATTAAGCCTCAAAAGTTTTAAAACTTTTGAGGCTTAATTTTTGACGTGGCAATCCAGTAAAAATTTAAGTCTTTAAATCTAACCGAAACTATTTTTCAGATGGAAGGGTTTTGTTTTAATGTTCTGGTGTTTTAATGCTATAATATTTTTATGGAAAAATACCTACTTTATTTTTTTGTTTTTGTTTTGGGAACTATTATTGGTTCTTTTTTGAATGTAGTGATTTTACGTTTTAAAAAAAATTCTTTAAATGGAAGTTCTTCTTGTCCCCGATGTAAAAAAAATTTAAGATGGTTTGAATTGATTCCAGTTTTAAGCTTCCTTTTTTTGAAGGGCAGATGTCGCTATTGTCAAAAGAAAATTTCTTGGCAGTATCCTTTAGTAGAAATAGCAACAGGATTATTATTTTTATTTTCTTTTATTTTTTCCGCCCAAGGCGGATCCGCCTTGGGCGGACAATTTTTCATTAACCTTATTATTTTATGGGTTGTTTTTAGTTTATTGGTAGTAATTTTTGTTTATGATTTATACCATAAAATTATTCCTAATATTTTTGTATATCTTTTTATATTATTTTCTTTTTTAAAAGTCATCATAACTTTTCAAAATTTTTCTTTCGGGGCTGATATTTGGGCGGGGTTTTTAGTCTCTTTTCCTTTTGCTTTTTTATGGTTTGTTTCAGGAGGAAGGTGGCTTGGTTTTGGAGATGTAAAATTAGCCTTAGGTATTGGTTGGTTTTTAGGTTTAGTTCAGGGTTCTACTGCAGTTATTTTAGCTGTTTGGATGGGAGCCTTGGTTGGTTTGATTTTGGTTGGTTTAACAAAGTTATCCGAAAAACATAGATTGTTTTTTAGGCTTAATAATTTTACAATTAAAAGTGAATTACCTTTTGCCCCCTTTTTAATATTAGGTATTGTGATCACTTTTTTCTTTGACTTAGATGTTTGGGGCTTGGGAGCTTTGCTTCATGGTTAATCTTTATGAAATTTAAATTCTCCAAAATTTTTTTAGGAAATAATCAGAGAGGATTTTCTTTGATGGAACTTTTAGTGACCATTGCTATTTTAATGGTGGTTTCTGGTTTAGTTTTTTTTAATCAATCACAATTTAATAATAGTACTTTGATAGAAAATTTGGCTTATGAAATGTCCTTAGCTATTCGACAAGCCCAGTCTTTCGGCTTACAAGTAAAAGGAATTGGGGCAGATTTTGATAATGGTTATGGTGTTTATTTTGAAAAGGACTCTGATGAATTTTTAATTTTTTCTGATACCTATCCTGTAACCCCTAATTTTGTTTATGATGACGGTTATGATGAGATTATTGATCGCTTGAAGATGACCAACAAAAATCGTATAGACTATTTATGTATTGATGAAAATTGTTTAGTTGATACCTTGAATATTAGTTTTAAAAGACCAAATCCCAATGCAATTATTAAAGTTGATGATTCGGGAACAGAAGGTTCAGAGGGATCCATTCATATTATTTCACCGAAGGGTTTAGAAAAGAATATTAATGTGAATGGCGTTGGCCAAATTTATATAGGATCGTAAAAGTCAAAAAACATTAAAGCATGAAAATATTAAAACAAAAATTAAAAAGAATTAATTCTCTAGAATATCAGATGGGGTTTATCCTGTCAGTAATTTTTAAAAATATGATTAATTTTTTAAAAAACAAAACGACTAAAATATTCAAAGATAAAAAAGAGGGTTCTTTGAAATTTCAAACAGGGTTTACATTGGTGGAAATGATTACAGCTGTAGCAATTTTTGCTTTGGTGATGGTTGTGGCTATGGGTTCTTTATTGAATGTCCTATCTGCTAATAGACAAAGCCAAGCAATTCAAACCGCAGTGAATAACCTTAATCTTGCAATGGAAACCATGTCTCGTGAGATTAGAACAGGTTACAATTATCATTGTGGTTCCTGTTTTGGGTCAGATTGTACTACTGATAATGACTGCCCCGCAGGTGATTCTTCTATTGCCTTTGAACCTTATAATGGGAATCCCTCTTCTTATAGTGATCAAGTAATTTTTATGTTTGATCAGGATAATCAACAGATTCTAAAATCGACTAACAACGGAGATGATTATTTAGGATTAACTTCTCCTGAATTACATGTGGAAGATTTGACTTTTATTGTAGTCGGTTCGGATCCTAGTGATACTAGACATCCTAAGGTCTTAATTACCGCTAGCGGTTATGTTCAAAGCGATTCTAATACTCAAACTTCTTTTAACTTACAAACAACAGTTTCTCAAAGGTTAATTGATTTTGATTTATGGTAAAAATAATGAATTTAAAAAATAAAAAACAAGATTCTTTGAAATTCCAATCGGGGTTTACCCCGTCAGAAATTTTTAGTAGTTTGCTATCTATAATAAGAAACAAAATGAAAAAAAATCTTTTTAATAAAAAACAAGATTCTTTGAAATATCAGACGGGGTTTACCCCATCAGAAATTTTTATAAAGATATTTGGTAATATAAAGAAAAAAATAAGCAGGTTTTTAAAAAATGAAAAGCAAGGTTTTGTAGAATATCAGACGGGGTTTACCCTGTCAGTAATTTTTAAAAATATGATTAATTTTTTAAAAAACAAAACGACTAAAATATTCAAAGATAAAAAAGTGGGTTCTTTGAAATTTCAAACAGGGTTTACCCTGATAGAAACTTTTGTGGCTGTTACGGTTTTGTTGATTGCCATCACCGGTCCTTTGTATTTAGTAGCAAAAGGTTTGTCAGTTTCTAAATCTGCTAAAAATCAGGTGACAGCTATGTATTTGGCTCAAGAAGCTGTTGAATATATTCGAAATATTCGAGATGAAAATATTTTAAAAGGTCAGGATTGGCTGACTGGTTTAGATTATTGTTTAAATGGTAGTAAGTGTGCTATTGATTCGCCTCAAGAAGAAATCCTCTTGTGTTCGGGAGTTTGTAATTTTTTGAAATATGATGAAGATAAATATCTTTATACCTATTCCAGCGGGACAGCTAGTCCTTTTCGTCGAGAAATTAGTCTTTTACCTATTGGCAACACTGGGACAGAGGTAGAAATTTTAGTTGATATGTATTGGAATGATGGACCAAATCAAAAAGATTTTGAGGTTAGAGAACATTTGTTGAATTGGCAATAAGGTTAGTAGATTAGAGAACTTAGATAAATTTAGAGAATTAGGATAAAAAATAAAAAATGTTTAATTTAAGAAAAATATTAAAACAAAATAAAAAAATAAACAAAGAAAATTTACGAAGTAAATTTTCTCCTTTACGAAATTTCAACTTTATGAACCTTAAGACTAGTTCTGGATTTGTTTCTATGATTGCCTTATTATTAGCAAATATTTTTTTGATAATTGGTTTGTCCGTTTTTAATATTGCTTTAAGAGAATTTACTCTTTCCTCTGGCTCGCGGGAATCTCTTTTTGCTTTTTATGCAGCTGATGGAGGAATGGAATGTGCTTTATATTGGGATTTAAAAGAAGGTGTTTTTGCTACTAGTACTTCTGCTACAGAATTAAATTGTAATAACCAGACTATTGCCATAACCTCTGATAGGTCTGTGGCTGGAGATGGAAGAGAGAATTCTTTTAGCTATAGTTTTATAGAAGGTGAGTTAAATTCACCTTGTGTTACTGTTTATTTAAATAAAAAAGATGATGGAGGGACTGTTATCCGCTCTTATGGTAAAAATTCTTGTGATGAAAGCAATAATCGACGAGTAGAAAGAGCTTGGCAAGTGACTTATTAAACAAAAGATCTTAAAATATAAAAATATGGCGAACGGAGTTTCAGCTTCGTTCGTCTTGTTTTTAGCTTAAAGTCAGTATGATATAATTGCTTTAAATAATTATATGAAAGTTAATATTCCAGAAGACATTATAAAAAGATATGAAAAACTTAAGAAGACGGTTGAAAAACACCGTCATGATTATCATGTTTTGGACAAACAGGAAATTTCTGAAGAAGCTTTGGATTCTTTAAAAAATGAATTAGTAAAAATTGAACAAGAGTATCCTTCATTGATTACTTCTGATTCTCCCAGTCAAAGAGTGGCAGGAAAGCCTTTAGATAAGTTTGAAAAAATTCCTCATAAAGTAGCCCAGTGGTCTTTTAACGATGCTTTTGATGAAGAAGATATTGTTGCGTTTGACGAAAGAGTTAAACGAGCCTTAGGAATAGCTTTGACTGAAAAAATAGAATATGTGTGTGAGTTAAAAATTGATGGGATGCATATTGTTTTAGAATATGAAAAAGGAAATTTAATAATGGCGGCTACTCGGGGAGATGGGAAAGTTGGAGAAAATGTCTTGTTGAACGCTAAAACTATTCAATCTATTCCTCTTAAATTAAAAGAGGATGTTTCTGTTATTGCAGAGGGTGAAATTTGGATGGCGAAAGATACTTTTGAAAAAATTAACAAGGATTTAGAAAAGAAAGGAGACAAACTTTATGCTAACCCTCGTAATTTAACTTCGGGAACTATGCGACAATTAGATCCCAAAATTGTGGCGGAAAGAAAATTGGATTGTTTTATTTATGATGTTTCTTATCCTGAAGAAATGGTGCCAGAAACTCAATTGGGGGAATTGGAATTATTGAAAAAATGGGGCTTTAAGGTTTCTACTCATTTTGAAAAATGTCAGGGAATTGATGAAGTTATTACTTTTTGGAAGAAATGGCAAAAAAAATCAGAAAAAGAAAATTATTGGATAGACGGAGTGGTTTTAAAAGTGAATGATAGAAATTTACAAACTAAATTGGGTTACACTGGTAAAGCTCCGCGTTTTGCAATTGCTTTTAAATTCCCTACTGAACAAGTTACTACAGTGGTAGAAGATATTGTTTTGCAAGTGGGAAGAACGGGGGTTTTAACTCCAGTGGCTCATTTGCGACCAGTGTCGGTTTTGGGTTCAGTGGTTTCGCGCTGTACTTTACATAATGAAGATGAAATTAAGCGTTTGGATGTGCGGATTGGGGATACAATTATTTTAGAAAAAGCCGGAGATGTGATTCCTAAAATTGTTGCGGTATTAAAAGAAATGAGAACGGGGGAAGAAAAACCCTTTCGTTATCCTAAAAAAGTTTTAGCTTGTGGAGGAGATGGAAGTATTGAAAAAATTCCAGGGCAGGTAGCATGGCGTTGTGTGAACAAAAACTCTTTTGACCAACAAAAAAGAAAATTTCACCATTTCGTGTCCAAGAAAGTTTTTGATATAGAAAATTTGGGACCAAAAGTTATTGATGTTTTGTTAGAAAATAATTTAATTAATTCTTTTGAAGATATTTTTTCTCTAAAGAAGGGAGATTTGTTGGCTTTACCGCGTTTTGCGGAAAAATCGGTGGATAATTTATTAGAAGCGATAGAAAAAGCGAGAAAAATAGATTTGGCTCGTTTTATTATGTCTTTATCAATTGATGGTGTGGGTGAAGAAACGGCTATTGATTTAGCAAATACTTTTGGTTCTTTTGAAAAATTTAGAAAGGCTTCTTACGAAGATTTGGATAAGATTGAAGGGGTGGGAGAAGTGGTCGCTCAGGCAATTGTTCTGTGGTTTAAAGATGAAAAAAATATTAAAATGTTAGAGGCTTTAGTTAAAGAAGTGAAAATTGTTAATCCCAAAAAACTTTCTCAAAAATTAGCTAATCAAGTTTTTGTTTTGACGGGGTCAATGGAAGCTATGGGGCGAGATGAAGCTAAAGAAAAAATTCGTTTGTTTGGTGGTTCGGTTTCTAGTTCGGTTTCAGAAAAAACTACTTATGTGGTGGCGGGGGAAAGGGCGGGTTCAAAATATGATAAGGCTCAAAAATTGGGAATAAAAATTCTCACTGAAAAAGAATTTTTGGATTTGGTTAAATAAATAAAAAGACGGGCGAGGCTTTAGCCTCGCCCGTCTTTTTATTTCTATCGTTTTTTTGAATCTACTATTTTTTGATTGTTTTAATAATAGATTCTGAAAAATGTATAAATTGTTGTTGAGATGATATAAATTGTTTCCATAATTTTTATAGATATTTAAGTATCTATAATATATATTATATAACAGTATGCTTGTGTTTGTCAAGTGTTTTAAAAACAATGGTTTTGGGCTATAATTAGAACTATGGAAATACAAAATATAGAGAATTTAGCTAATTTGTGTCGAATAAAATTATCTGAAAGTGAAAAACAAGAGCTCTTAAATGAAATGGGCTCTATTCTTAATTTTATTGAACAAATTCAACAGGTGAAGACTGAAGATCTAAAAAATGAAGCGGGAGAACTAAGAAATGTGATGCGAGATGATGAAGCTTTAAATAAAGGAGGTGAATTTACTGATGCTATTTTAGCTGAAGCACCGAATCGAGAAGGACAATATATTAAAGTAAAAAAAATACTTTAACATATTTTTCAAATGTTGGATTGCCACGATTAAATTTTTATTAAAAAATTTAATCTCGCAAAGACGGATTTTGCAAAGCAAAATTCGTTAGGAAAATCAAAGATTTTCGTCTTTGCGAGGAGTGAAGTGAAACGGAACGACGAAGCAATCCAGTATAAAAATAAATTAAATACAATTATGAAAATAGACTTACAAAACTTAACAATCAAAAAAGCGCATGAGGCCATGAAAGCTGGCGAATATACGGCTCAAGATTTAGCTCAAGCTTATTTAGACAATATTGATGAAAGTCTAAATGCTTTCCTTGTGGTTTTTGATGATGTTTTAGAACAAGCTAAAAAAGCGGATGAAAAATTTAAAGATGGAACAGCCGAGTTATTGACAGGAATCCCGATGGCAATTAAAAATAATATTTTGATTGAAGGGAAAAAAACCACAGCTGGTTCAAAAATTTTAGAAAATTATCGTGCCACTTATGATGCTACTGTCATTAAAAAATTAAAAAGAGCGGGAGTGGTATTTATTGGCGGAACTAACTTAGATGAATTTGCTATGGGTTCTTCCACAGAAAATTCAGCTTTTGGTGTGGTAAAAAATCCTTATGACATTACACGAGTTCCGGGAGGTTCTTCGGGTGGATCAGCAGTGGCAGTCGCAGCTAATATGGCTTTAGTAGCTTTAGGAACTGATACGGGTGGTTCTATTCGTCAGCCAGCTGGTTTTACTGGTCTTTATGGTTTAAAGACTACCTACGGACGAGTTTCTCGTTATGGAGCGATTGCTATGGGATCTTCTTTGGATCAAATAGGACCTTTTGCTAAAAATATTGATGATTTAAAAATTGTTTATGATTGTATTAAAGGTGAAGACAAAAATGACAGCACCTCATTGTCTAAAAGAATAATAGAAAAAGAAGAAATAAAAATTGATTTAGCTAAAATTAAAACTATCGGAGTGCCAATGTCATTTTTGGAAGGAGTGGATGAAGATGTCAAAAAAAACTTTGAAAAATCAGTGGAAAAATTAAAAACTCTTGGTTACGAAATTAAGAATATAGATTTGCCAAATGTGAATCATATTTTGGCTGTTTATTATATAGTGATGTTTGCAGAGGTTTCTACTAACTTAGCGCGTTTTGACGGGGTGCGTTATGGTTTGCATGTGGAAGGAGAAAATCTTTTAGAGAATTACAAAAAAACTAAAGGACAGGGTTTTGGAAAGGAGGTGCGTCGCAGAATTATGTTGGGAACCTATATTTTATCGGCAGGTTATAAAGATGCTTATTACAAAAAAGCTCAAGCCTTGAGAGAACTAATTAAAAGAGATTTTAAAAAAGCTTTTGAAGGAGTAGGCGCTATAATAACTCCGACTTCACCTACTCCGGCTTTTAAAATTGGAGAAAAAGCGAGTGACCCTTTGCAAATGTATTTAGCTGATGTATTTACTGTGCCTGCAAACGTGGTTGGTATTCCAGCAATTTCTGTACCAGAAGGAGAAGTAGAGCGAGATGGAAAAAAATTACCGACTGGCTTATTGGTGAGTGCTCCTTATTTGCATGAAAATGTTTTATTTAAGATAAGCGAAGACTTACAAAATATTTCTTAAGAAATACTTTGAATTATAAATTTAAAATTTTAAATTATAAAATGGCGAGGCTTTAACTTTTCCTCCTTTTGTCTTTTTAAATATACTTTTTCACTTTTAGCTTTTCCTTTTTAGTTTTTGGTTGTGTTATAATTTATTATATGGAGCATATTGACTTTTTAAATATTCAGCAAATATATTATTGGATTTATCTTTTAATTAAAAATATTTTTTATTTTTTAAATCCGGCTCACTTAATTGAGTTTTTTTATGAATACTGGCCTATATTCATGTTCTATTCTTTTTTTATTTCAGGGGCTTTGTTTTTGGGAATTATTTATACTTATAAAAAAAGAGCGATTGTTCTTGAGGCTAACGCAAAAATATTTGATACTGTAATTTCAGGAGCTGGTTTTTCAAACGGTGAAATTAAAAATGAACGTTGGGAAAAGATTTTACAACAGATTAATTCTGAATCACAGTCTGATTGGAAAATGGCCATTATTGATGCCGATGTAATTTTGGATGAAATTTTAGTTAGTTCTGGATATCATGGAGATTCTTTAGGAGAAAGATTGAGGAGTGTTGAGATTAGCGATTTTACAACTTTGAATAGTGCTTGGGAAGCCCACAAAATAAGAAATATGATAGCTCATGGAGGAGCTGATGCTATGTTGACTAGTCGAATGGCAAAAAGAGCAATTTCTTTATATAAAGAAGTTTTTGAAGAATTTGAATATATCTAAATTAGTAAGTTAGTTATTAGATAAACTTAGTTTTTAGGAGGCGAGCTGTAGGTCCGCCTCCATACTTTTCAATATTTTTTGTTTGATTTTTCACGTTTTTTGTTATATATTACATAGGTTAGTTAAAAGTTTTGAGGCAAGAAAAATCACAAAGTAATTTTTTCTAATTCTCTAAAAACTAAAAGCTAATCTACTAAACATATCGCGGGATGGTGTAGTGGTCGCACGCATGAGTCTTATGACTCATAACCTCAAAGGAGGTTAGATTGTTTATAAAATTGAAAGTTGAAAACATATATCGCGGGATGGTGTAGTGGTCGCACGGGAGGCTCATAACCTCCAGGGGTTTGTTCGATTCAAACTTCCGCAACAAGTAAACAAAACCACCTTAATTAAGGTGGTTTTGTTTTGGGAAGTATTTAAAATTTTTTGTAAATATGTTATATTGTTTTTCGTATTAATAAATGTCGGCGTAGCTCAGTTGGTTAGAGCGCAGCACTCATAAAGCTGAGGTCGAAGGTTCAACTCCTTCCGTCGACACACAGATTGTTGAGAAAATTAAGGATATCTGTTAAAGTATGTGTGCACTTTGCGGGTGTAGCTCAGCTGGTTAGAGCGTCCGCCTGTCACGCGGAAGGTCGAGGGTTCAAGTCCCTTCACTCGCGCAAAATTAAAAAACTGAAACTTTTTGTTTCGGTTTTTTAATTTATATTGAAAATATATAGTTTTTCATATATTATTTAAATTGGTTTAAAAGCCAATGTAGCTCAGTTGGTAGAGCACCCCCATGGTCAGGGGGAGGTCTGCGGTTCAATCCCGCACATTGGCTCCAATTATAGAGGAGATGAGTTTCGCCCTCTTAGCTCATCTGGTAGAGCAACGGTATCGTAAATCGTAGGTGGTCGGTTCAAGTCCGACAGAGGGCTCAATAGATATTTTGGTAGTCGCCTCATCGGCGACCCGCTGGAGAGGAGGGTTCAATTCTGCGAGGTGACTCATGAGTTTTAATTATATATTTCAGAATGACATTCTATCATTCTATAGAATGATAGAATGTCTTTAAATTAGCTGGATACAAAATACCAAATACTATATACTAATTTCATGAATAATTTTTATATTGTCGCTACACCCATAGGAAATTTAGAAGATATTACTTTGCGAGCTTTGAGAATTCTTAAAGAAGTGGATTTAATATTGTGCGAAGATACTCGGGTGACCAAAAAACTTTTAGATAAATATGAAATACAAACTCCGACTCTTTCTTATCATTCTTTTAGCGGGAAAATTAAAACAGATAAAATTTTAGATTTGTTGGGAGAAGGAAAAAATTTAGCTTTGGTTTCTGATGCGGGAACTCCAACAATTTCTGATCCCGGATTTCAATTAGTTAAAGAGGTTAAGGAAAAATTTGGTGAAAAGGTTGTGATTTTACCAATCCCTGGTCCTAGTGCTGTGGTTTCTGCGCTTTCAGTTAGTGGTTTACTAGCGGATTCTTTTACCTTTTTAGGATTTCTTCCTCATAAAAAAGGGAAACAAACTTTAATTCAAGAAATTTTTGATTCAAAGCGAACTATGGTTTTTTATGAATCTCCACATCGAGTTTTAAAAACTTTGAAAATGTTGGAAGCAGTAGATGAGCAAAAAGAAAAAAAGATTGTAGTTGCTCGAGAGTTAACTAAAATGTTTGAACAAATCGTTTCTGGAAATATTTCGGAAGTAATTTTATATTTTGAACAAAATCCAGATAAAGTAAAAGGAGAGTTTGTTGTTTTGGTTGGAGCGATAAAGCATTAAAACACAAAAACATAAAAACCTGCCTGCCGGCAGGCAGGCATTAAAACAAAGACGGTTGCAAAATGACAGTTTTTGTTTTTTGTTCTCGTGCTTTAATGTTCTTGTGTCTCTAATTTTGTATTCTAAAACAAATACAGTATAATACGGCTATGAAGAAGATAATTTTACTATCATTTATAATAATGGTCACTCCATTTTTAGGGATTCCAAGTCTTTGGAAAAATGTAATTTTTGTTTTTGCTGGTTTAATTATCATTTTGAATACTTTTTCTGAAAATAAAAAAAATACATCTCATAGTCGTGAAGAAGTGAAAGATAATGTTTATGTTGAAAATGATAGTTCTGCAGAAATTAAAACAGAATAAGAAAAAAACTTTTGGTTTTATTGGCATTGGTGCTCTTTTTATGGGAGTGCTTTTATTGTTTTTCTTAACAGATTTATTTGATTTAACTATTAATTTTAAAAATTCTCGAATTATTGTTGAAAGTAAAACTGAAGAGGTAAAAGAAGCTTCTCATGTTGAATTACCAAATTCAGTTAGGGGTTTATATATGACTAGTTGGGTAGCTGGAACTAAAAGTATTCGAACTCCTTTGGTGCAATTAATTGAAGACACAGAAATTAACGCTATTGTAATTGATATTAAAGACTATACAGGTAAGATCGCTTTTGAGGTGGAAGATGAATATTTGAAAAAATTTGATGCGGTGGAAAATCGTATTCCTGATATTAAAGAATTTTTGGAATATTTGCATAGCAAAGGTATTTATGTGATTGGGAGAATTTCTGTTTTTCAAGACCCCAACCTTGTAGCCTTAAGACCAGATTTAGCTGTTAAACAGTCAAAAAATGGACCGGTATGGAAAGATCGAAAAGGGATTTCTTGGCTAGATGCTGGTTCTCAGGATGTTTGGGATTATGTAATTGCCATAGCGCATGAATCCTATAAGTTTGGTTTTGATGAATTAAATTTTGATTATATTCGTTTTCCTTCAGATGGCGATATGAATAATATTTATTATCCTATCAGTGAAGAACGGGTAGAGGCTGATCCTGAAAAAGGAAAAGCTAAAGTAATGCAAGAGTTCTTTGTTTATTTAGATAATAAAATGAGTGACATTGATGCAGTAATTTCAGCAGATTTATTTGGAATGGTAACAACCAATTCAGATGATTTAAATATCGGTCAGGTTTTGGAATATGCTTTGCCATTTTTTGATTTCATTTGTCCCATGGTTTACCCTTCACATTATCCAACTGGTTTTATTGGTTTGAAGAATCCAGCTGAACATCCCTATGAAGTAGTTAAATATTCTATGGAGAGAGCAGTGGGGAAAGCTTTGAATGCTAGTTCAACTCCAAGTAAATTAAGACCATGGTTACAAGATTTTGATTTAGGCGCCGATTATACAGCCTCTATGGTACGAGCCCAAATTCAAGCGACTTATGATGTTGGATTAAATTCTTGGTTATTGTGGTCGGCGTCGAACAAATATACTAAAGAAGCTCTCTACGATAAATAAAAATTAAAATAAAAGGCTCGGCGCTAAAGCGCTGAGCCTTTTATTTTAGTATATAGTATTCGGTATTTTGTATTTTGTATAAATAAGTGACGGTCGCCGAAGGCGACCGTCATTGCGAAATATTTTTAGAGAATTTTTTTGAAAAAATTTTTCAAAAAAATTCTCTAAAAATATTGTGGCAATCCAGAAAAAACTCTTAAATTTTAAACGGCTCAACCTGTTGAGCCGTTTAACAAGGCTATATTGCTTGTTATTTTATGAAAGAAAGTTATTTTTAAAAATTCACACTAATGTTGGTTTAACATTGGTGTGTTGTGTTATAATTACAAGAACGTGGAAGAAGAAAAAAACCCAATTACATATTTTGCTGAAGTTGATCGACGAAATAGGAAAACCCCTTTCGGAATTAAAGCTTCCGATAGAACTCGTCATGTCTATGTCATCGGAAAAACCGGAATGGGAAAATCTACTATGTTGGAAAACATGGCTGTGCAAGATATTCAACAAGGAAATGGCCTATGTTTTATTGACCCGCACGGTAGTTCAGTAAAAAAATTTTTAGATTATGTGCCTGAAAATAGAATTGATGATGTAATCTATTTTGCCCCTTTTGATGTGGATCACCCCATTGCTTTTAATGTAATGGAAGACGTGGGAGCAGACAAAAGACACTTAGTAGCTCAGGGTTTGCTTTCGGCTTTCAAGAAAATCTGGGGTGAAGAAACTTTTTCAGACAGAATGGAACACATTACTAATAATACTTTATTGGCTCTTTTGGAATATCCAGGATCTACCATGTTGGGAATGACTAAAATATTTACCGATGCTAAATATCGAAAGAAGGTGGTGGATAATGTAACTGACCCTTCGGTAAAAGCTTTTTGGACAGAGGAGTTTGCTGGTTGGGATGATCGTTACCGAAAAGATGCCTATGCCGCTATTTTGAACAAGGTGGGGCAATTTACTTCTAATCCTTTGATTCGAAATATTATTGGACAAGAAAAATCTTCTTTTGATTTTAGGGATATTTTAGATTCAAAAAAAATTTTGTTGGTGAATCTTTCTATTGGGCAAATTGGTGAAGCTAACGCAGATTTGTTGGGTTCTATGTTGACTACCAAAATTTATTTAGCCGCCATGAGCCGTGCCGATGTGCGTTCAGCTGAATTACATAATTTACCGAATTTTTATTTATATATTGATGAATTTCAAAATTTAGCCAATGATTCTTTTGCTGATATTCTTTCACAGGCGAGAAAGTATAAATTAAATTTAACTTTAGCTCACCAGTATATTGAACAGATGCCAGAGAAGGTCGCTGCTGCTGTCTTTGGAAACGTGGGGACCATGATTACTTTTAGAGTTGGTGCTACTGATGCAGAAGTTTTAGAAAAAGAATTTGCGCCTGAATTTACTGCTGAAGATTTAGTTAATCTTGGTTTTGCTCAAATATATCTAAAATTAATGATAGATGGAATTGGTTCTAATCCTTTTTCAGCAAAAACTTTACCACCAATTCAAGTTCCAAATTTGTCTTTTAAAAATGAAATTCTGGAAGCTTCTCGAAAAAGTTTTACTGTACCAAGAGAAGAAATCGAAAAGAAAATTATGGAATGGCATGCTTCTGGTGATCCTGCTGGGAAAAAACAAAATCAACCAGTTGTGCCTGTTCCGGTTCAAGAAAGAAAAGAAATTCCTAATAAAAATTTTAAACCAAGAGATTTTTCTTCAAAAAACAATATTAATCAAGCAAATTCAGCTCCGGTTCGCACTCCAGAAAAACGTCTAAGTTTAAATGAATTAGGAAATCAGTCCAAAAACATTCGTCAATCAAAATTTGTTAAGCCTAAAATAATTATGCCAGATACTAAGGATTTGAGAACGGCATTGTCTGAAGCCTTACAAAATGTACAAAATAATTCTTTGAAAAAAGAGAATGAAATGAAAGTTGAAGTAAAGGCGCAGGAAGATACTACTCCAAAAACAATTATTAACCCTCCTACAGAAGTAAAAAAGGAAATCAAAGAAAGAGATGAAAGAAAATTGGTGGTACAAGAAATTCCTAAAGATCGGTTGGAAAAACTTTTGTATGTAAAAAGTCCCGATGAGGAAAAATAGTTTACAAAAAAACACAGAGAAGTTTATTTTTATGATCGCTCTGTGTTTTTTATTGCCTATTATTTCTATGGCTCAAGTTGAAATCGTGGAAATTATGTATGACTTACCTGAAGGAAGTGATAGTGGAAGGGAGTGGATAAGAATTTATAATAATGATTCAGAAAGTGTTAATTTGGATGGTTGGAGACTTTTTGAAGCAGAGACTAATCATAAAATAGTTTCCAGTATTGAAGGCGATTCTATGATTTTGGCAGGAAATACTTCAGCAATTATTGTAGATAATGTGGAAAAATTTAAAATAGATTGGCCTAATTTTAGTGGTTTAATTTTTGATAGTGCTTTTTCACTTTCCAATACCGGTGAACAATTAATTTTAAGAAATATGGATTTAGAAGATGTAGATTCTGTTTCCTACCAAAAAGAGGATGGAGCCAATGGTGATGGAAATACTTTGCAAAAAATTAATGGATTTTGGTCCTCTGCTTTGCCCACCTTAGGAACACCTAGCCCCTCCGACTCAGAAGAACAAGACTTGGAGATAGTATCTCCAAGTGATGAAAGTTCGGGTGAGGAAGAGGTTTCTTTTTCAAATCAGTCTGGAGTTTCTTATTTTCAGCCAAAAATAAAAGCTCATATTTTAGTTTCTCCAAATTTACCAACAGCAGGAGCAGATTTTTTATTTGAAGGCGAGTCTGTTGGTTTGAATAATTTTCCTTTGGAAAATGAAAAATATATTTGGTCTTTCGGAGATGGGGCTAGAGTGGAAGGTCAGAAAGTTTTACATGCTTTTGTTTATCCAGGAGATTATTTAGTAACTCTAGAAGTGGTTTCTGGAAAATATTCAGCTATAGATAGAATTAAAATGAAGGTGGTTGCTCCTGAAATTTTTATTTCGAATGTTTCTAGAGAAATGAATAATTCGTTTATAGAATTAAATAATCCTTCAAAAAATAATATTGATTTATCGTGGTGGCGTTTTCGGATAGATAATCAATTTTTTACTTTACCTAAAAATACAATACTTTTAGCCAATACTAAAATTGCTTTTTCATCCAAGGTTACTAACCTGTATCCACAAATAGGACAGATGGTCTATTTGCTTTATCCTAACGGAGAAATTTTTTATAATTATTTAGAAAATAAAATTGCTGAAGTTCTTCCTCAATCAAGTGTCGCTGTTAAAGTTTCTGAACCAATTCAAAAAGAAAACATTATTCCAGAAATAAAAAACACTCAAACCCAAACAGCTTCGGTGGCGGGGAGCCTTTCTTTTTTGGGAACTTCAACCGAGCAAAAAATAGATGAAGAAAAATTAGATTTTTCTTCTGAAGAGCCTACAGAAAAATCAAAACTATTAAATAAATGGAGATTGCTTACTATTGCCATCGCTACCATGGCCGTGGGTGGAACAATTTTTGTTTCGGCTATCGATTCAAAATAGCTTAAAAAACAAGATTTTTTATAGTATTATAGGGGAATGAAAAAGAAAATAGTTTTAGTGACCGGCGGTGCTGGTTTTATAGGTTCTCATCTAATTGAAGAGTTAGTTAAAGATGAAAATAACCGAGTTATCTCTCTTGATAATTATTTTACTGGTAAAAAAGAAAATCATATTGTTGGGGCTGAATATATCGAAGGGCATACTAAAGATATTGAATTCCTTGTGACTGAAATTCCCGACATTGTTTATCATTTAGGTGAATATTCTCGGGTGTTAACCTCTTTTGAAGATATTGCTTTGGTTTGGGAAATGAATAAATTGGGAACTTTTAAAGTTTTAGAATTTTGTCGTAAGAATAAAATTCGTTTGATTTACGCGGGATCAAGTACTAAATTCGGAGAATTCAGTGATAATAATGGAAATGGTAAAGATCAAAGTCCCTATGCTTGTTTTAAGGCATCGAATACTGATTTGGTAAATAATTATGGAAATTGGTTTGGTTTGGATTATGCGATTACTTATTTTTATAATGTTTCTGGTGGGCGAGAAATGCGTACTGGAAAATATGCAACTTTGATTGGAATTTTTACTGATAAAAAATTAAAAGGCGAAAAACTTTCAGTGGTGGCTCCAGGGACACAAAAAAGAGCTTTTACTCATGTGGAAGATACTGTTCGTGGACTTATCTTAGTCGGAGAGAAAGGTCAGGGTGATGGTCACTGTATTAGTTCTGAAAAAGAATATTCTATTTTAGAAATTGCTCAAATGTTTGGAGGAGAAATAGAAATGTTGCCAGAAAAAAGAGGTGATAGAAATTTTTCAAAAATGGATTTAACTAAAATGAAAGAGTTAGGCTGGGTTGCTGAAAAAGATATAAAAGATTATATTCAAAATATAATTAAATAACATATATGCGAAAAAAGATTTTAATATTTTCAACAGCCTACGAGCCCTTTATGTCTGGGGCAGAAGTGGCTGTTAAAGAAATCACTGATCGTTTAGGCGAAAGCTGTGAATTTTTCATGATTACAGCACGGATGGATAAAAATTTGTCTAAGAAAGAAAAAATAGGAAATATAAATGTTTTTCGTGTGGGTTTTGGTTTTAAAAATCTGGATAAATTTCTCCTGCCTTTTTGCGGATTGTGGGTGGCTTTAAAAAATTATAAGAAAGAGAATTATCAAATTGTTTGGTCTATTATGGCAAGTCAGGCGAGTATCGGAGCTTCTTTTTTTAAGATTTTAAAACCACAGGTTAAATTATTGTTAACTTTGCAAGAAGGAGATGAAGAGGAATATTTAAAAAGATATGTTGGGGGGAGTGATTTTTTGTATCGATTTTTAATTCAACCATGGCATCTTTTGGTTTTTCATAAGGCGGATTTGATTCAGACTATTAGTTTTGATTTAAAAAATAGAGCTTTGAAAAATGAGGTTGTTTGTCCTATTGAGGTTATTCCTAACGGAGTAGATATTGAAAATTTTAGTCAAAAATATTCGGTGACGGAATTAGATTCTTTAGCGAAAAGTTTAGGTAAAGAAGAAGACGACATTTTTTTAGTACACACGGGGCGTTTTAATTATAAAAATGGTTTAGAAGATTTGATCAAGTCTTTAATTTATTTACCCCTTAATATTAAATTACTTTTATTGGGTGGGGGGATTGATGAAGAAAAATTAAAGGAGGTTGTGATGGAACGAAGTTTGGAAAAAAGAGTTAAGTTTTTGGGTTTTATTAATCATCAAGAATTACCAAAGTATTTGAGAATATCAGATATCTTTGTTCGTCCTTCTTTATCGGAAGGTTTGGGAAATTCTTTTTTGGAAGCCATGGTGGTTAAATTAGCAGTGATTGCTACCCCAGTGGGAGGTATTCCTGATTTTTTAAAAGACGAAGAAACCGGTTTATTTTGTATCGTACATAATCCGGAATCCATAGCCGAAAGAGTGAAGAAAATTTTGGCTGATAAAAAATTGAAAGATTATATAGTTGAAAAAGCTTATAAAATGGTTATTAAAAAATATGATTGGAATTTGATTGCTGTTGATATGGGAAAAATATTTGATTCTTTGGTATGAAAAATATTTTAATTACAACTGGGGTTTATCCTCCAGAAATAGGTGGTCCTGCGACTTATTCTAAGTTACTTTTTGATGAATTGCCTAAACGAGGCTATGAAGTAGAAGTTTTGCCTTTTAATGAAGTCCGCCATTTACCAAAAGGGATTCGTCATATTGTCTATTTTTTTAAAATTTTAAAAAAGGCTAAGGGTGTTGATATTATTTATGCCCAAGATCCAGTTAGTGTTGGTTTCCCTTCAATGTTGATGGCTAGAATTTTAAACAAAAGATTTTTTGTGAGAATTGCTGGTGATTATGCTTGGGAACAGGGAGTTCAGAGATTTGGGATTACGGAAGATTTAGATTCTTTTGCTGAAAAAGAAAAAGGTTATAATTTTTTTGTAAAAATATTTAAAACAATTCAAACTTGGGTGGCTGGAGATGCTGAAAATGTCATTGTCCCTAGTTATTATTTTAAAGGAATTATTGAAAAATGGGGAATAGATTCTGAAAAAATAAAGGTAATTTACAACGGAATTAGATTAAACGAGTCAAACCTGCCTGCCGGCAGGCAGGAGTCGAAAGTCCATAATGTCGAAGGGAAGGTTTTGTTGTCAGTGGGGAGATTGGTTCCATGGAAAGGTTTTAAAGTTTTAATTGAATGTATACCAGAGCTTTTGAAAGAAATTCCGAATTTAAAATTAAAAATTGTGGGAAGTGGTCCGCAAAAAGAAGAATTAGAAAATTTAATTAATGAATTGGATTTAAACGAAAGTGTGGTTTTGGCAGGGCAATTATCTAGAGAGGAATTGTTGGAAGAAAAGAAAAGGGCTGATATTTTTGTTTTTAATACTAATTGGGAATCTTTTTCTTTTGATACTGTGGAAGCCATGTCTTTGGGTTTGCCTGTGATTGCAACAGAAGTGGGGCCTTTGCCTGAATTGATAGAAAATGGAAAAGAAGGAATTTTAGTTGAACCGAATAATAAAGACCAGATTATAGAATCGATTCTGTTTGTTCTAAAAAATAATAAATTTAGAGAAAAAATTATTAAAAATGCGAGATTAAAAGTTCAGCGATTTTCTATTGAAAATACTTTGGATGAATTAGAAAAAGTTCTTTAATTTTAAATACTGGATACCAAATACTGAATACTATATACTATGTATATGAGGCTTTTATTGCTTAGTACTGATAAAAAAATATTGGAGGAAAATAGTGCTGTTCGTCAAAGAATGCTTGATTACGCTGGTTTAGTGGACCATTTAGATATAACTGTTTTTAATTTGGCCGATAAAGATAAGGAGATTAAGGATAAAATTAAAATTGCCCAGAATGCTTTTGTTTATCCCACTAATTCAAAATTTAAGTTAAATTACTACAAAGACGCCATCAACATTGCCATTGAAGAACTAGACGAAATTGACTTAGTGAGTGCTCAAGATCCTTATGAAACAGGTTTTATTGCTTATAAAATTTCAGAGAAGATAAATACAAAATTAGAATTACAAATTCATACAGATATTTTTAATCCTAATTTTATTAGATTTTCTTGGGGAAATCGTTTCCGTTATTTTGTGGCAAAATTTTTATTGGATAAAGCGGATTCTATTCGGGTAGTTTCTAAAAGAATTAAATTGTCTTTACCAGAAAAATATCAAAGTAGAATAACTGTTTTACCAATTTTTATTGATCCTTTTTTTATTTCTAATCAAAAAGTTGGTTTTGACTTACATAAAAAATATCCACGTTTTAAATTTATTATTGTGATGATAAGTCGTTTATCTCGGGAAAAAAACATTGGTTTAGCTTTGTACGCTTTGAAAGATGTTTTAAAAATTCTTCCTAAAACTGGTTTAGTAATTGTAGGAGACGGTCCTGAAAGAAAAAATTTAAAGAGGATCGCTAGAAAAACAGGAGTAGAAGAAAATGTTATTTTTAAATCTTGGGTAGAAAATCCTGTGCCTTATTACAAGAGTGCGAATTTATTTTTAAACACTTCTTTTTATGAAGGCTATGGAATGTCTTTAGTTGAAGCAACTTTATCAGGTTGCCCAGTGATGACCACTAAGGTTGGAATTGTGGGGGAAATTTTGAGTAGTAATAATGCTTTCTTGGTGGAAATGAATAATCGAAAAAATTTAGCGAAAAATATAATCAATGCACAACAACATCCTGAATTATTGGAAGCTTGTGCTAAAAAAGCTCAACAAGATTATATGAACAAATCTTTTCATTCAAGAAATGAATATTTAAGAGGTTTTAAAGAAATGTGGGAGAAAACTTCCCTATAAAAAGAAAAGGCCCTACAAGGACGAAACCTTGTAGGGTGATCTTTTCCGTTGGTGATTACTACTATAATATACTACTATAATATACAAGTCAATGAAATTATTAATCGTAACGCAAAAAGTAGATAAGAATGATGATGTACTCGGTTTTATGCACGGGTGGATTTCTGAATTTGCAAAACATTGTGAAAAGGTGACAGTAATTGCTTTAGGTGTGGGTGAATATGATTTACCTCGAAATGTAAAAGTCTTATCCTTGGGAAAGAATAATTTGTTATTGCGAGGAGTGAAGCGAAGCGGAACGACGTGGCAATCCAGCAACAAAAGTCGTAAAAAATATATTTTTAATTTTTATAAATATATCTGGCAGGAGCGAAAAAATTACGATAATGTGTTTGTTCACATGAACCCCGAATACGTGGTTCTAGGGTCAATTTTATGGCGATTTTGGGGTAAAAGGGTGGGACTTTGGTACACACATAAGGCTGTTAATTTAAAGTTAAGGATAGCTGAGAAAATGGCTAATTTGGTGTTCTCGGCTAGTTCAGAATCTTTTGGTTTAAAAAGCAAAAAACTTCATATTACGGGTCATGGAATTAATTTAGAACAGCTTAAAATTAAGAAAGATAAAATTCAAAATGAGATTTTCAAAATGATTTTAGTCGGAAGGATTGCTCCCATAAAAAATCAAGACATCTTGATTAAATCGGCGGTAATTTTAAAAAATAAATATCTGGATTTTAAATTTAAAATTGATTTAATTGGTGGGGCTGATTCATATGTTCAAAGAGAATATAAAGTGCTTCTTGAAAGTTTGGTTAAAACAAATAATTTAGAAAATGAAATTAGTTTCGTTTCTCCTGTCGCTAATAAAGAAATCAATGCTATTTATGAAAAAGCGAATTTAAGTTTAAATTTGTGTCCCACAGGAGGAGCTGACAAAGTGGTTTTGGAATCAATGGCTTGTGAATTGCCTGTTATAGTTTTTAATAAAACCTTTGAGAATATTTTACCCGAAGAATTAATTTTAGAAAAATTAGAACCAGAACTTTTAGCAGAAAAAATTTATGAAATTTCTCAGAAGAAAAATTTGAATTTTGGATTAAGAGAAAGGGTTGAAAAAAGTCATAATTTGAAAAAATTAATCATTAAGATTTTAAATTTATATTATGCTTAAAGTTTGTTTTTTTGGAATTTATAATCCTGAGTATTCGAGAAACCGGGTGTTGATGAACGGTTTACGTCAAAACGATGTGGTTGTTTTAGAATGTCGTTCAGAAAAGACTGGTTTTAAAAAATATATTGATTTAATTAAAAAACATTGGAAGATAAGAAAAGATTATAATGTTTTGTTCGTGGCGTTTCCGGGTTTCCAAACAATGATTTTAGCTCGTTTTCTTACTAGAAAGAAAATAATTTTTGATTCCTTTGCCCCCATTTATGAATCTGAAGTTTTGGATAGAAAAAATATAAAAAAAGAAAGTTTAAAAGCTAAATATTATTGGTTGCTTGATTGGGCTTCTTTTAAATTAGCAGATATTGTTTTAGTTTTTACTGATGAATACAGAAAATACTTTATAGAAAGTTTTAATATTGATGAAAAAAAAGATAAGAAAAATTTTATTGGGGACTTCGACTGATTTATTTTTTCCCCAAAATGCTATTGAAGACGGAAAGTTTAAGATTTATTTTTATGGACATTTGATTCCCTTACAAGGACAGGAATATATTCTTGAGGCAGCTTGTTTGTTAGAAAAACACGATGATATTGTTTTTTTGATGGGTGGGTCGGTTGCTAAGAAAAAATATGATGACGGTTCTTTCAAAAATGTAATTTTTAAAGAAAATGTTTTTAAAGAAAAATTGGCCGAGGATATTCAAGGAAGTGATGTTTGTTTAGGAATTTTTGGTGACACAATAAAATCAAAAAGAGTTATTCCGAATAAAATTTATGATTATGTCGCTTGTAGAAAACCAGTAATTACAGCCGATACACCTGCTATTAGAGAATTATTTGACGAGAATGATTTATATTTAGTGCCAACCGCTAATTCAGAGGCTTTAGCTAAAGCTATTTTGAAATTAAAAGAAGATTCTGACTTAAGAGAAAAATTAGCTGAAAATAGTTATAATAAGTTTACTCAAAACTGTACTCCCAAAATATTAGGTAAAGAATTGTTAAAGATTATCTCTTTTTAAAATAATGAAAATTTATATAAGTAAAATTTTAGATTTACCATACCTTCCAATTTTGTACCCCAATTTAGGATTTCAAACAAAAGGAGGTTTTTTATTTTTAAATAAAGGTCAAAACTTTTTTGATAAAACTTTTTTTGATTTAGTTTTTGAACCTGAAGAAGCTGATTTTTTAATGTTGCCCCATAATTACCCTTTGATAAAAAATCAAGAAAATTATTTAAAAGAAATAATAGACCTTTCTAAAAAATTACAAAAGAAAATTATTGTTTTTGTATATGGAGATTCAGACGGGGAAGTTAATATAGAAAATTCTGTGGTTTTTAGAACTTCACAATATAAATTTAAAAAGAAATTTAATGAAATTATCGCCCCTCCTTTTATAGAAGATTTGTTAGAAAATACAAATATTTCTTTGCGAGAGAAAAAAGAAAAACCAAGAGTTGGTTTTTGTGGTTTTGCTGATATCAGAGGTTGGAAAGGAAAATTAAAATTTTGGATTAAAACTTTTTTTGCTTCAAGAGAAGTTTATCGGCAAGGAATTTTCTTTAGGAAAAAAGCTATTAAGGTTTTAGAAAAATCTAATTTAGTAAAAACTAATTTTATTTTAAGGGACTTTTATTCAGGAAATTTAAAAACGATTAAAATTCTTCCTGAAATTGCAAGAAATGAATATATAAATAACCTTTTAAATTCTGATTTCGTCTTAGCTCCTAAAGGTGACGGTAATTTTTCTTTGAGATTTTTTGAAGCTCTTTCTCTTGGAAGAATCCCTGTGTTAATTGATACTGAGTGTATTCTTCCTTTGGAAGAAGTAGCTAATTATGATGATTTTGTTTTAAGAATTGACTATAAGAATATCTCTAACTTAGATAAGATTATTTTTGATTTTTATGATAAATTATCTGATAAGGATTGGGAAAATATGCAAAAAATGGCGAGAGAAAGTTTTGTTAATTATCTTAATGTGAAAAGCTTTTACCAACTCTTTTTTTCTGATAACGGTTTTTTGATGAAAAATTATTTGAATCTATGAAATATAAAAATTTAATTTATTTTCAAAACGGGTCCATGGGGGATTTTTTAATGACAATTTTCTTCTTGGAAAATGTTTATTTAAATAATCCTGAATTGAATCTTTATGTCGTGGTGCCAAAAAGTGAAAAGCTTCTACAACAATTTTTAGAAAAATATTCTTACATTAAAATAATTTTAGTAAATCGTAAATCCTATAAGGGGATTTCGGGAATGATAAAATTATTAAAATTTTATTTTTCTTCTAATTTGGTTTTAACAGCTCCCACCCCAGGAAAACTTTCCTTGTTGGTAAAGTTGCAAGCTAAAATGATAGCTTTGATGCCATATTCTAAATTGGTAGGTTTTGACGATGGAGAGAAAATAAATGAAACTATTTATAATGAAGTTTTAGACTATCATACAGATATAATTTATCCCGAATTTTTAAAACAAGTTTTGCTTTCACTAGGTTTTGAAATCAAAATAGAAAATCCTTTATTTAGATATCAAAAAGACGAAAACATCTTGAAAAGAATGGATTTAACAGAAAATAGTTTTGTGGTAATTAATCCTTTGGCGGCTACACAAGGAAGAAGTTTAAACGGAAAAGAAATGTCAGATTTTATAAAAGAAATTAAAAAAATAAATAATAATTTAAAAATTGTTTTAACTGGAGGAGGAAATGATAGCGAAATTCTTCAAAATTTCTCTAAAATTTTTGACAATGTTTTTGTTTTTGTTAATTTAAGAATAACTGATTTATGTAATTTAATTGAGGGAGCAAATTTATTTGTGGGGGTAGACACGGGGACTACTCACCTTGCTTCTTTTTTAAATAAAAAATCTTTGGTTATCGCTAAAAACGGAACTCCAAATTGGTTGCCTTATTACAATAAAAATGCTCGTATTTTATTTTCAATTAACAATTGCAACCAAGTGATTTATGAAGGAAGAGATTTTTTGGAAAAAAATAGGGGTAGTAAATTAAGATGTTTAGAAAATGTTCCTGTTGAGGTTGTTAAAAGATCTTTAGGCGAAATATTAACAAAATAAATGGAAAAAGAAACATATTCAAAAAGAATAGCTTTTTATACGATTGCTTTGCATAGCGGTGGTGGTGAAAGAGTGCTTTTGGATTTGGCACAGGGATTTGTGGAAGACGGTTTTAAGGTGGATTTGCTTTTATTTCGTCGCGAAGGTTCGTTAAAAGATAAAGTAGACTCTAGAATAAATATTATTGAACTAGAATCTTCTCGGATTGCTTTTTCTATTTTCCCAATAATAAAATATCTGAGAGAAAAAAAACCTTTGTTTATTTTAGGAACCTCCGAGCATGCTAACTTGATTTTAATTTTAGCTAAAATGATTTCTATGACTAAGACAAAAATTTTTGTTAGAGTTGGAATGACTTTTTCTGATTTATTTAAGCAGTATAAAAATAAACGAGACAGATTAATCCCTTTTTTGATTAAATTTTTGTATCCCTATGCGGATAAAATAATTGCTAATTCTCAAAATGTAGCTTTTGATTTAGAAAGGGTTTCTAAAATTCCAAAAAATAAAATACAGGTTATTTATAATCCAAAGTTTATTTCAGAGATAGAAAAAAGAGCAGTTCAGGGAGAGTGGAAATATTCTGATAAATTTACTATTTTGGCTATTGGAAGATTACAAAAACAAAAAGATTTTGAAACCTTAATTAAAGCTTTTTCTTTAGTAAAACAAAAAATAGATGCTCAACTAATTATTTTAGGGGAGGGAGGGGAAAAAGATAATTTAAATAATTTAATTTATGAATTGAATTTGAGAGGATATGTTTATTTGGTTGGTTTTGTGGAAAATCCTTATTTGTATATGAAAAACGCAGATGTTTTTGTTTCCTCTTCACTTTGGGAAGGCTTTTCTAATGCTCTAGTAGAAGCCGGTATTTTATCTTTGCCGATTATCGCTACTGATTGCGGATCCGGGTCAAGGGAATTATTGGCCCCTCGCTCTGACTTTAATAAAACCTTAGAAAAAGGTAAAATAGAATATGTACAAAATGGAATCTTGGTAGCAAAACAAGATATAGAAAAAATAGCGGAAGCTATTATTTGTCTTTTTGAGGATGAAGTTTTAAGAAAAAAATATTCAGAAAGAATTCAAAAACAAAGTCAAAAATTTGAAATAAAGAAAATATTAGAAGAGTATAAAAAATTAATTTAAAGTGAAAGTATTTATATTAAAATTAATAGTAAAATACAGAAAATTAGAAAGTATATTCTTGTGGTTGTTAAAAGATATTACTGTAAAAGTTCATGATGTAAGAATTAAAACCCATATTACTGATATGTCAGATGCTCAAACTTTTAGGGAAATATTTTTAAAAGGAGAATATGATAGAGAATTAGGAACTCCAAAAACAATTTTAGACTTAGGTTCTAATGTTGGTTATTCAATATTATTTTTTAAGGCAAAATATCCGGATGCTGTGATTTGTGGATATGAGGCAAACCCCGAAACTTTTAAAAAATTAAAAAGAAATGTGGGCCATTTAAATAATGTAAAGATTTTTAATAAGGCCATAAGTGACAAAAACGGTTTTGAAAAAATGTATTTAGGTAGTAGTTCAGCATCATCTTCTTTAGTGGATAGATTTGATGAAAATTTTCCTACAGCGCAAGTAGAATGTATAGAGTTACCCAAGCAAGATTTTGATTTAATTAAATTTGATATAGAGGGAGGGGAACATAAGGTTATAAAGAACCCAACAAATACTAAATATATTATAGGAGAGGTTCATTATGATTTAGGGAGTGGATTTAAATTAGATAATTTTGATTTAAAAATTATTAAAATATCAAGGTACCGAGAAGTTGTATGGGGTTATCTTAAATAAATGATCAAAATTAAAATATATAAATCAAAAGAAAAGTTAATTAAAGATAAAATTTCTAAAGATGATGTAGTTTTGGATGTGGGTTTTTGGGGGCAGAATACGAATATAGATAGTAAAGATTGGGTGCATAAAATTTTATTATCTCAGAGTAGTAATGTTTTTGGTGTTGATTTAAATTTCGATGGTGGTCGATTGAGAAATCTTGGAAATTATAGAAAACAATCAGCTGAAAATTTTGATTTTGATAAAAAATTTGATGTAATTTTTGCCGGAGATTTAATTGAGCACCTTTCAAATTTAGGTTTATTTTTGGATTCTTGTAAGAGAAATTTAAAAGATGAAGGAACATTGATAATTACTACCCCAAACGCTTTTGGTCTTTTTAATATAATGGAAAAACTTTTAAAAAAAGAGCCAAGTGTAAATAGTGATCATACTGTCTATTTTAATTTTATAGTTCTTAAAAAATTATTAGAAAAGAATGGCTGGGAAGTTACAGAAGAAAGTTATTTAGATGATGTGTGGCCTAAATATAGACAAAGTCTAAAAAGAAAATTTCTCTATTTGATTTATAAATTTTTTAATTTTTTTACTGATAAGTTTGTGGAAAATCTAGTAATTATTGTTAAAAAAAAATGAAAAATAAAGTTGTAATTTATACAGCCATTTTTGGCGGAAAAGATAACTTGATTGAACCGGAATTTATTCCTGAAGGATGTGATTTTGTGTGTTTTACTGATTCAGATTTTGTTTCGGGTGTTTGGGAAGTTAGAAAAGTAAAACCTGAGTTTGAAGATCCAAACAGAAGCGCAAAAATTTACAAAATTTTGCCTCATAAATATTTTCCAGAATATGAAATTAGTATTTGGATTGATGGAAATATGTTGGTGAAAGGGGATGTGAGTGAGTTAATAAAAAAATATTTAAAAGATGTTAACTTTTCAGCTTTTGACCATACCCCCTATAGAAAATTTTGGAAAAAGTTTTTTCCTTTGAAATTCGAAGAATATCGTGATTGTGTTTACGATGAAGCAAGATTCATTTTAGAGCTTGGTAAAAAGAGAGTGAAATATAAAGATGATCCTGAATTAATTAAATTTCAAATAGAAAAATATCGTAAAGAAAATTATCCCAAACATAGTGGTTTAATAGTGGGGATGGTTTTGTTGAGAAGACATAATGAAGAAGATGTCATACAAACAATGGAAGCTTGGTGGCAAGAAATTCAAAATGGAAGTTGTAGAGACCAATTAAGTTTTAATTATGTCGCTTGGAAAAATAATTTTAATTTTTGTTATATAGAACAAAGTTCTAGAAAAAACAGGTGGTTTCTACATACACAACACAGGTTAAAATAGAGCTTTAAATTAAATTTTAAGTATCTTTTTTAAGATGAGTTTAATTTTCTTTTTAATGCTTGTTTTTTGCCCATAAAACCATTTGTTTTCTCTTTCTGCATATAGTCCTGCATTCAAATATTTTTTAATATTAATTCTTTCTTTATATTTTTTCCTTTGCTGTTTTAATCTTTCCCCTGTTATGTTTGTGTGGAAGACTGTCCAGTCTTCATCTTCTTCCTTCATCAAAGTATAAACTTTGTGTTTTTGAATGTAATTTTCCCAAGCTACCTCGACAGTTCTTCTTTGGTTTGGTTCAGGATTATTTTCTCTAAAACCGGAATCAATAAAATCACCTGCATATTCTCGCATAGCTTTTGTGTGAGTGTCTCTTTTTATAAGCGCGAAGTTTTCGCTTAATCTGTCGCTGAAATAATAACCGTCCCAAGCATTATGATGTTTTGCTTTATAGTTAGAAGAACCGCCAAAGGCAAAAATTTCTCCTTTATTAAGAAAGGAAATTGCTTTTTCTAACCAGCCATCATTTTTTTGACAATAAGGGAGAGTATCAAATTTAAAAAATAACAAATATTTTTTTCGTGACAAATTGGCAACATGATATTCTCGTATATGAGCAAAATCTTTTCCTTTTTCTGGATGATTTTCTTTATTTAATGAGAGAGTATCTATTAATCCTTGATCTAATAATTCAAGATAGGCTTTTTTTGTGTTTTGATTGCTTCCTGCGTCCATAATAATAACTTCTGCTGGTTTTCCACCAAGGAATTTAAACCAGTCCAAAAGAACATCTTTTAAATTTTCATGATTGCCATAATTGGCACAAACCATAGAAATTTCATTTAGAATATTTTGTTTATTTTCGCTCATAAGTTTATTATTTTTCTATCCATGCAAATAATTTGGTTTTGGTTTTGTATATTGTGTATTTCGGAACAAACAATTTTATTTTACTTTCAATTATTTCAGGGTCGTCTGGGAGGTGATAGGTACAAATAGCTATTTTCGGTTTATACTTTTGAATGGTATTTCTCGCCCCATCTAGAAATTTTCTTTCAGCTCCCTCTATATCTATTTTTATAAAGTCTATTTTAGTTATAGTTTGATTTTTTTCAATAAAAGAATCTAGAGTAATTTGTTGTACTTCTTCAATTTCTGTATTTTTCCCTTGTCTTTCGCTAGAGCTACTAACCAATTTATCTTTATTTACAAAAAAATTAATATTTGTATTGATATCACCCAGTGCATATGGGAGATATTGAATATTAGTTATATTATTTGTTTTTATATTTTTGTTTAAAAAAATACCCGTTTCTTTTATTGGTTCAAAGGAAAAAATTTTTCCACCACCTCCTATTTGTTGTGACGCAAATATAGAAAAAAGTCCTATATTTGATCCTGCATCAATGACAACATCATCTTTTTCTAAAAATACTCCGTTTTCTTCATAGGGGCCTTCAAAATCTAAAAGTAAATTATTATTTAATATGTTCTTTTTTATAAATTCATTTTTAGACAGTAATATTGAAACAATATCACCCACAGGAAGGTGATTATTGTAAAAAAAAGTATAACCCATACAGACAAAGTTTTTTTCGTTCTGATTATAATCAATGAGATTTCTTTTTTTTAAAATATTAGGAATCCAATTTCTTTTTTTTAATCTTTTAAAAACAAGATTAGGAGATATTGAGTAAATAATAATAAAAATATTTTTCCCCCAGGATTCTTTAATAAGAAAATTTATTCTTGGAATTATCTTTTTTAATAAATTCATAAAATTATTATATCATAAAGTTGGGTTCGTTGAGAAAACCTTTATTTTAAGTGCATATTTGTTTATACTTTAGTTAAATATGTCTTTAAATCCTAAAATTAGTGTTATTATTCCAACTCACAATAGACCTGAATTATTGGAAAGGGCTATTCAAAGTGTTTTATGTCAAACATTTCAAGACTTTGAAATTATTGTTATTGATGATGGTTTAGAGAAACGAGCGGATAAAATTATTAGCCAAATTTCAGATGAAAGAATCCAATATATTCAGAATATTAAAAATTTAGGGGCTTCTGCTTCAAGAAATGTTGGTATTAACAAAGCGAAGGGTAAATACATTACTTTTTTAGATGATGATGACGAATTCTATCCAGAGAAAATAGAAAAACAGTATCAAATTATTGAAGCTAGTTTTGAAAAAATAGATTTTGTGTATTGTATTGTTGATGTTTATTCTCAACAGAGTGGTGATTTTATTTACACACAAAAACATGATTTCAAAGAAGGTGTGCAATCTTTTTTTGAAGAAGCTCTTTCTTTGAAAATGGCAGTAGCTACCCCTTCAATTTTTTGTAAAAAGAAGAAGGTTTTGGAAATAGGGGGTTTTGATGAAAATTTTCCTAATGCAGAAGATAAAGATTTTTTTATAAGATTGTCAAAAAATAGTCAGGGATTTTTTATAAATCAGTCTTTGGTCAAGGTTAATTTTTTTGATGAAAAAGAAAATCGTTTAAGTGGAAATTTAAAATCTAGAATTATAGGTCGTGAAATGTTAATAAAAAAATATAATACTGATTTATTTAAAAGACCAAAGATTTTAGGTAAACATCTTTTTCTATTAGCTTTTCTTTATCAAGAAGATGGTAATTTAAAGAAAACTCAGGAATTGTTTTTTCAGGCGTGGAAATTAGATAAAACAAACTTTATTTTTTTGAAACAGATTTTAAAGAATTTATATCTAAGATTTTTTCAAAAGACATTTAATAAAAAATCTAGATAGAGTTTTCCAGTTTCGCCATTCTTTTAAATCTAATTTTCTTCGTAAAGATGACTTCCAAAATTTTTTCCAAATTACCCAGTTTTGATTTGAATTTATACTGCATATTTGTAGCCAGCGTTGAGAAATCATTTCTGAAAATATAGGTTCTTTATAAAAATTTGTTATTTTATTTTGAGCTATTAATTTAGATAACCAAAGTTCTTCTTTTTTGAGAAAATCATGGGTTTTATAATTTTCTGGCTTGTATACCTCTCCATGAATTAAGAGATTTTCTTCTGTTGGTGTAATGTCGAGATTATCTTTCAGTAGGGTGGTTCTTAATTGTGCAATTGCCATTTTTTGTTTTGCAGATTGAATTTTACCTGTGTTAGAATCATGAATTCTATATTGAATTAAAGCTTTTTTGATGTTTGTTATAGGAAAATATTTAACAGCATTGCTCCATAAACCATAATCTTCTGCATGTTCGTAATTAATGTTATATCTTAAATTATATTTTTCTAGAATATTTTTTCGGGTTATTATTGATGGATGAATTATTATGCATCTAAATAACAGAGCAATTTTGATTTTTTCTGGATGAGAAATGGGTTTTGAATATTTATTTATTTTTTTATTTCCTATAATTATTTTTGCCCAAGATCCAGCAATACCAATGTGTGGGTTTTTCTTCATGAATTTTATTTGAATTTCTAGTCTTTTAGGGAAACTAATATCATCTGCATCCATTCTTGCGATGTATTCCCCCCTTGCTTGATCAAGTCCTTTGTTTAACGATTTAATGACCCCTAAATTAACCTCGTTACTGATGAGTTTAATTCTAGAGTCATTATAGGATTTGATTATTTTTTCGCTGTTATCGGTTGAGCCATCATTGATAATTAAAAATTCAAAATCAGTGAAGGTTTGGTTAAGAATACTTTCAATTGATTTTTTTAGATATTTTTCACTATTATAAACAGGCATTAAGACTGTTATTTTGGGGTTTTTGATATTATTATCCATGTTGTTTTAATTTATAGTAATTATTAAAGCATTTTTTAACAATGACAGCAATTTTGTTTGAATTCAGGAATTAATTTGTGGGATGAGTCTTAATATTTTTGAGTAAAATATATTGCTATTTTGGGATAAAGGGTGTAGTTTGATAGGTAGACTGTTCTTTAATTTCAAAATAAAAAAACTAAAAGAGGAGGCAAAAATGAGGAAAAGAATATTACTTATAGATCCGCCCTTTCAAAGATTTATGGGATTTTCCAAAACAGGAATTCCTCTCGGGCTGTTGTCTTTGGCAGGAGTTTTGAAAAAAAGAGGTCATTGGGTTGAAGTTCTGGATTCGGATTATAATCCAAATGGAACCCCTTACCCTTTTATGGATAAAATAGGCCACTATGATGAATACCTTGATAATTTAAATAATGGAAACCATTTAATTTGGGAGGACATTTCTTCCCAGATTGAGAAATCAAAACCAGATGTGGTTGGTATTTCTTTTATTTCTACCAAATTAAGGAGCGGATTAAGGGTCGCGCAAATTGCAAAAAAGATGGGTGTAAAAAGAATTGTGGGAGGGGGTCCTCATGTAATAATTCGTCCAGATGATGTTGCTGGCAAAGGTAGTGCTGTTGATTATTTAATTATTGGAGAGGCTGAAGAACAATTGGATGTTTTTGAAGGAAGCCCTTCTAATAGCGTTATAAAAGCAAGCAGAATAAAAAATTTAGATTCATTGCCTTGGATGGCCAGGGAAAGTCTTGTGGGGATTCACCATTATCGACCTTCTGATCTTGGTTTTATGATAACCTCAAGAGGGTGTTCTGGGTCTTGCAATTTTTGCTGTTCTGAGAAATTGTGGGGCAAAAAAGTCAGATTCAGGAGTATTCAAGATGTCATTGCAGAAATGGTTTATGTTAACAAAAAATATGGTACCAAAAAGTTTTATATGACAGATGATACTTTTACAATGAATAGAAAAAGAGTTTTTGAATTTACTGACGGGCTTCTTGGAAAAAAATATGAATGGGGTTGTTTGACTCGAGTAGATAGAATAAATAGTAAAATGCTTGAACAAATGGTTTTGTCTGGTTGTAATATGATTAAAGTCGGTGTTGAGAGTGGAAGTCAGAGGGTATTAAATTTAATGAACAAGGGAACAACCCTCAGTCAGGCAAGAGCTGTTGCAAAGTTGCTTAATGATTTTTCTGTAACTTGGCTAGCTTATATAATGGTTGGAGTTCCTGGGGAAACCTCTGAAGATGTTGATGCCACTATGAAGTTTGTCGATGAAATCAAACCCACTTATGTTAGTGCTTCAATTTATACTCCGTATGTTGGAACTGGTTTTTACAAAAACGGTTACGACCATTTATTAAAAGGGAAAATTATGGGCGATTATGCTATCGAAGAAGCAAATCACCACAGTTTAAAAGTTATAGCGGGAGATGTTCCTCGTGAAAAGATTGTTGAATTCATGAGATTTGCGGATAGTTATAATTCACCCTAGTGAGTATTTTTGAGAGGGGTCCTTTTATTTTTTTATTTCGAATTATTATTGTATTAATGAGTTTTTTGAGACAAAGCGAGATTGGTTTATTCAATCTCGCTTTTCAATTTTCGTAAAATTTTAACAAAAAACTGTTTTTAAAAAATAACCTAGATTTTCATCCAAGTTAAGGGTATTGGATTATATTTATTTTTTTCTAAATCAGTAAACCACTTTTCAGGGGCTATTACTATTTTGTCAGGGTTTGGGTTTAACCAAGCTCCCCACCAACTAAAAGAACTGTTAGCAATAACATTGTGTTTACACAAGCTCATCAATATTAAATCTTCATAATTTTTGTTTTCTTCAACAAAGGTAATAGAGAATTCGGTTTTAAAATTTTCTTTTGCCCACCAGATATCATCAGAAAAAACAAAGATTTTTAGATCTTTGAATTTTTCTGAAATTTTTTGGATAGCGTTTTGATAATAATCTAAAGAACAGATTTCATAAATTTTGTTTGTTTTTTTATTATTGATATAATCGCTTCTGCGAATATGGATAGAAATTGAATTTGTGTTTTCAATAATCCCTTTTAATTTTTGATTTTTAATTGAGAATTCATTTTTTAAAGTAAATTCTTCACGAATAATATTTTTAATATTTTTTCCGTTCGAGATAAATCCGTCTTGGGCGGAAAAATATTTTTCGTTTTGCCAATAACCATCTAGATAAATATCTTTGTTGGAATTTTCTAGTATTTTTTTATTAAAATTATTCGGCTTTTCAGTAATATAAATTGAATTATCTGAAAAAAATAAATTATAAAAAAGATATTTCCAATTATTTATTTTTTTATATTTCTTTAACTTTTTTATTTCGTCATTGTTCGCTATCTTTTCAACTATATTAAAAATTCCTAATTCATATTTGCGAGGAGTCGTGTTTTTTTTAATGTGATTAAACCAAGAGATATCTAATTTTAATTCGGTTTTATTTTTTTCAGCCAAAGCACGTCCAATTGCATATTGGAACATTTGATTTCCTAAACCGCCTGTTAATTTAACAATAATCATATTATTTATTTTTCAAACCGAGAGTCTCTGCGGCTGTTGTTTTTTGCCTGAATCCTACCACTTTTGCTGGGGCCCCGACAGCAATAGCATATTCGGGAATATCTTTGGTTACAACACTGCCAGCTCCGATAACGGCGCCTTTTTCTATGGTGACACCGTCTAGTATAGATGAATTTCCTCCTATCCAGACTTCGTCTTTTATTATGGTTCCTTTCATTTCGTTTCCGCTTGTTTTTATTGACTCTGTTGTTTTTATGTTGTGGTTAGCCCCGGGGATATTTACATTTGGGCCTATTGAAACATTATTTCCTATCTTTACTTTTCCACAAATAAAGTTATTAACCCCTAAATCACAATTATCTCCAACAGTTAATTCAATAGGTGATATGAAACAATTATGGTAAATCGTTATGTTTTTACCAAATTTAATTTTGTTTTTGTTCCTTATAAAAGTATTGTTGAAAAGCGTAATAGGGAGTTCTATTTTTTCAAATTTATTTTTGTTTAAAAAATAAAAAAATAAACCATAAAGTTTTTGTTTGTTCTTAGAATATTTATATAAATAAAACAATCTTTTTCTTAACATATTGATATAATATCATTTTTAACCTTGAATTTTAAGTTTTTGTTTTTATTTTTAATAAATTCTTTTAGTTTGCTTATTGTTGGATAATCATTTTCCCCCACAAAACATCTTGCGTCATCAATGAGAATAACATGGTTTTTAATTGGATGATTAAAAATAGCAGTTAACTCTTTGAAGATTGGTGTGTTTAAATTACCTTTGGCGGTAATATCTCCAGAATAATGACCGTCAAGCCAAAAAAGGCAAGGTTCATTTATCTCTTTTAAAATACTAGGAAGTATTTCTCCGCTATCCCCGTTTAAAATTAAAATATTGGTGTTTTGTTTAAACTTATCAACGGCTTTTCTATATAAAGAGATGTCTAATTCAATTGAATAAATCTTTTTAAACATTTTTTCCATTGCCTCCACCATTTTACCTTTATAGGTGCCCGTTTCTATGAAAGTTTTTATTCTATATTTTCTGGCATATTTTTTTATATTTTTTTGTTTGATTACGTGGGGAGGGGGGGTTGGTTTGCCTCTAGTTAACCAAATTAAAATAATTAATTGATTTTTTAGATAATTAGCAAATTTATTAAAAAGTATTTTTTTTACAAAAAGTTTAGATATTAATTTTATTTTTAATAAAAATAGTTTTAGTTTTTTTAACATAATTTCTTTAATCGTGGGCGGATAGTTATTTTCTGGATTAATTTCTAAAATCTCATACCGCAGAGGTTCACCACTCGATGTTTTTTTAATAATTTTTGTAATCATGGGAAAAAGATTATATTCGTCCAAAATCAATTCTTTCGATTGGATAATTTCTCCTTTCGATTTTTCATAAGTATTATTTTTTAGGGTGTCTTCAATAATTTTTATAGCTTCTCTTGGTTTTTTTATATCAATTACTGACAATGAATTTTTAGGAAAATATTCGTAAATATTTGAACACCCATAATAAAGTGGGTAACTTTCTCCTAAAAATGCATCAGAGAGTTTTTCTGACCAATAATCTCTATTAGAACTATTTTCTAGAACAATATGATATTTATATGGGGCAATAATATCCCATTTATCAGTGAAATCTTTTATATCTTTACCCAAAATATCTATTTTATTTCCAAAATGTTTTTTTAATTTATTTATGAATTTTAATCTTTGACGGTGTCCTTTTGTGGAGTTTTTATTTGATGAAATTACTGAAATCAACCTACTTTTCTTTATTTCTTGGGAACTTTTTAAATTGTCGTAATTTTTAGAAAAGTTTCCCCATGTGTTTATTTCTTTATTATACTCAGCACCAATCATCCATGGCAATGACTCTTGTTTGTTTAGTATATTTGGATGTTTGATGTTTCTTTGTGACGTAATAATAGTTTCAAATTGTTTTAAAAAATTAGAGTTATATTTTTTTATGTTTTTCGGTTCCGTTGTAATGAAAATTGTGTTTTTTTTAGGACAAATACAGCTCTCTTTTTGTACTAAACCGCCCAAAATAATCCAGTAATCACATTTTTCAATGTTTTTGTTTATTGAAAAATGGTAATTCTCCCAGATCCCTTTCGAATTTGGTGTCTGTCTTTCTATAGGCCATTCTGGGGAAGCTGTTGTTAATTTAATTTTTTGCATAAATGATTTTTCTCAGTATCTTTTTAATCTTGCGATAATTAAAGCTCGCTTTTTGTCTGAACGGCTCTTTGTATGATTTTGATTTGATATATTTTATATTATCACACGGGACTATCCTTATAATATCGTTAGAAACTTTAAAATTGATATTACTATTTATTTTTTTTATAAAAGAGAATAGTTCTTTAACAGTTGGGTATTCATTTTCTCCCGTAAAACATCTTGCGTCATCGATAAGGATTATATGATTTTTAATACGATGATTTAATATAATTTCTAGTTCTTTTAAAATCGGGGTATTAAGATTACCTCTTGCTGTTATTCCTCCAGAGTAGTGGCCATCTAGCCAAAAAAGTGTGGGTTGATATAAAGTGGGAGTAACCACTTTTAAAATATCAGAACTATCTCCTTGAAGTATTGTTATATGGGTATTATAAATGAATTTTTCTTTTGATTTTTTATATAGATCTTTGTCTAATTCGATTGATATTAATTTTTTGAATTTGTTTTTTAAAGCTTCCACTGTTTCTCCTAAGAAAGTACCGGTTTCAATAAAAATATCAATAGAAAATTCCTTAGCATAGTTTTCTATTGTTTGCCTTTTTATGGTATAGAGGGGAGGACTGATTGGCTTGCCAATAATAAATTTATATAGTTTATTATCAATAGTGTTTAATATCTTTTTAATTTGTTTTTTTACCATTTAGCTATATTTATCTGTTGAATAATCTAAAACCGTAGCAATTTGTCCTTCACTTGACCCTTTAAATATTAGTGATTTTGGGTTGTTTACATCAGTTATTTCAAAATAAATATCTTTTTTATGATCAAAAGATTCTATGCAAGGTTCGTGGATAGCAGTAGTGAAATTATAATTTCCTACATTAAACAAAAATGACGGGATCTCAACAACGGTTGCGTATTTTCCTGGAGAATAGGTTTTTAGTTTTTTTGTTTTGTCTGATTCAGAAGATTTTAATAGTAGTGTATTTGATGAGTAAAATAAGATAGAAAAAAGAGCATTCTCAACCTTTTTAAGAACTTTGTATTCTGTTTTAATAAAAAAGTTTTGGCTAATAGGTATATTGGTTGTTGGCTTTTTATTTTTATCTAGAATGGAAACTCTTGTGATTTGTGCTTTCTTTTTTTGATCAACTTCAAATTCAGTAACGGCTTTTTTTTCTTTTATCTTGTTTAAATAATGACTGATAACTTTTTTCGTTTCTCCGATCATTTTTATTTTTCCGTTTTCGATTAGAATACACCTTTTGCAAAGTTTTTTAACGGCTTCTAGGTTATGGCTTACGAATAGAATAGTTCTTCCTGCTTGGCTGGTGACCTCGTCCATTTTACCAAGGCATTTTTTTTGGAATTCTGCGTCGCCGACAGCAAGAACTTCATCTACCAAAAGAATATCAGGTTCCATATGAGCTGCCACAGAAAAACCAAGACGCACTAGCATTCCAGAAGAATATCTTTTTACGGGCGTATCAATAAATTTTCCTACTCCTGAAAATTCTACGATAGCATCAAATTTTTCAGCAATTTCTTTTTTAGTCATTCCTAAAATAGCTCCATTAAGAAAAATATTTTCTCGTCCAGTTAATTCAGAATGAAAACCGGTCCCAACTTCTAGAAGAGAGGCCACTTTTCCGTGCATTCTGATTTCTCCTGTGGTTGGTGGTGTGATTCCTGTTAAAATTTTAAGTAAAGTAGACTTACCCGCTCCATTGGCTCCGATAATTCCAACAGCTTCTCCTGCTTGAATTTCAAAATCAATGTCTTTTAATGCCCAAAATTCTTCATTAGTATTTCTCCCTGTAATTTGTTCAGCTTTCTTTTTTAGAAAAGAAAAAGGTTTTTTAGCTATATTGGTTAAAACATCGCGCATTGCAACATAACTACCTCGTTCATGAGTGATATTGTATTTTTTTGAAATGTTTTTAACAATTATTATTGGTTTATTCATAATATTTTATATTCATACAACGTCTGCAAAATATCTTTCGGTTTTTTTGAAAAAATAAAATCCTATTAATAAGACTATTAGACAAACAGTTCCTGAAATTGTTAAAAGTGTCCAATTTATTGGGGCATTTCCTAATAGAGCTGCACGAGAGGCTTTAATTACTCCAGTCATAGGATTTAAGGCCAAAAGCCATGAATATTTTCCTACAATACTAGCTGGATAAATTACTGGGGTGACAAACATCATTATGGAAATGAAAAAAGGTAAAGCATAACGAACATCGCGATATTTAACATTTATAGAAGCAAGAAATAGACCACCTCCTACTGAAGCCATAAAAGTAATAAATAGAAGTAGGGGAATAATTAAAAGCCCAATTAAATTTGGTGTGTATTGATAATAAATCATCATTCCAACTAAAATAGTGGAGGCTATGAAAAAATCAACAAATTTTGTGATTGTAGATGAAATAGGTAAAATTATTCTTGGAAAGTAAACCTTAGTGATAATTCCTTGATTAGAAATTAAACAATTACTTACATCTGATAAAGAAGCAGAAAAAAATTGCCAAAATAAAAGTCCAGAGTAAACAAAGATTGGGTAAGGAATTCCGTCTGAAGGCATTTTAGCAAAGTTTCCGAAAAATATGGTGAAAACAACCATCGTCATGAAAGGTTGAAAAAGAGCCCATAAAATTCCTATGGCTGTTTGTTTGTAGCGAACTTTAATATCTCTCCAAGTTAGGAAATACAATAATTCTTTGTATTGCCAGATTTCTTTTAAATCGTTAAAACTAAAAGTTTTTTTCGGTTTAATTATGGTTGTCTTTGAGTTATACATAAATTGTTTGTTTATGAAATAATAACAATTTATTCATTTTTTTTCCACTGTTTGTCTGAAAATGGCTGTGATATAATTTTGATATTATGCTTGATAAAAAAAGATTTTCTATTGTTTTAATGGTTTTAATCTATGTAATTTTGATTATGGATATACTGGCTTTTAGATTTTTCCTTTATTGGCGCTTTTGGTGGTTTGATATAGTAATGCATTTTTTGGGTGGAATTTGGATAATGTTGGTGAGTTATTATATTTTTTATCTTTCGGATTATGCTGAGTATGTAAGACATTTGAGTAAAAAATATTCTCCTTTTATTTTATCTTTGTCTTCAATTGCTTTTGTGGGAATTTTTTGGGAATTGTTTGAATTGACAACTAAAGTTTCTATTCAATCAAATTATGTTTTAGACACAAGTTTAGACTTGTTTATGGATATGAGTGGTTGGATAGTGGCTTATACCTATGTGGAAAAAAGAACAAGAAAGCGTTGATATTTTTTAAATTAAAAAATTAAAACTTTATTCGCAATGATATTTATTTACTGGATTGCCACACCGAGCGCCAAAAACTTTAATTAAAGTTTTTGGTGCTCGGCTCGCAATGACGAACGAACGGATGTTGGACCTGCCTGCCGGCAGGCAGGTTGCCATGATATCGCTCGCAATGACGAGATGCTGGGTTGCTTCGTAAACTCGCAATGACGAACTGACGAATAAACACTGGATTCCTCCCAAGCCTACCTGCCCCCGCCTGCCGGCGTGCAAGGGCAGGCAGGGCGGACAAATGCCACAGAATTTTTTAAAACAAAAAATTCTTCGCAATGACGATAATTTTTTGGGATGTTTTTTCTTTGTTTTTTATGTTGTTTTTTGGTATAATTTTTCGGTTATACTTAACAGAGTTGCAAGTTTTTAAAGTTTATAAAATTCGTAAAGTTTATCTGTAGGTAGATAGAAAATTACTTTGTAATTTTTTCGAAATATTTTTTGACTTTAAATCTGTATTAGAAATTAAAATACTTTTATGTTAAACAAAATAGGTTTAGGTAGTGTCCAAAATAGAATAATGAGGATCAAGGAACTTCGTCGCAATCAAAGAATTTTGATTTTATTAGTAATATTGATTTTGGCGGTGGTGTTATATCAACAGGTAGTCATCAAAGATATTTTAGAAGAAACTGTAATGACTTCAGAGGCAAGACTGGTAGAAGTTTCTTCTGTTAAAGATTTAACACTTGATAATACTCCTTTACCTTTATTGGGAAAGGTTCAGTCTCAATCATCGGCAATAATTTATTCTCAGAGTGCTGGGGAGGTAATTGGTTTGTATAAAAAAGAAGGAGATTTTGTTTGGGCAGATCAAATCATCGGAGAAATAGATAATTGGGCTCAAAGATCAACTGTAATTCAAGCTGAAGCAAATGTTGAAATGGCAACTGCCCAACTGGAAAAAATTAAAAAAGGTGCTAGGGAAGAACAAATTTCTATTCTAAAAGCCACTTTGAATAATTCCCAAAATTCTTTAAACGAAACTAAGGCATCGGTTATCAATACTTTAAATGATGCCTACGGAAAATCAGATGATGCTATTCGTAATAAAATAGATCCTATGTTTCGAGACCCTCGCAACGAGGCTCCGCAGTTACTTTTTTCTGTGAATGATTCTCAGTTAGAGATTGATTTGGAATGGGGAAGAAGAATAATTGAAGAAATGTTGAAAGTTTGGGAAAAAGAATTAAGTGTTTTAAACACGGAAGCGGATTTAATTAAAGCTTTGAACACTGCAAAAGATAACGTGGATTCGGTGAGAACTTTTTTGGATAAAATGGCGACGGCTGTTAATGTGCTAACTCCTAATTCTAATTTATCAGAAACAACAATTGCTACATGGAAAGCAAATGTAAGTGCTAGCCGATCGGTTATTAATTTGGTGGTGGCAAGTATTCCGGCTTCTATTAATTCTTTAAATGGAGCTAATTCATCTTTAAGTATCGCTCAATTAAATTATGAACAAGCTCTTTCTGGAGAGAGAACAGAAGATATCATCAGTGCTGAAGCTCAGTTAAAACAAGCGCAGGCAGGTTTACAGGTGGCTTATTCTTCTTTAGAAAAAACTATTTTAAGAGCTCCGATTAGTGGAACCATTAATGATCTTGGTTTTGAAAAAGGTGACTTTGTATCAACCTATGCTCCTTTGGTAACAATTGCGAATAATGCGAAACTTGAAATTGTTTCTTATATTACAGAAGTAGATCGAAGTGATATTCAGGTTGGAGCAAACGTTTTAGTTGGTAAAAAATGGAAGGGAACGGTAAAGACTATTGCTCCCGCTTTAGATTCTCAAACTAAAAAAATTAAAGTAGAAATTTCTTTGATTGATTCTGATGTTCCTTTAACTAATGGACAATCTATTGCTTTGTTGGTTGAGAGGTTTGTTAAGAAAGAAGGTTCCTTAAGTGAATTTTCGGTGCCGATTTCTGCTATTAAAATTGGAGCTGATAACACGGTAGTTTTCACTATTAACAATGAAAATCGTTTGGTGGCCCATCCTGTTTTAACCGGTCCAATTTTAGGGGAAAAAATTACTATTTTAGATGGAGTAACTGAAGATATGGTTATTGTGACGGACGCTCGTGGTTTGCGGGAAGGACAAGAGGTCGTTTTAGCTCCTTCTTTAGGAACCTCTAATCCAGAGAAAAAAGAAACAGATTCGACATTAAATAATCTAAATCAAAATTAATTTCATGAAAGATTTTTGGACTTTTTTTATAAGAAAAAGAGCGTTCACTAGTTTATTAGTTATTTCTTTAACAATTGCTGGGATTTTTTCTTTGGTTAAAATTACCAAAGAGTCATCTCCTGAAATTCAAATTCCTTTAGCGATTGTTTCTACTTTTTTACCAGGGTCTTCTGCTTACGATACGGAAAGATTAATTACGGATAAGATTGAAGACCAATTGATTAATAATCTTGATACTGTAAGTAAGGTATCTTCTACTTCGGGGGAAGGAATTTCTTCAATTACAGTAGAATTTAATGCTGATGCTGATATTCCTAGTTCAATTCAAAAGGTTAAAGATGAGGTAGATAAAGTTAAGGGAGAATTGCCAACTGAAGCTGAGGATCCTATTATTTCTGATATTAATTTTGCCGATCAGCCGATTTTAATGTTTTCTATTTCTAGCGATTTACCAACAACCGAGTTTATTAAATTAGCTGATAATGTTGAAGCAAAATTAAAAACTGTTAGTGGTGTTTCTAAGTTAGGTATTAGTGGTATTCAAAAAAGAGAGGTACAAGTTATCGTTGATAAGGCAGCCTTATCTAAATTTAATTTAGGGATTTCTGATTTAGTTTCTGCTATTTCTCGCGCCAATAGTTCTATTCCGGTAGGAAATATTGAAATTTCTGGAATTAAATATCCGTTAAAATTTAAAGGAGATATTACCGATACCGCCGTGATTAAAGATATTCCGGTTTTGAATTTGGGAGGGGAAGTTATTTATGTTAGAGATTTAGCCTTTGTTTCAGATGGGGTTTCCCAACAAAATTCTTATTCTCGTATTAGCTTGGACGGAGAGCCTTCTCAACAAGCGGTTTCTTTCTCTGTTTATAAAAAACGTGGTGGAGATATTACTTCTATTGTGAATGGAGTAAAAAAATCTATAGAAGAAATGCAAAACGGTGGAATTTTAGAGGGATCCGAAGTTTTGTATTCGGTGGATATGGCAGAATATTTGAAAGACGATTTAAATAATCTTTCGGGTTCTGGTTTGGTAACCGTCTTTCTGGTGGTGATGATTTTGTATTTATCTATCGGTTGGCGAGAAGCTTTAATCGCTGGTTTAGCTATTCCATTTTCCTTCTTAATTGCCTTTATCGGTTTGTATTCTAGTGGAAACACTATTAATTTTATTTCTTTGTTTGCTTTGATTTTAGCGGTCGGAATTTTGGTCGATTCTGCCATTGTGGTAACGGAAGCGATGCACACCAAAATTAAAGATGGAATGGGTGGAAAAGAATCAGCTATCGCAACTATAAAAGAATTTTATATGTCTTTGACCTCAGGGACCATGACTACGGTGGCCGCTTTTTTCCCTTTATTTTTTCTGTCAGGAATTATGGGTAAGTTTGTGAGTGGAATTCCTTATACTTTGATTTTTGTTTTGTTTGCTTCTTTGTTTGTTGCTTTAGGAATTGTGCCTTTAATTGCCATGTTAGTTTTGAAAAAAAATGGAAATTCAAATGGTAAGTTGTTTAAATTCCAAACTAAATACAATAATCTTCTTAAAGATTGGTATGAAGTTCGCTTGAAAAATATTATTTTAAATCGAAAATTTCAAAATAAATTTTTATGGGCTATGGGAATAGCTTTGGTGTTATCTTTTATTTTACCTTTAAGTGGTTTATTAAAAACGACCTTATTTCCAGATGAAGATCAAAAGTTTATTTATGTAGATGTGGAGATGCCTCAAGGAACTGTTTTGGCAGAAACTGATATGGCGGTGCGAGCAGTAGAGGAAATTCTTTATAATCAACCTTTTATAGAATCTTTTGAAACTAGTGTTGGGGCAACAAATTCTTTCAGTAATTCAGGATCTAGTTCTGGTGAAAAATTTGGAAATATGACGGTGATTTTGCGTAAGGATAGGAGTAAAACCAGTTACGAAATTGTTGAAGTTTTAAGAAAAGAATTGGCTCCTATTAAAATTGCAAAGGTAATTGTTGCTCAGCCAGGAAGCGGGCCTCCTTCAGGAGCACCGATTACAATTAAATTTTTTGGAGATGATTTAGATAATTTGGAAAAGGTTGTTTTTCAAGCAGGTGAGGTTTTGAAAGAAATTTCTGGGACTGTTGATGTGACCAATAGTATGGAAAATAATGTAATTGAATTTGTTTTATCTATTGATAGGGCAAAGCTGGCAGAAAATAATCTTTCTCCTGTTTCTTTAGCACAGGTTTTAAGAACTTCTATTTATGGTGTCGATGCTACAACTATTAAAACAGCTGGGGAAGATATTGATGTTTTGGTTAAATTAAATTTAAATTCAGAAAATATTGATCCCAGCTTAACTTCTCAAACAACAGTAGATGCTATTCGCCAAATGGAAATTAGTACACCACAAGGAAAGGTTTTGTTGGGTTCTTTGCTGGATATTAGTTTAAGTAAAAATAATTCTTCGATTATTCATGAAGATGGAGATCGAGTAGCGACTGTTTCCAGTCAGTTGGCAAAGGGGGCAAACGCTGTAGAAATTAATAAAGAATTTCAAAAAAAGATTGATGATGGAACCTTATCTATTCCAGAAGGGATTAGGTTGAAGACTGGAGGAGAAAATGAAGATATTATGAAAACTTTTACTGAAATGTTAATGGCTTTAGTTGCTGGATTGCTTTTGGTGATTGTGGTTTTGATTTTACAATTTGATTCTTTCAAACAAACTTTCTTTATTGTGGTGGGAGTGATGATGTCATTGATCGGAGTTTTGGTCGGTTTGACTATTACAGGAAATGCTTTTTCTTTCCCTTCTTTTATTGGAGTGATTGCTTTGGCTGGAATTGTGGTAAATAATGCTATTATTTTGATTGATACCATGAATTCTATGCGAATGGAAAAACCAGATTTAGAATTAGTTGAGGTGGTAATTCAATCTTCAATTACACGTTTGCGTCCAATTTTGTTAACGACCTTAACTACTGTGATTGGTATGGTACCTTTGATTTTTGCTTCTAGTATGTGGGCTCCTTTGTCATTTTCAATTATCTTTGGACTTTCTTTTGCAACTGTGATTACTTTAATTTTGGTACCAGTTTTGTATGTGAGATATACGAAATAAATATATAAAAGCTTGATAAAAAATAAAAAAGCGATAATTTTAAATTATCGCTTTTTTATTATTCCATTTTTAGAAGTAAAACCTTCGCCTTTAGGTGATTATTCAAACATTTTTTTAAAATCTGGATTCCACCCAAGCCTACCTGCCCCCGCCTGCCGGCGTGCAGGGGCAGGCAAGGCGGACAGGTGCCACACAAGGTTTTTTGATTTTTCTTCAAAAATCAAAAAACTGTATAATTATGACGACCGTCATAATTATACAGTTTGTTTTTTTTGCTAGACCTGTCTACTGGCAGGCAGGCTTGGGTGGAATTCCGCCTCTAACCGTCTCTGCGAGCTTGCGAAGCAGTCCAGTCTTGCACAATCACGAAGTGATTTTTTATTTCTGGATTGCCACACTTAATACCAAAAACTTTAATTAAAGTTTTTGGTATTCAGCTCGCAATGACGATTATTTTCTGGACCTGCCTGCCGACAGGCAGGTCCAGCATAAAATCTAAAATCTCTGGACTGCCACGTCAAGATTTTTTGATTTTTTGTCAAAAATCAAAAAATCTTTCCTCGCAGAGACGCTTCGCTTTTCGTCATTACGAGTCTGCCTGCCGGTAGGCAGGGCGGACCGTCTTTGCGAGAATAAATTTTTGCAAAAATTTATTCGTGGCAATCCAGTTCAGTAAATCATTACAGTTTTTAAGCTGAACCAAAAAACCGTTTTTCAGGCAGTAGTGGTTTATTTTTTGTTCAAAAATTGACGGATGTGTCTGCGGGCTTCGGAAGTTTTAGCGATATCCATCCATTTTTTGGTGGGAGTAAAGTCTTTCTTAGTCATAATATCTACAATATCACCATTTTTTAATTTAGTATCGAGAGAAACTAGCTTCCCGTGGACTTTGGCTCCATGCATATGATTTCCAATATCAGAGTGAATGGCATAAGCAAAATCTATTGGAGTTGAATTAGCGGGTAAATCAATTACATCTCCGTTGGGTGTAAAAACAAAAACTCGATGTTCAAAAAAGTCTTTTTTCAATTCTTCAATAAAATCTTGAGCCTCAGGAGTTTCTGGTTGATTGGCAATTTTTTTAATCCACTCAGGGACATCACTTTCCCCGTAAATTTTTTTACTTTTATTTAAGTTGTCGATTTTACCAATACTTGGAAATAATTTTTTTACCCAAAAATCGTCGGATTCTTTATCGTAGTTAATTTTATCTTTATAAGAAAGATGAGAAGCAATTCCGTATTCGGCCTCACGATGCATTTCTTCAGTACGTAATTGGATTTCTACTACATTTCCAAAACGGGTAAAAATGGTGGTATGTAAACTTCTGTAACCGTTAGGTTTAGGAAAGGCAATATAATCTTTAATTCTTCCGGGCATCGGTCGGCGGAAACTGTGAATAATTCCCAAAGCTTTGTAACAGTCATTTTGAGTGGGTACAATTATCCTTAAAGCGGCGATATCGTAAATTTTATTTAAATCCCAATGTTTTCTTTCTAACTTTTTGTATAAACTGTACATCCCCTTAATACGGTAACTTGTATGGATGTTGGTTAAACCATCTTTAGCTAATTTTTTTTTAATGGAACGATCTACTTTTTTTAGAGAAATGATACTTTCAGGAGTTCTTTCTTTTAAAATTTCTTGAACTTTTTTGTATTCCTCAGGATAAACAAAGGGAAAAGAAAGGTCTTCTAGTTTTCTGGTAACTAATCCCATTCCAAGGCGATAGGCTAGGGGGGCAAAAATTTCTAGAGTCTCTGTGGCGATGCGAAGCTGTTTTTCTTTAGGAACATATTGCAGGGTTTCCATATTATGAATACGGTCAGCTAGTTTGATGATTAAGACTCGAATGTCTTGTGAAGTGGCAATAAATAATTTTCTCAAACTTTCCGCATGACGGGTTAATCCTTGGAAACGAATTTTCCCTAATTTTGTTACTCCTTCTACAAGAAAAGCGATTTCTTTACTGAATTCTTTTTCTAATTCTTCTTGAGTGGTGGTTCCGTCTTCAATCACATCATGAAGAAGCCCAGCCGAAATAACAGTTGCTCCCATTCCTAGTTGGGCTAAGGTTTTGCCGGTTTCGTAGGCATGATTAAAATAAGGTTCTCCTGAAAACCTTCTTTGTCCGAGATGGGCTTTAGCAGAAAAATTGAAAGCTTTGGTAACCAACTCTTGATTTTCATGAGTTGGATTATCCATAAGTAAAATAATATCTTTGGCTGTTTTCATATTCAAATAGTATATATACTATACAATTTTTATGAATTATCAGCAATTAAAAAAAATTCAACCCCGAAAGCTTGGCGTAAGCTTTCGGGGCCGGGTGGGGAGGGAGTTAATTCCATTTTGGGTGGTTTTCCTGTTTTTTTAAAAGTTTTCCGTAGCGATTAAGTGCTCTCTTTTTTAAAAATTCTCCTGGAGAATTTTCTAAGACAAAGAGCACTTCTGACATGGTATTTTTGAGCAGGAGAGAAAGCCCAAGACATTTTCTTCTTTTTGGATCGGTTTCTTCTAAAAAAAGCCTTCTCATTTTAAAAGCGGGCAATAGATGGTTTTCTTCCATACTACCTCCTTAATTATTGAGAACTAGTTATTGTCTATTAAATATTATACACCAAAACACTAATTTAAGTCAAATCTCAAAGTTTTGGTGGTTGGAAAAGTCTTTTTTTTGCTATATAATTGACGGATATGATAGAACAGGAAAAAAATTTAAATAAGGGACACTTACACATAATTTCGCAAACAATTCAAAGGGTTTCTAAAATCTTTTCTGAAATGGGTTTTGAGGTAGCAAGTGGCCCAGAGATTGAAGACGAGTATCATAATTTCGATGCTTTGAATGTGCCTGCTGATCATCCTGCTCGCGATATGCAAGATACTTTTTGGTTAAAACCCATGCCTATCGGCAGGCAGGCAGAAAATCTTAAAAAACTTTTACGTACTCAAACTTCAGATGTGCAAATTCGTTATATGGAAGCCCATAAACCACCTTTGGCAATTTTCGTTCCGGGGAAGGTTTTCCGAAATGAAGCAACCGATGCTACTCACGATGCTCAATTTCATCAATGCGAAGGTTTAGTGATCGGAGAAAACATTTCTTTAGCGAATTTGAAAGGAACGCTGGAAACTTTTTTGCAGAAACTTTTTGGAAAGGATGTGACCATTCGTTTACGCCCAGGGTTTTTTCCTTTCGTCGAACCAGGGGTGGAGGTAGACATGGTTTGTTTTAAATGTGAGGGAAAGGGTTGCCCTTCTTGTTCTCATAGCGGGTGGATTGAAATTTTAGGAGGAGGTATGGTGCACCCTAAGGTTTTGAATAATGTTGGAATTGATTCTCGTAAATACCAAGGTTTTGCCTTTGGAGTTGGTTTGGATAGAATTACTATGTTGCGTCATGGGGTAGATGATATTCGTTTATTTTATTCTGGAGATTTAAGATTAGTAAACCAGTTCTGAGGAACTGTGCAGAAGAATGAACGCGGACTAAACGCGGAATTGATGCGGAAAAAATATTATGAAATTTTCACACAAATGGTTACAAAATTATTTCGAAGATAACCTTCCAGAAATTCAAAAATTAGGGGAGCTTTTAACTTTTCACTCTTTTGAAATTGAAGCTATAGAAGGGGATTTGATTGATATTGATATTTTACCGAATCGTTCCCATGATTGTTTGTGTTACACAGGAATTGCTAAAGAAATTTCGGTTTTAACAGGACTAAAGTTAAAATTTTTTGATGATAGTTTTTTACCGAATAGCGCTTTTAAATCAGAAGATTTTATTACTTTAAAAATTGAAGATTTTAAATTAGTGCCTCGAGCGATGAAGAGATTAGTTCAGGATGTTAAAATTGGGCCTTCTCCTAAATGGTTGAGAGAAAAATTAGAATCTATTGGACAAAAGTCCATTAATAACGTGGTGGATATTACCAATTTTGTGATGTGGGAAACTGGTCAGCCAGTGCACGCTTTTGATTTTGATAAAATTGCAGTAGGAGATTCTGGAAAAAAAGATTTTATTATTCGGAATGCTCAAAATGGAGAAAAAATTAAAACCCTAGATAACCATGAGTTTGAATTGGATGAAAGTATTTTGGTGATTAGTGATAAAGAAAAAGCTTTGGATATTGCTGGGATGAAAGGCGGTTTGGTTTCGGGAATTGATGAAAATACTAAAAATATTGTTTTGTCTGTATGTAATTTTAATCAGACGAGTATTCGTCGCGCTTCTCGTAAGTTGGGTTTGAGAACTGATGCTTCAGAAAGATTTGAAAAAGGAATTACCCCCGAAAAAGTAGAAGAAGCCATGAATCGACTTTCTAAAATGATTGCTGAAATTGTAGATGGAAAAGTTTCAGAAGATATTTTAGATGTTTATCCTAGAAAAGCTTCTGTTTATAAAGTAGGATTTTCACAAAAAGAAACCGAGCGTTTGTTGGGAGAAAAAATTTCTGAAGAAAAAATTGAAGAGATTTTAAATCGTTTTGGTTTTAAGTTTGAAAAAATTAAACCTCTAGAAAAAATTTTAGAAATAGCTCCAAATTTAATTAATGTGCCTTATAAATCAGGAGCGAGTGTTGTTTATGACGCTCCGAGAGAGTTTGATTGTTCTTCTTTGACAGCTTATTTATTTGCTCAGGGAGGGATTGCTATTCCAAGAATTTCTGTGGATCAGTATGTTTTTGGAAATCCAATTTCCAAAGAAGATTTACAGGCGGGAGATTTGGTTTTTGGTAATACTGGTTTAGTGAAAAATACTGGTATTTATACTAAAACTGTGGAATTTTTACCTAACACAAGTGTGCCAGAGGGGGTGGATCATGTTGGTCTATATCTGGGAGAAAATAAAATATTGCATACTAGCTCTTCTGTTGGAAAATCTGTTGTCGAGGATATGGGTTCAGCCGAGATGTTTAAAAATATTGTGGGTTATAGGAGAATGATTTTGAATGATGATTACCGTTATGTGGTGAAAATTCCAGCTGAGAGATTAGATTTGAGAATTAAAGAAGATTTGATTGAGGAGATAGGAAGGATTTATGGGTATAAAAATATTCAGTCTATCAATGTGTCTGAAAATTTTAATCCTCAAATTAACAAAACTTTTTACTACATCAATAAGATTAAAAAGATTTTAGTGGAAAATGGTTTTAGTGAGGTTTATACTTATACCTTTGGAGATAAGGGTGAGGTTGAAGTTTTGAAACCTCTGGCTTCAAATTTAGCCTTTTTGCGAACTAATTTAAGTGATGGAATTTCAAAATCCTTAGAAATGAATTTGAAAAACGCTCCCTTACTTGGATTGGAAGAAATTAAAATTTTTGAAATTGGAAGAGTTTATCCGTCTTTGGATGGGGAATATACTTCTCTCGCAATTGGGGTTTTTTCCAAGAAAGGTTTAGGTTTTTATGATGATATAATTAAAAAATTAGAAGAGGAATTGAATCTTGATTTTACTACTGATAAATCTGCTTTTGTTTGGCCGAAATCAGAAATAATTGTTGGGAATAGTTATTCACATCAAGGTGAAATTAATCTAGACGAAATTATAGAAAAATTACCAGAGCCAGAAAATTACGAAGATGCTTTTGCTGATTTATCAAATGAAATTAAAAGATTTTCAAAGATTTCGGCTTATCCTTTTGTGTTGAGAGATATTGCCGTGTGGGTTTCTAATGAAAATTCAGCCAATGATTTATTGGATTTAATTCAAGAAAATGCTGGAGAACTTTTGGTACAAACAAAATTGTTTGATACTTATGCTCCAGAAGGAGAGGGAAGAACTTCCTATGCTTTTAATTTAGTTTTCCAATCCCAAGAAAAAACTTTAACCGATGCCGAAATAAATCCTATTATGGATAAAATTAATTCTCAAATTCAAGCTAAAGGTTGGGAAGTGAGGTAAAATTTCTAAAGAAATTTTATCAGTATTATGTATTAAGTAGCGGGTAGTAAGTATGGAAAATTCAAAACTATATTCAAAAATGAATAAGGGTAATACTGCTTTAATTGTTATTGATATTGTTAATTCTTGTTCTCATGAAAAATGTGAGACTCCAGAATGGGATATTACTTTTTCCAAAATAAGAGAAATGATTCCTAGGTTAAATAATTTTATAGGGAATTTCAGAACTAAAGTTGGAGGCGAAGTTATTTTTGTAAACATAACACCATGGAATGAAGAAAATTTAAGAGAAAATATTAAAGAATTGTATACAGACCCTTGGGCTAGATATTATTCAGATGATACGACAGGTTTTGATGAAGAATTTAATGGTATAAAACCAGAAAAAGATGATTTAATCATTACTAAAAATACTTATGATGCGTTTTCTGAAACTGAATTAGAGAAAAAGTTAAAAGAAAAAGGAATTCAGTATTTGGTTGTTGCTGGTATTTTTACAGAAGGTTGTGTTTTATCAACAATAACAGTTGGATTTTCAAAAGGTTTTAATTTTGTAATGCTGAGAGATTTAATCGAGACAGTTGACAGTGAAGAAAGACAAAGAATTTCTACAGATATTAAAAATAGGATTTTCCCGTCTTTATATGGAAAAAGTATAACCTCTGAAGAGTTTTTAGAAAGTTGGAAAAAGAATAATTCAACAAGCTAAACCTAAGAGTTAAGGATAGTATATATCCTTGACATACATATATACTATGTAGTATATATAGTATATATTAAACAAAAGATGCCAACCATATATGAGATTAGAAATTTGTAAAAAAATTAAACAAAAAGAGGGTTTCAAAGCACATATTCCTAACCCCTTTCCAATAAAAGGTATTTTTGATATTCCTCAAAATTTAGTGAACAAAGCAGCTGAAGCAGAGAGATTAGTTGGGAAATTAGATGGCATCACACAAACTCTTCCCAATATTGAGTTTTTTTTAAAAATGTATTCATTTAAAGACGCTGCCTCTTCGGCTCAAATTGAAGGAACTAGAGCAACGATGTTCGAGGCTTTTGAAGTTGATGCTGGCTTAGAAGGAAAAGAAACCGATGCTCATGATATTCTTTTTTATATAAAAGCCTTAAACTACGGGATTAAAAGAATAGAGGAATTTCCCTTATCTTTGAGATTTATTCGTGAATTACATTCTGTCTTAATGAAAGGAGCTAGGACAACTCATTTTTCTGATCCTGGTGAGTTTCGTCGTTCTCAAAATTGGATAGATGGGACATCTCCAATTAATGCTTTGTTTGTTCCTCCACCTGTGAATGAAATGAATAATTCTTTAGGTGATTTTCAAAATTTTCTTCATAGTCAAAATTTAACTCTGCCAATTATTTACATTGCATTGGCTCATGCACAGTTTGAAACCATCCATCCATTTTTAGATGGGAACGGTAGGACGGGGAGGCTTTTGATAACTCTTTTGTTTTATCAAAAAAAATTACTTGAAAACCCAGTATTGTTTCTATCTTCATATTTTAAAAAACATCAGAAAATTTACTATACAAAATTAAATGGATATCATAGTGGTGAAGTTTTTGAATGGTTAGATTTTTTTTTAGATGGAGTTATTGAGATTTCTAACCAGTCAATTGAAACTTCAAAAAAAATAACAAAATTAAGAAATGAAGATATCTTAAAAATTCAAGCATTGGCTAAAAGAGAATCAGAAAGTGGTTTATTAGTTTTTCAAAAATTGTTTGAAACTCCTATTGTTAACACAAAAAAAATAATGGAATGGACCGGCTTCACTCGTTCAGGGGCACAAAGAGTTATAGATAGATTTGTTGAGTTGGGTATTATGAAACCACAAGATGAAAAAGATAATTATGATAGAAAATATATTTATGAAAGATATTTTAATGCTTTTATTGATTAATTTTTTTATGAAATTAGCAGTTCCATATTATTCACAGCATGATGAAAGTTTAGATGAACACTGGCAGAAGCGGATGTGTGGTTTGGTGTGTTTGAAAATGGTTTTGGATTTTTATAAAGTGCAGACCCCTGATTTAAAAAAATTTTTGGAATTGGCTTTACAGAAAGAAGCTTACCATAATCCCAATGGTTGGATTCATGATAAATTACTTGAAATTGCAAAAGATTTTGGAAGAAAGAACTCATATAGAAAAGAAAAAATTGAAGATATTCATGAACTTGTTAATTTTTTAATGGAAAATAAACCTGTAATTGTTTCTATTCGGGCGAAAAAATTTAAAGAAGAATTTGATGGAAAATTTCACCAAGTTGTTTTGGTTGGTTTGGAGAGAGACGAACAAGGTAAGATTTTAGGTTTTTATTACCATGATCCTGACTACTTAAATCAGGAAGGAAAAAATCTTTTTGTATCTCTAGAAGATTTTGAGCAATATTGGCGGAAAATGGCTATATTTATATAGTTTTTTAGGTTTTAAATATACACAAAATTAGCTTGAAAATAGGTGGAAAGCATGCAAAAAATTTGCTATAATGAAAGAGTCTTAAAAGCAATAAATTTGCTTTTTAATATTGATAAGTTAAAAGATTTAAGAATTCAGATTTAGGATTTATGAGAAAAATTTACACTTGTCCGCCTTGGGTGGAAAGTAAATTTACCTAATTTTATCTAACTTACTAAAGATATGGCCATAGATAAAGCAAAAAAAGAAAAAGCAAATGGAGATTATAGTGCAAAAGATATTTCTGTTTTGGAAGGTCTGGAACCGGTGCGAAAACGTCCAGGGATGTATATTGGAACTACCGGAATTGATGGTTTGCATCATTTAATTTGGGAGATTTTTGATAATGCTCGTGATGAAGCCATGGGTGGTTTTGCTGACCGCGTGGAAGTTGCTTTATTGCCGAATAATCAAATTAGAGTAGTGGATAATGGGCGAGGTATTCCAGTAGATGTTCATAAACAAACTAAGGTTTCTGCTTTGGAAACCATTATGACAACTTTGCATGCTGGAGGAAAATTTGGAGGAGAGGGTTATAAAATTTCTGGAGGTTTGCATGGAGTGGGAGCTTCGGTTGTGAATGCTTTATCTGTTTTCACTCGAGTAGATGTTCACAAAGGTGGAGATGTTTATGTTCAAGAATATAGCCAAGGGAAAAAGAAAGCCAGTGTCAAAAAAATAGCTAAGACAAAGATGAACGGTTCAATTATTTTATTCCAGCCAGATCCAGAAATTTTTAAAGAAATTGCTTTTAGTTATGAAACTGTTTTAAGACATTTGCGCCAGCAGGCATATTTAGTAAAGGGAATGAGAATTACTGTTTTGGATGCTCGTGGTTATGAAGGAAAATTGGATTTAGATAAAATTTTTTATTTAAAAGATTTAGGTTTGGATATTCCATCGACTTCTTTTTATTTTGAAGGAGGTTTGTTGTCTTTAGTTAAGTTTCATAATCAAAATCAAAAACATGTTCATAAAAATATTTTTTATACAGAAAAAATTTTAAATGATAAGGGTGAAGCTGTGGAGGTGGCTTTGCAATATGTTGATGATATTTCTGCTAGAATTACTTCTTTTGCTAATAACATTCCTACTATTGAAGGTGGAATGCATTTGACTGGTTTTAAATCAACCTTAACTAGGACTCTTAATACCTATGCAAGAAAGAGCGGTTTGTTGAAAGAGAAAGATGAAAATTTTACTGGGGATGATGTACTTGAGGGAATAACCGCTGTTATTTCTGTAAAGTTGGCAGATATTCAATTTGAAGGTCAAACTAAGGCCAAATTGGGTTCTGTGGAAGCTCGGGGAATGGTAGAAACTGTTTTTGGAGAAGAATTTAATAGTTTCTTAGAAGAAAATCCGGATGATGCTAAAGCGATTATTAATAAAGTAACTATTGCTTTGAGGGCTAGAAAGGCGGCAAGAATGGCTAAGGATTCTGTTTTGAGAAAAGGTCTTTTGGAAGGAATGACTTTGCCGGGGAAATTAGCTGATTGTCAGTCTGATCAAGCTAGTGAAACCGAACTTTTTATTGTGGAGGGAGATTCTGCTGGTGGTTCAGCTAAACAAGGACGAGATAGAAGAACTCAGGCTATTTTACCTTTACGTGGAAAAATTTTAAACGTGGAAAGAGCTCGTTTAGATAAAATGTTAGCTTCACAAGAAATTAAAAATTTAGTGATAGCATTAGGAACTGCGATTGGAGATACTTTTGATGTAGAGAAACTAAGATACCATAAAATTATTATCGCTACCGATGCCGATGTGGATGGAGACCATATTAAGACTTTGCTTTTAACTTTGTTTTATCGTCATTTCCGACCAGTAATTGATGGTGGTTATTTGTATGTGGCGAAAGCTCCTTTATATAAGATTGCGCGAGGAAAAGAGGTTACTTATGTTTATTCTGATCAGGAAAAAGAGGATTGGTTAAAAGAAAATAAAATTGAATTAGAAGAGGAAAAAGAAATTCTTCCAGAAGGTTTTGGTAATAATCAAGAGACAGAAGAAGAACCAGAAGAAGAAACTGAAGCGGAAAAAGAAAAAGTAAAGATTAAAAGAGCTTCCAAGGTTTCTATTCAAAGATATAAAGGTCTTGGAGAAATGAATCCTGATGAATTGTATGAGACTACTATGGATGCTAGCAAACGTTTGTTAAAGAAAATTTTTATTGAAGATGCACAAAGAGCTGATGAAACTTTTGATATTTTGATGGGCTCTCAAGTTGCTCCAAGAAAATCGTTCATTCAATCTAATGCTAAAATTGCTGAGATTGATTATGGGGCATAAGTTAGTAGATTAGTTTATAGTTGTTAGGATATTAGGCTTAATAGTAAATTAATCAGGTTATTTTATAAAATTTTTTCTGGATTGCCACACCGAGCACCAAAAACTTTAATTAAAGTTTTTGGTGCTCGGTTCGCAATGACGAACGAACGGATGTTGGATTGCTTTGTCACTTCACTGCGTTCTGTTCTTCACAATGACGCTTTATTCATAGCGAAGCGTCTCTGCGAGATTAGATTTTTATTAAAAATTTAATCGTGGCAGTCCAGTAATAAAACGTCTTTGCGAGGAGTGAAGTGCAACGGAACCTGCCTATACCGGCAGGCAGACGACGCGGCAAACCAGACTTGTGAAATCACGAAGTGATTTAATTAAAAAATAGATGCTGGATTGTCGCAGAATTTTTTAAAACAAAAAATTCTTCGCAATGACGATATACTGGACCTACCTGCTGATAGGTAGGTCCAGAAATTTTTAAACTAATTTAATTCTTTATGGTTTAAATATTTTAGCTTTTAACTAAAATTTATTTTAAATAATATTAAAAAAGTTAGTAATGACTGACTAGTTTATCATTTTCAGCCTGATTAATTTTTCATTAAGCCACATTTAAAAAACCAACCAAAAACCGCCTTTCAGGCGGTTAGTGGTTTTTTAACCTTTAATATCTATAAATATTTTATTGATATTATTAGCTTTGTTAGATTCTTGAATTCCTCCAGCGGGATCAACGTTGATAATAATTGGTTGCTGATCTCCTGATTTAGCCTTATCAAAACCCATAGTAAATTCAATTTTTTCATTTGGTTTTAAACCTTTTTGTCCACCTGAGTGAAAGATATGAGCTGGGGAAGTAGGTAACACCGCGTTAAAGTTCCAGCTATCAGATGTTTTATTTCCAATATTTTTAACTGTAAATTTAACAGCAATAATAGTATTGGTTTTAAAAGTTGTGGTGGCTACAAATTCATTTTTTGAATCTAGTATTCCTACCGCATCAATTACTGCTTCAAAATCTACTCTTCCGCTAGGATTATTTTGGTCTGTTATAACAGGATCAATGGTATAGGTTGTAGTTTGTGTTTCCCCAGCTGTTATTGAGTTATTGGTTGGGGTGGAAGTATTTCCCCCAATTACTGGTGGAACAATAATTGTTCCATCTAATTTAGTAACCTTTATAAGGTTAGCTTCTACAACGTGACGGTCTTCCTTTGTTCCTAAAGTATTACAGGTTGAAAGAGTTAATTTGGGAGTATTACTATCTAAAAGAATAGCTCCGTCTTCGGTATTCATTGGTTTAACTGAAGTGACTTTGTATATATATTTATTGGTTGCAGATTCAATAATAATTTCGTCTCCTGCGACTAATTTATCTAAACCATTAAATGTTTTGTAATAAGTTTTATCTGTTTGCAAACTAGTACTGTGTCCAAAAATAAAAATATTTTTATTTTCTCCTAAAAGACCAGAGCTGGGATATCTAACAGCTCCTGAATCAAGAGCAGTATTTAAAGTATCTAAGTTTGTGTTAGTAGGGTTAACTACAGGAGTATTAACACCGATTTTATTGATAATTACTTTTAAAGGTTTTTCTAAAGTAGTGGTTTGTTGATTTTCAACAACGGTTACTGTATTTCCGTCTTCTGTGGTACTTATTTTTTTCAAATAAATCATAGCCGCAGAAATATTATATTTATCACTAATAGTTTTTCCTACTTTATTAAAAAATTCTGGAAGAAATTCTGTCTTATTCATAGCAGCTGCAGCGTAGTGTGAAGTGCTTGGGAATAGACTTGCTATAGTTTCTCTATTTTTAATTCCTAAACCAAAACCGATTAAGGCAATTAAAATTAAAAGGGTAGTGGAAAGACTTAACTTCCAAAACTTTTTAAAACCAGATTGGTTGAAAGATTCAATCCAACCTAATTCATTTAGATATTTGTATATTTTTTCAACCAACCACCAATCACTTTGATAATGATTGCTGAAGTTATTTCTCATTGTTTCCATTGTTGGTAAATTTTCTGGTGTCATGATATTTATAATAATTTATAATTTGTTGTTAATAAACCTTTATTTATATAGATATTACCATATTGACAGAGTTCTGTCAATACTTTTTAATTTGATCATTTTTTGCTAATTAAACACTCTTTTTATATGTTTTTTTATAAAAAATAGCAAGAAGTAAATATTTTTCGCTTTTTATTTTTTGTTTGCATAAATTTAATAGCTATTGTATAGTTCATTTTAGAAAGAGAGTTGTCATTTTGACAAAAAAATAAAAATTTCCAACTATTATGGTTGGATAAAAGGAGGCTCCAAATGAAAAAACTTATTTCTTGGACAATGGTTATTCTTTTTTCTTTTTCTTTCATCGGTTGTGGTGGAGGCGGTGGAGGAAGCAGTAACACAAATCCAGATCCACCCAGAGGGGTTCCTCAGTTTATTAAAACAGAGGGTGACGTGGTAGTCGTTCCTTCTGGGGTTGATGGCCTGACTTTCAAAGTCACTGTCAAAGATTATTATAATACCTTGATCGGTGACATTCGTGTCATGATTTCAATTCCTGCACTCGGATATGAAATTGAGGGATTCACTAATTCTGAGGGAGCGGTTTTTTTGGCACTTCCAAGGATTGATTTTCAAATAGATTATGCTCTAAAGGCATCTCTTTTGGATTATCCGGAAGTTCAGACTCACAATGTGGTTTTAAAATATATTGTGGATCCAACCATCCCAACCTTTATTCATCTTGTCGGTGATAATTTCACCATCAATGGTGAGGTTAGGGAAATTGGAATGGGTTTTGGAGAAACCACCACGGTTTCTTTTGAGGTTCAAAATGCTTTTGGCGAAGTCCTTTCCGGTGTTGGAGTAGAAAAAATCACGGGAGAGTCTAGGATTGTTTTCACTGACTCTAGTGGTATTGCGAGCTTCACTTTCACCGCAGGCTATACTCCGGCATCAGCTTTGATGAAGGTAAGGCTTTTAAATTATCCAGCCAATGTGGCGGATGTCCTGATTTATTGGCAAGAGGATTTTACAGGCCCTGTTCCGGTGAAGATTATTCTTTTGGATTCCTATGTTGATTCAAACGGGGATACAGTAGTAGAAATTCCCGTTGGGGAAGATTATCCTTTGATTTTCGTTGTTGAAGATAGTTCCGGTAATCCCATTCAAGGATTGATGATGAAAATTCTTTATCCTTGGGGAGCGTCTGCAATTACAGATTTCAATGGAGAAGTTGTATTTACCATCCCTTCTTCTCTTTGGACTGGATATGATTGGGACGCCGTTTGGACTTCAATTAAAATTGGAGACGGACTTAGGTTAGACTTCAAGATTGTATATTTTGTTCCTTGATTCCTGATTAAGGAACACCCCCAGTAGGCTACGGCTTGCTGGGGGATTTTTTTATGTTAAGATTGAATTAGGTTAGCTCTTTGACGGAGCTTTTAAAAAACAACTGATTTACTGGGAGGCAAAGATGAAAAAAGTTTATTGTTTTATCTCGCTGTTGTTAGTGTTAGTGTGTTTTTTTTGCACGAATGTGGTTGCTGATTCCTTTGGTGGGTATGCTCCCATGAGCATACAACCTCTTCAATCAGAGATTAGGTGTTCCTCTCTGAATCCCTATGAGGTTTGTTTCAGGGTCGTTTCCGGAGGAGTTCCTTTGGAAAATGTCTTTGTGAGATTTCTTCCTGTAGAGGGTTATGTTATCGATGACAGAGATATTGCTCAAAGCGATTCTTCAGGAAAGGTTTGTTTCCCATATCTTTCGCCTCATGAAGAATTTGAAAAAACAGCGGTTTATGCACAGGTAATTAATTTACCTTTGTGGGCAGAAACTATTGTTTTTTGGGATGACTCTGGTTCAGGTGAATCGGTCATTGTTCTGGAGAATAATGATGCCATATCAAAAGATGGGAATATTTATTCCTTTAGAGCTCCTGTTGGAACTAGGTATTTTATTCAAGGAAGAATTGTTTTTGGAATAGGATGCTTTCCTAACAACCGAATCATTGTCTCTGATTTTTTTCCAGGGCAAATTGAAGCCGATATTTATGGAAGGTTTCTATTTGAGGTTTGGGGTGATAGTGCTGTAACCTTGACTTATAACCTTTGGATTAAGGGGTGTTCTAACCCTGTAACGTTTTCGGTGGAGTACTACTAATAATGTTTAATGTTTTTTTAGAGGTTTGAATCTCGGACTGTTTTAAACGACAGTCCGAGATTTTTTATTTTTGAGACTACTTGCGTTTTCTTTAAATATGTTGCATTATGAATAAAGTGGTACTTTATAAAAAATAAAAATTTATTTCTATATATAAAAACAATCTAAAAAGCTCTATCCTAAGGGATGGGCAAGGAGGTTCAGATGAAAAAGGATTTATTGGTTTCGGATAAGGTCTGGTTTCTTCTGTTGATTTTGTCTTTGTTTTTGGTTCTGGTTGTTATAACACCCAGAGCTTATTCTGCTGATGGTATTTTTAATAACTCTTCAAAAATCACCGTTAATGAAGAGTCTAGGAGTAATAGTGATTCTGATTATCTAAAAATTTATTTTTGTGGTGATCAAGAAAGAATTACTCTCCTCCTCGCAAACCTTCCGAACAAATTTGACATAGAAAATATTGAATTTGTTTATCGGAAAAAAATGGAAATTTTTTTCCAGGAGCGGAAACCTGGGATTAAATTCTATATGACCTCACCGGATAAAGGTGATTGGATATCAGGAACCTTTATTTGGATTTCAAAGGAACGTTTGGAATCTCGGACGATTTGTGAAGACCAGCTTGTCGAATGGCACGCTTTTCTTGAACGGTTCAAAAAACCGCAAATAGAAAAGGTCGTGAAAAGAGTTGAGGTTCCATGCAAACCAAAACAATTCATCCCGTGTCCTTGTGAGAATGTTCCAGTGGAGTATCAGGTTAAGGAGCCGGTGGTTTTGAAATCGAATTATTCTGATAAGGAACTTGTTTTAGAATATCCTGGGCATATCCGCCCAGTCTTGTTCTATTTTCAGGATGCTAATGGAATCCTTGTTTCTTTGACAGGTAGTTATCAACTAGCTTTAATTGATAATAAAACTCGCAAAGAAATTGAGGATAAGGTGATTCTTTTTTCTAATGATGCCCACTTCGATCCCAATACTTGTAAATATAGGTATATTAAAAGATGGGGTCATAAGGGGGAAAAACAGGATGGACCTTATTGGACTGCGGAAGAAACTCGCGGGAATAAAGGTTTCATCCATTTGGATGTAAAGTCCTATGATTTTAATTTGAAATGGCAAAACCATTTGTCATGGAATGTTCAATTTAAACCATCGCAAACCTTTAAACTTTCATCTTTTTTTAAAAAGAAAGAAGAGATTAAACAGGATATCTCTTTTTCTAAAGAAGAATTTTCGAAAGGTATCATCAAAGGAAAACTCCTTGGTGATATTAACGGAAGAATTATTGAATTAGTTTCTTCTGGCGGGAAGACTCTTGAGATAACTCCGAACGACGATGGTACGTTTTCTTTGAAAATAGAACCTGGGAATTATAATGCGGAGGTCTATTTTTATCCGGATGATAAGATGGTTAATATCATTCGGAGATTAGAAATTGCCAAAGAAGTAACTTTTTAATGTGTTTTAATAGAGGCGGGAAGAGAATTTTCTCTTTTCGCCTCTTTAATTTTGCTATTTACAAAGGTATTGACATATTGTCTAATAAGGAGTATAAAGTAATTATATTAATAATAAAAAACTATGTTTAGAAACAAAAACTTAAGGAAATTATCTATATTTTTAGCCATTTTGGTGTTTTTTGCAGGTGCGAGCTTTTTGGTTGTAAATAATTTTGCCTTGGCTGATGATGGTGGTGATGTTGGTGGTGGTGGAACAGGCGATGGAGGTGCCGGTGGTGGTGATGGTGATCCAATGCCTTCTTGTTCTATTAGTGTTAGTCCTTCGACTGTAAACAGTGGTCAGAGTGTTACTATTAGTTGGAGTTCTGATAATGCAAATTATGGATCTATTTCAGGTATTGGAACTGTTTCTGCGAACGGATCTCAAACTATTAATCCGATAAGTTCTATGACTTATTCAGGAACTTTTTATGGAGTTAGCTCAACGGCAACTTGTTCTGCAAATGTAACTGTAATTCCTGTTACTCCTAAACCAACCTGTTCTATGACAGTTAGTCCTTCGACTGTTAGTTATGGTAGCCCAGTTGTTTTATCTTGGAGTTCTACTAATGCTACTTCTGCAAATATTGCTGGTCTAGGAGCAAAATCACCTAATGGTAGTGCG
>JAZDMO010000009.1:0-47369 GCA_043800905.1 Patescibacteria group bacterium
CTCCTGCGGGCGGAATACAATAGCCGAGGCAGGGCGAATCCAAAACCCCAGAAAAATTGTTTCGCCCTGCCGAGTCCTTTTTTTAGAATTCTGAATCAGGATTTTGTTGAAAAAAAGTTCGGATTTTGTTCAGGAGACACAACAACAACCTTCCCTTTCACTAAACTTAAATATATAATCAAATTAATTAATAAATAATTAAAAACATCATGAATAAACTAAGTTCTGTTTTAATATTAATTATAATTGTCATCACTGGTTTTTATTTTTATTCCCAGAACACAGCCGAGGCTCCGATTAATCAAGGAGAAAATCTATTAATTATGGATGATTCTGCTACGAGCACACAAGAAACGATGATTGTTGGAGGAGATAAAGATGAACATGGGTGTATTGGATCAGCGGGTTATCGTTGGTGTGAATCTAAACAGGCTTGTTTACGCTCTTGGGAACCTGAGTGGGACGATAGCTGTGATACTAACTTATAATAAAATATCATCCTAAATATAGCATGTCTAAAACAAACCATTACCACATGAAAAGGCGGTTTTTGGTTTAATTTAAAAGCTGTAATGATTTATTAGACTGGATTGTCTATCTGTCGGTAGACATGTCCAAACTTTCGTCTTTTATTCTTTGCGAGGAACGGAACGAAGTGAGGTGACGAAGCACTTGTCCGCCCTGCCTACCCCTGCACGCCGGCAGGCGGGGGCAGGCAGGCTTGGGTGGAATCCAGCCTCGTACAATCATAAAGTGATTTTTAATATTTATCGCTGGATTGCCACGAATAAATTTTTGCGAAAATTTATTCTCGCAATGACGGGTTACTGGACCTGCCTGCCCCCGCCTGCCGGCGTGCAGGAGTAGGTAGATTGCCACCTTCCTTTTTTATTTAACGAATATATTTTTTGTGAACTCTCTCATCTTTTTTGATAAAAAGAACATAAATCCAATACAGAATAAACAAAATAATTAATATTTGCCAAAAAAATTCATCTATAAAAGAAAAAAACTTGTTTTTTCTCAAATTACTTTTCATTTGAGAAGAAAATTCTGTCCATCCACAGGAACTGGCCATTGGAGTTGTCGTAGCAGGAAAACAAATAGTTTGATCCAAACCATATTCATCTAAATCTTCACTATTAATTAATTGTTCAACTTGTTGACTTATTGGTTCATCTTGTAAAGATTCTATCGTCACAGTTTTTCTAATAACATATAATTCTACATAACCAAAATTATTATCTCCATAAACTCCTTCTGAAAAAATTCTAAAATAGTGGTCGATCTTTGTATCTAAAAAACCAATATTTAAACTGTGCTTGTTCATAAAAAGTTTATCAAGAAAAACTTTTTCTGAACCCCCCACCCCATCACCTAAAATTAAAGTAGAAATTGTAGGCTTGTTGGTCTCCCAAGAAATAATCGTTCCGCTAATTCCCACAGAAACTTCTAAATTTCTAATTTGAATTGGATCCCCTATCAATCCTTTCTGAATTAAATCTAAAGGAGGGCCATTACCTATCCCAATAATAGTATAGCAATCGTTGGAACAATTAATCGATGTTTCTCCTAAATTTGATTCGCAAATATCATTATTATTACAAATTTCTGGAGCGACATAACAATCAGCGTAACAATTATCTACAGTTTCACCCTCTTCACAGGTTCCATTATTATTACAAACAGGGACTTCACAATCATCGGGACAATTTAAATGAGTTTCCCCGTCATCAGAATTACAAATACCATTATTATTACAAGCCTCACAATCACTAGGACAACTTAAAAAAGTTTCCCCCAATCCACCTTCACAAATAGTATTTTCATTACAAGGAGGTAAAACTTCTTGATTAACAATCAAACCATCATCAGCCCCCAAACAAATTCTAAAAAAGATTATTAATAAAAATAAAGTGGTAAGTTTAATTATGTTTTTTAAATCTTTATTTTTAATTATCATGATCTTTATTATAAACAGACTTATGGTTTTTTAAAAGTAAATAAATAAAATAAATTATTCCAAAGAAAATTAAAATTTGCCAGAAAAATTCAATCACAAAGAAACCAATAAAATTTTGTTTAAAAAGATTAAATTTAATTTTTAAATATTTTAAAAAAAAATAAGTACTATCATAAGAATCAGGATCCAAAATAGGATGTTCCAACTGGTCAGATGATTTATTAATCATTTTTGAACTAACAAAATTATTTTCTTGAAAAATTTTTTCTTCCTCAAAATTAATAAGGTTTTCCTCAAAGTAATCTTGCTCATTTAAAAAAGAGTTTTCATATTGCCCACTCTCGGCTTTTTTTATAGCAAATAACTCAGCTTCATCATAATTATTATTTCCATAAATATCCTTAGCAAAAATTTTGAAAAAATAATTATCACCAAAAATAAAATTTTCTATAATTACAAGATGCTTATCCACATACTCTTCATTAATATAGGCTTTTTTAACATTTCCTTTTTCATCACTCAAAATCAAAGAACCAGTGGTGGGTTGATTGGTTTGCCAAGAGATACTTGTTTCGGTGATCCCCACAAAAACTTCTAAATTAAAAATTTTAATTGGTTCGTTTACGACATGATTCTGTAAATACTCTGGATCAAAAATGTTTGGTTTACAATCAGTAGGACAGGTATAATCATTTTCGTTTTGTTCTGGCTCACAAATAGCATTTTCGTTACAGGTAACATCCACTGGTATCTTAATACCAATCGCTGAAAAACATACAAAAGGAAATATGAACAAAATAAAAAAAAGCAACCTAATCTTTCTTTTAACTAAATTTAATTTAAGAAAATAATTTTTCATAATTAAGAAGCTTTATAAAATAGATAGAAGTATTTTTATCTTAAAGAGTAAAGACCGTAATTACCACCACCACTCCATAATCCCCAGAAGGAGCTAAAATGTTATCCTGCTCTGTGGCTAAGCACATAGTGGTATCAACACCAGCTAAAGTAGTTCTGGTGGTAGAACTGGCAATTTCAAAGGTAGTTGAAGCGTCAAAACCCTGCCACAACAAACCTCCACTAGGAACAAGGTTCCCAATAGGATGAGTACAAGAAGTATCTGGTCCGAAACCACTTACATCATTCCCATAGGCTGACCAACCAAATTTATAATCATTAGAGACATCCCAAAGACTTTTTGTTAAAGAATAATCACCGAAAGACTCTCCTGTATTAGTGTCACAAAGAGAATCTAAGGCTCCTTGACCATCACGATCTCCACAAAGAGCAGATACTTCTGTGTAAACAGTCGTTGAATATCCAGCCGCATTATCGGTAATTACATTCCAAGTTGTACTTGCCACAGAAGTATTTTGAGTCAAAGTTAAACCGGGCATAACTACATCTGAAGGAGCGGAGACAGATAAATTGCTTTCCTGCATTTGTTGATAACCTGCAAAAATTTTATAATCAGTTCCCGCAGAATCACCGGTGGCTAATTCTCCCACGGTATCTTCCATTCGATAATTAGGTGAAGTAGAAAGAATCCCTCCGGTGTTAACGGAATCACTTTGCAAACGATAATTACTTGAGCTAGAAACAAAAGCTTGTGTATTCAACGCTAAAAAAACCAAAAATAAACCCAAACATATTTTTATTTTATTTTTTCTAACGAACATCTTAAGATTCTTTAATTAAAGACTTTGAGAAGAGGGTGGATTTTCTGAATTTTGAGAATCTTGTTTAGCAATGCTTTCTATAGAACCAGATTCCTGTTTAGGTAAATCTGTTGAGTCTTCTGGACTTGAAGCATTATTACCTTTATCTTTAGTAATATTAAAATCAAAAGTTCTAACCAACCATGTAATAATCAGAATCAAAAGTAATAAAATTCCTCCAGTTGTAACAATTACCTTAACCGGAATTACCCAAAATTCATAAGTCATTTCATCTACTAAATCATCATATCCCCGATTTATTTTAGCAACAGCTTTATATTTTCCAAATAACTTATGATTATTTTCATCCCAAGCAAGTTCTCTCAATCTAACAGAATCTGGCATCGCAAAATATGATTGAACTTCTAACTCCGCTACTTTAGTTCCCATAATGTTATAAACATAAATAAAACCGTAAGGATTTAGATGGGCATTTCCTGTATTTTCGAACAATAATTCAAAATTAGAACCACTTTCGGTTTCTTTTCGAACGAAAGAAATTAATTTTCCTTCTCTTTTTACTTCTCCGTTTACATTTACAAAAAACAAAGCTCCCAAGCGAGAAACAATAGAAGTCCCCGTTCCCTTAGCAGTAGCCTCACTTGAAATCAAAACCGAACCGTAAAGACCCCCTGGTTCAGCATCTAAAGGAATACTAACAATAACAGGAAAAGTAATTTTTTGACCCGGTTTTAAAGTAAAAGTTTGTAGTTCAGGATTTAAATAGTCTTTCAAAGAATAAGGACCTCTTTCTTCTCCAGAAAGTACCACTGTTTGGTTCGGATCCTTTGAACCAGAAAAATCTTCGATTTCAATTTTGAACTCCATGGTTTTGTCTGTTCTATTCAAAATATTTAAATCTTTAGACTCTGAAGTTCCTGGATCCAAAAAAACCTCTACCTTAGCTGGTTCCAAAACGAAATCGTTATTAAATTCTGTCTCCGTATCTCTAATTTCATAGGCATGAATTAGAAAAACTGGTAAAAAAAACAAAAACAAAGAAAACCCTATTTTTGTTTTATTTTCTAAGATAGATTTCATATTATATATAAAAAATTATTTATTATTGAGTAGTCGCAGTAGCTGTTAATGTGGCTGTGTATGTTCCTGAAGGAGCAAAAACAGTATCTTGTTCTGTAGCAACACATAAAGTAGAAGCGGTTCCAGCCATAGAAGTCTCGCTAGTACTACTTGCCATTTGAATTGGAGTTGTCCCATCAAAACCCTCCCATTTTAAAGTAGCGCTTGGAACGTCAGCTGTGGCAATACAGTCAGTATCAGTTCCGTGTCCAGTCACATGAGTTCCATAGGCAGACCAACCAAATTCATATGCATTAGTAACATTCCAAGTTTCTTTTCCTGTAGAAGTATAATCAGCAAAAGTTTCGCTCGTAGAAGAATCTCTTAGAGCAGGAGCGGTTGACGCCTTGATAGTCAAAGCGTAGCCAGCTTGGTTGTTGGTCACTACTGTCCACGCAGCACTTCCCACTGCAGTATTTTGGGTTAAAGACAAAGCGGTTAAAGTAATATCAGAAGGTGATGAAATGGTAATCCCCGCAACGACGCTTTGAGTAACAATAACCGAATCAGTTGCTTCGGCAGCACTAACTAAATAAGGCTCCATAAAAGCGTAACCCCCAAAAACCAGACCCATAAATAAAACGAGATTTAAAACAACCTTTCCTAAATAGATTAAATGCTTCATAAAAATTTCAAAAATTTATTACCGAAATTATAACTCTTTTTTAAATAATTTGCTGATTAGCTGTGGATTACTTGCACCCCCGCTTAATTTCATGGCCTGCCCAATTAAAAAACCTAAAACACTTTCTTTTCCATTTCTATATTCTTCCACCACCTTAGGATTTTTGGCGATGACCTCATCAACAATTTTCTGTAATTCATCTTCATTACTTTGCTGAAATAAGTTTTTGACTTCAGCAATTTTTTCTGGATCTCCTCCATCCATATACAAAATAGCTAAAATATCTTTAGCCCCTCGTGAAGAAATTTTATCTTGTTTTACTAGTTGAATTAGAGCTACAAAATTATCAGATTTTACTCCACCAAAACCTTCTCGTGCATTATTATTTTTCATTAAACCAATTAAATCTGAAGTCAGATAATTTGAAGCTAATTTAATAATATTTTTGTCATCAGAAAAATTAGAAACGACTGCCTCAAATAACTCAGCCAAATCTTTATCTAAAATATAAGACTCAATATCTTCGGCTTTTATTCCATAATCTTCCGAATATCTTTTTCTTCTTTCCTGTGGTAATTCTGGAATTTCTTTTTTTAATTCGTCTTCAGTAAATTCAGAAATTTCACTCAATTTTAATTTTGGTAAATCAGGATCAGGAAAATAACGATAATCATCAGAACCTTCTTTAATTCTCTGAGAAAAAGTAATTCCCCGATTATCATCCCAGCCACGAGTTTCTTGAATGACTTTTTCTCCAGATTCCAAAACTTTCTTTTGTCGTTCAATTTCGTAGGCGACGGCTTTTTCAACAACTTTAAAAGAATTAAGATTCTTAATTTCAACTTTAGTTCCTAATTTATCTGTATCGCTAATAGAAATATTGGCTTCCACTCGCATTTCTCCCTTTTCCATATTAGCATCGGACACCCCTAAATATCGCAAAAGCAATTGTAATTCGCGAGCAAAATCTCCGGCTTCTTTCCCGTTTTTGATAACTGGTTCTGTTACTAATTCCATCAAAGGAACCCCTCCTCGATTATAGTTTATTAAAGAATAATCTCCTTTATGCAAAGAGCTAGCAGTGTCTTCTTCTAAATGCACTCGAGTAATTTTTACTCCGTTTAGTTCTCCCCCAGAAACCAAAGGAAATTTATATTGAGAAATCTGATAACCTTTGGGAATATCAGGATAAAAATAATTTTTTCTATCGAACTCAGTAAAATCAGCCAATTGACCATTCAGAGCTAAACCAACTTTAAGAACATTTTTAACCGCCTGTTTATTTATTACAGGTAAAGTCCCCGGTTGAGCAGTACAAACCGGACAAATATTAAAATTAGGTTTTTCTTCATCTGGGTTATTAACACAACCACAAAACATTTTAGACTTGGTCTTTAATTCGGCATGAATTTCTAAACCAATCGTTGTTTGATATTCTTTCATATTAAAAGGAATTATAACAAAAAGAAACACATAAAAAAAGACCGCTTCTAAACGGTCTTTTTTAATTTATTTGCAAGAAAATCAGCAAAGGCTTTAAGAGATTCATCATCATAAGCTGAAGTAACAATAATTTCTGGATTAAGTTTTTTTAATTTAGCGACTATTTTTTCCAGATCTTTTTTCTCAATCATGTCTGATTTAGTCAAAACTATAATTTCTGGTTTTTCGGATAATTCCACATTATATTTTCTCAATTCTTCACGAATGATCTCATATTTTTTTACCATTTCTTCTGGAGAATTTTCAAAATCTACAGAAATACAATGGATTAACAATCGTGTTCTTTTAATATGTCTCAAAAATTTATGACCTAAACCCTTTCCTTCGGCCGCCCCTTCAATCACTCCAGGGATATCTGCCAACACATAACCATAAAAATCTCCCAGATTAGGATCAAGAGTGGTAAAAGGATAATCCATCACCTTGGCTCTAGCATGAGTTAATTCGTTCAACAAGGTTGATTTTCCAATATTAGGCATTCCAATAAAACCAGCATCACCAATGATTTCTAATTCAACAAAAAAATTACCATCTTCTCCTTTCGTTCCTGAGGTAGATTCTTTGGGGGCAACGTTCGTAGAACTCTTAAACATTTCGTTTCCCAAACCTCCTCGCCCTCCTTTCAAAATTAATTGAGTATCCCCTTCTTTCAAAAGTTGAATTTGTTCTTTAGTTTCTAAATTAGTAATAATAGAACCAATAGGTAAATCAATTATTTTATCTTCTCCGTTTTTTCCAAATCTAGAATTTTTCATTCCGTCTTCTCCCCTTTCAGCTTCAAATTCTGGTTTTTGTTGATACTTATTTAAAATGTTTAAATCTCGAACAGCACGTACAAAAACGCTACCACCATTTCCACCATTTCCACCAGCCGGTCCACATTTAGCTTTTCCTTTCATATGAAGCCACCGTACGACACCGTCGCCTCCGTCTCCCGCTTTAGCATAAATTTTGATTTCGTCTACAAACATATAATCAGTATAGAGTAGTAAGTAGTAAGTAGCAAGTATAAATACCCCAGTTAACTGGAGTATTTTATTCCGAATTTTTAAATTTTGTAATTTTATAATTTTTAAAGGGAGACAGCTTCGCTGTCGCCCTTAAATAACAAAAAAACAAAATTTAAAAATTCTTGGTAAAAAATAATCTAAATTTTTGACTCGGCAATCTAGCAATTTAAAAGAGCAAGGCTTTAGCCTTGCTCTTTTATGTTTTAATGTTTTTATGTTCTTGTGTTCTAGTGGTTTCTACCAGCTGAAGTGTGCAAAAGCTTTGTTTGCATCAGCCATCTTGTGAACATTTTCTTTCTTCTTGATAGCTTCCCCTTCATTTTTGCTAGCCAAAATTAATTCATCTGCTAATTTTTTATACATTGGTCTCCCCTTACCTGATTGAGCCGCTCCCAAAATCCATCTCATCGCTAAAGACATTCTTCTTTCTGCTCGGACTTCACGAGGAACCTGATAAGCTGCACCTCCCACTCTTCTAGAGCGAACCTCTATAGTTGGTCCCGCATTTTGCAAAGCTGTATCAAAAATTTCTACAGGATCTTTCTTTTCTTGTTCTTTAATAATATCAAAAGCTCCATAAACAATTTTTCTGGCAGTATTTTTCTTTCCTTCTTTCATTACATAATTAATGAACTTAGAAACCTTCACAGAGTTATACACTCTGTCAGGGGCTAATTCTTTTTTGTTCTTTAATTTAGTTCTCATAATTTAGTTATTTAGGTTTTAGGTATTTAGTTATTTAGGAGAAAAATTTACTAGGTAAATTTTTCTTCTTATTTTAATGTTTTTATGAATTCTTTTCTCTTTTCGCTCCATAACGACTTCTACCCTTCTTTCTCTTAGTAACTCCTTCCGCATCTAACTTACCTCTTACGATAGTATAACGAATACCAACGTCCTTTACCTTTCCTCCTCGTAAAAGAACCACTGAGTGTTCCTGTAAATTGTGTCCCATCCCAGGGATATAGGCAGTCACTTCCATTCCATTGGTTAATCTTACTCTAGCAATTTTTCGCACAGCTGAGTTTGGTTTTTTAGGATTCTTAGTCGTTACCTTAACACAAACCCCTCTTTTAAAAGGTGAGAAATTATAAGCAGGCTTATTTTTCAAACTATTAAAACCACGTCGCAAAGCCACAGCCTTAGGTTTGCTGGGTACTGATTTTCTTTTTCTTTTTAATAATTGATTAACTGTTGACATGTATTTGTTTAATTTCTTTCTTATTCAACTGCCTTAATTTACTATATTCAGCTAAATAAAGCAAGAGTTTCTCAAGGAGAAAAGGCAAAATAAATTTTTTCTTTTAAATTTTTACTCCTGTAATTAGGTAAAAGATAAAAGAAATAAGTGGAAAAATAAATTGCCATAAAAAAAATATCACGAAGAGCATTAAAAACAAAGAATATCTTTCAATTGTTTGCTTAAATTCAATATAATGATAAGGCAAAAAAGAAAATAGAATTTTAGAACCATCCAAAGGAGGAACAGGAATTAGATTAAAAATAGCTAAAACTAAATTAATAAGAATAACCATAACCAAAATATCAACAGAAATTAGTTGTAAAAAATTAAATAAATAACCCAAACGCAAAAATAAGCCAAAAAATAAGGCCACCAATAAATTAGAAGCGGGTCCCGCAAAAGCTACAATCGCGTCACCCCACCTTTGGTTTTTTAAATTATAAGGATTATAAGGAACTGGTTTTGCCCAACCCAACATAAAACCCACCGATAAATAAGCAAGAACAGGAACCACAAAAGATCCCAAAAAATCTAAATGTGCCAAAGGGTTAAGGGTTAAACGCCCTTCATTTTTAGCTGTAGGGTCACCCAATAAATAAGCAGCATATCCATGAGAAACTTCATGAATTACCACCGACATCAGCAATATTAAAATTGTAAATAAAAAACTTATATCCATACTTGCAAAATACACCTTTTATGATAACATAAACGAGTAATATTTAAAGAAAAAAATATGGGAAAAATTTGTCCAATCACAAATAAAGGAACAAAGATGGCAGGAAGATACAGCAACCGTGTGCGTGCTGAGAAATTTAATCCTGGAGGAAATATTCGAAGAAAACCTAATTTACAAAGGAAAAAAATCTATATTCCTGAAACCGATCAAACCGTTATTATGGATTTATCAACAAAAGCAATTAAAACTATCAACAAAAACGGAGCCTACAAGACATTAAAGAAAGCTAATATTATATAAAAATAAAAAAGAGCGTCAGCCGAAGGCTGACGCTCTTTTTTTTAAAATATCAAAAACTGAAAAATATTAATTCCGAGTTAATTCATAAATCTATTTTCTAAATATTCCAAATTTAAGGATAGTCAAAATAGCCGAAAAACCATCTTTCCAACCAATTTTTTTACCTTCTGCATAAGTTCTCCCATAATAAGATACCCCTACTTCATAAATCCTCCACCTCCCTCGAGAGCAACGAGCTACTAATTCTGGTTCAATTCCAAATCTTTTTGACTCTAATTCATTAACAAAAGAATCCAAAACTTCTCTTTTAAAAACCTTATAACAAGATTCCATATCTGATAAATTCAAACCGGTAAAAATATCCGACAAAACTGTTAAAAACTTATTTCCTAAATAATGCCAAAAATACAAAACTCGATGAGTAGAATTACCTAAAAAACGAGAACTAAAAACCACATCAGCTTTACCATCTAAAATTGGTTTTAATAATCTTTCATATTCGTTAGGGTCATATTCTAAATCTGCGTCTTGAATAATTATTAAATCTCCAGAAGCATTTTGAAAGCCCTTTTTAACAGAAGCTCCCTTCCCCTCATTTTTTTCAGAAAAAATAATTTTATATTTTGTTTGATCTAAACTTTTTAAAATTTCAACAGTTCCATCAGTAGAAGCGTCATCAACTAAAACAACTTCTTTCTCAATTGATATCTTAGATTGTTCAACCAAAGTCAAAATTTTCAAAAGAGTATCTTTTTCATTATAAACAGGAATTATGATAGATAATTTTTGCATATTATTTTGCATTTTTTTAAATTAAATATTTTCTATATTCTACTCCAAAAACTTCATTTTAAAAAATGCTCGTCATCTTTTTTTCTGATATGATAGAAGTCATGAAAAAATTAAAACCGACAAGAGGTTATGGATTATTAGAAAGACCTCTCTCAAAAGAGAGAATAAAAATGGCCAACAAACTCATTCTTCCAGAATCAAGATTGGGCAGTATTTTAGATATAGGGTGTGGAGTTAACCCACTTTTTTTATTAAAAACTCCTTTTCGTATAAAATATGGAATAGACTCGGCTATTAAAAAACTAAACTATGGTCAAAATATTTTTTTAAATCGTATGGATATAGAAGAAAATGAAAAACTTCCCTTTAGTAATAATTTTTTTGACGTAATTACTATGTTAGCTGTTATCGAACATATAGATCCATCAAAAGTCCTTGATATTCTAAAAGAAATACACCGCATCCTAAAACCAAATTGCAGATTTATTTTATCTACCCCTTGCCCTTGGTCAGATTTCTTACTTAAATTTATGTCAAAAATTAAACTTGTGAGTAAAAAAGAAATTGATGACCATAAAACAAAATATGGTCAAAAGAAAATAATTTTACTTCTTCAGAAAAGTGGTTTTTCTATAAAAAACATCCGTGCTGGATATTTTGAAATTTTTTTAAATAATTGGGCCTATGCAAACAAATCTTTTTAAAAAATTAAGAATCATTACTATTACAACCCTATTAATTTGGCTATGTTTTTTCCTTTTTCAAAAAATCGGATTGGCAACAGCTGATTTAGGGAGGTTTCTAAAAAATGGAGAAAATATATTTAATGGAAATTTTAAAGAAATTTTAAATACAAATTTTTATTCTTATACCTTTGCTCAATACCCCTTTCTTAACCACCATTGGGGTACTGGAGTAATTTTTTACCTTATTTACAAAATAGGGGGCTTTTTATTCCTTCATCTTTTTTCGATTACCCTAATACTATCTACTTTTTTTATCTTATTTAAAATAACAGAAAAAAAAGCAGGATTAATAATAACCACTCTTTTTTCCTTATTATTAATTCCACTAATGGCATACAGAAGAGAAATTCGCCCAGAACTTTTCAGCGGACTATTTTCATCTATTTTTGTTTATATTCTTTGGTCCTATCGAGACAATAGGCTCTCACCAAAAAAACTTTTATTATTACCATTTATTGAAATTCTTTGGGTAAATCTTCATATTTATTTTTTCTTAGGACCAGCAATTATAGGGGCCTTCATTCTAGAAAAACTAATTTTTTATTTCAAAAACAAAAAAGAAATTTTAAAACCATTATTCTATACTTTTGGGGGAACAATAATAGCAACCTTAATAAATCCCTTTGGTTGGAAAGGGGCAGTTCACCCCTTCATGATCTACAACAATTATGGTTATAAAATTCTAGAAGAGCAATCAGTTTGGTTTCTAGAAAATTTAAATATTAATAATCCAAACTTTTTATTCTTTAAAATTATTTTATTTTTAATTATTTCTAGCTTTGTCTGGATGATTATTAAAAAACGCTCAGAATTTCAGTGGGTTAATTTTTTTCTAATAATTGGATTTGGTTTTATGGCTTGTTTGTCCATACGCAATATTTCTCTTTTTGCATTCATATCTCTTCCAATTTTAGCTTGGAATTTTAAAATTCTTTGGCCTAAAATAGATTTATCTAATATAGATAAAAAAATCTATTCTCTAATAACAGCATTAATAATTGTCATTGTAATTTGTATAGAATACGGAAACTACTTACCCGCCAATAGTAACCTTTTTGGTTTGGGAGTAATTAAATATGAAAGTAATGCAATTGATTTTTTTAAAAAAAATAATTTAAAAGGTCCAATTTTTAATAATTATGATATTGGTGGATATTTAATTTATCATCTATACCCACAAGAAAAAGTTTTTGTAGATAACCGCCCAGAAACTTATCCCCCAGAATTTTTTCAAAATATATATATTCCGATGCAAGAAAATGAAAAAATTTGGAAAGAAAAAAGCAAGGAATATAATTTCAACACCATATTTTTTTATCTTCATGATGCCACCTCTTGGGGCCAACAATTTATGATTTCAAGAGTTCAAGACAAAGAATGGATTCCTGTTTTTGCAGATGACTTTATTATTATTTTTGTAAAAGATAACGAAATAAACAAAAACCTAATTAAAAAGCATGAAATTCCTCAAAATGCTTTTAAATATATTTATTGAAATTTTTCAAAAGTAATAAAACGATTTGCTCCAAAACTCCAAAGAGAAACTATTATTTGAGATATGGCTTTAGCTAAGAGATACCAAAGAGCTAAATATTCTACCATGATAGAAATTAAAACAACATTCAAAAACAAAGATACTAGGGACACAAAAATAAAAACAGAATATTGTGGAGTGTAGGCGTGACTTTTATTTTTGAAAGTAATCTTTTTTTGAACAAAATACGAAACTCCTGAAGCAATAATAAAAGCAGTTACTACAGAATAGACATAATATAAATTAAGAAATTCAGTCAAAGAATAAACCAAACTAAAATCGACAATCGTAGGAATTATAGCAACCAAACCATAAACAATAAATTGTCGAAAAATTAAAGACTTTATTCCTAAGTGATTCTCCAAAATATCAAACATAATTAATTCATATTATATACTTTTTTTAAATAAATTTAATCTTAAAAAATTTAAAAGAATAAACACTCCCCTTTTTGAACGACCGTTTAAAAAAGGGATATACAAAAATATTTGTTTAAAACTCTTTTTTTGACTTATCTAATCCAAAAAACTCTTTTAACCATTTATCATTTTCTATCTTTTCCACTGTCATATATAAAACATCCTTACCAACAAAAAGATCTGATTTTAACATCACAATGAGTTCCTCACAGTCATAAGGAAAAACCCATACACTATTTTGTAATTTAATAAAACCAAAATTGTTTAAAGTTAACCTTAGTAAATTTCGAGTATCTTTTCTTTTTTCTTTAATATCAAAAATAACAACTCTCCATTTTCTGTCCCATCTTTTTGGTCTTTTAATTCTTAAATCTCCTAATTTATACTTAACTAATTCCCTTTCCCCTTTTTCTGTCAACCTCACAAACTTTTTACCATTTTTAATTTCAAATTTTATATAGCCACTTTTTGATAATTTTCCAATAGCGTTATTTAAATAACCCTTTCTTCTATAATTTTGTTTCCCTGTAAACTGCTTAATCACAACAAGAGCATTCGGTGCCAACAAAGCCAAACTTAAAACTCCAGTAACAGCAATCGTGGTTAAAATAATTTTTTGAACTGGAATTTTTTCCATATTTTTAGATTAAATCAAATTTTTTAACTATTTAATTGTGTACACTAAATGAACGGTCGTTGGTTTAGTGTACACATTAATTATAATATTTTATCTTTAATTTATTAATAAATTAAATTTTTTCCGTCGCTTTGGATTATAAGAGTTCCCTGCTCATCGGTGCGGAGAGTTTTAATTTCTAAATTGTTTAATGAATCTAAAACTTCCTGACTAGGATGCCCATAACGATTATCAGCCCCCACTGAAATTATCGCTAATTCAGGACTAGTTAAACCCAAAAAATATTCTCCACTAGAAGTTTTAGAACCGTGATGGCCTAATTTTAAAACGTCAACATCAAGTCCGCCAGCTGGCGGATTTCCATCCAATCTGCTTAAATAATCTTCAATAGATTTTGGTGAGTCGCCCATTAATAAAAAAGAATTTTTTCCATACACTAATTTAATTACCAAAGAAGCTAAATTGGTTTCAAAATTTGTTGCGTCTCTATCAGGAAATAAAATTTCTAAATAAGCTCCATCACCCAAATCAATTACTTGCCCTCGAGTTAAAATCTTTTTTTCGATTTCTTCATCTCTAATATTTTCATCTAAAACTTCACAAAGAGCGGTGTCGCAGAGCACCCCAGAATTAAAATATTCTCCAATTTCATAATTTTTAAAAACCTCAGGAAAACCACCAATATGATCCGCATCAGGATGAGAAGCAATTAAAATATTTATAGTTCTATCATAAAACGGCATCAGCTGAGAAAGCTCTCTTAAAACTTTTCCATTTGGTCCCCCATCTAAAAGAATTTGTTTTCCGCTGGGACTTTCAATAAAAATTGCATCGCCCTGCCCTACATCCAAAAACGCAATGGTTAATAAACCATTGCGTTCTTCAGCTAAAACTCCATACCAAACAAAAACTGTAATTCCTAAAAAAATTCCTAAAAATATTTTTTTAAAAACTATTTTTGAAATAGACATTTTGATTTATTTTTAATAATTTTAAATATTATCGTCATTGAAAATTCCACAATTTAAAACACTAGGTTTTTCAAATGTAGAAATTACCTTACAAACAACATCATTTTTTTTATACCCTAAAGATCCTTTTAAAGTTGCGTCTCCTGAATTATTCCAATCAATCGAAAATCCTTTGTTTTCAAAATAAGTACGAGTATCAATTTTTGAAAAATCAATTCCCCATCCTAATATTGAAACACTATTAGACTCTTTCCCCCCTTCGCCAATACCCCAAGGGAAATTAGTCTCTTTAATTAAAGATTTATCTAAATAATTTTGATTAGCAAAATCTTTAACAACTACAAAAGCCTCATCTAAATCGTTCCCAATAATATATTGTTCTTCTAAAATATTTTCTGACTCATTTAGAATAATCTCAAAATCATCACTTTCTTCTAGAGTTTGACTTTCATCTTGCTGAGAATAATAATAACTCCCACCCAAAACAGCAATTATTCCTATTGCTATTAAAACCCCAACTAAACCAAATCCTTTGTTCATTATTTTTTTAATTAATTTTTAATAACTTTTTCTTTAATTAGTTGTTGGTATTTGTTATGTCCCCACAAGTAACACGGTGCTCATCACCTAAACCACCCATAATAATACAAACAAGATTATCTTTCCTTATACCAGTAGAATTGCCAAGCGTTCTATCTCCTGAATTACTTAAGCTAGAAATAAACCCTTCTGGGGACATACTTCTTTTTTTTGTGGAAAAAACCATCGTCAAACCTTTAAGTTCAACCACCTCAGAAAATTCATCACCATCATTTTTATTAAAATGCCAACTTAAATTACTTTTTTCTATAGAAGAATTTTTATAAGAATTATTCTTGAAAAAATTCATTATATCTAAAACATTATTAAAAGTGTCTGGAACTTGTTCAGAAGTACCAGTATTTTCTGACTCATTTAGAATAATCTCAGAATCATCATTTTCTTCTAGAGTTTGGCTTTCATCTTGCTGAGAATAATAATAACTCCCACCCAAAACAGCAATTATTCCTATTGCTATTAAAACCCCAACTAAACCAAATCCTTTTTCTTTGTTCATAATAACTTTAACTAATTTTTAATAATTATTTTTAAATTTCTAGATTACTTCGCTAGGAGGTTTTTTAAATTTTTTCAAAAATTTAAAAAACCTCCTTCCTCGCAATGACGGACGATGTTTCGCTAAACCAATTCCTAAAACCTAAATAACGTCTCTATCTCTATTATCCAAAGAATACCAATCAATTTTTCTTGATAAGTACATTAAACTTGCCAGAATTATAAACAACCCAATAGAACCGATTAACAGAGCGTAATCTTCTAGTTGCAACAAAATAAAAATAAAAAGATACAAAAAAACCAAAACTCCTCCCTCAATAAATACAAATCTTTTTTCTTTTAAAACTGTTAATGAATATAAAAGAATCAAAGCAATAGTGGCTATTCCTGCCAAAATATAAGCAAAATTAAATCCAAAAACTTCCGAAACAGAAACCAATAAGGCATAAAAAAGTACCAAAGCAAGTCCTACTAATATATATTGAATTGGATGAATTTTTGTTCTGTTAAATATTTCAAACGACAAAAAAACCAAAAATGTTAAGGTAATAATAAGTAAAGCATATTTAGCAGATCTTTCTGATTTTTGATAACTATCGACAGGCTCTATCAAACTAACTCCAAAAGAGGAATTATAAATTTCATAGGTATTCCCTGTCCAAGATTGAGGATAATTTCTGTTTAAATCTAAAACATGCCAACTCCCACTAAATCCAGTATCACTAATTTCACGATTATCTGGTAAAAAAGAACCGTCAAAACTTGGAGAGACCCAATCAGAGTTAACACTCACATCTGTAGTTTTTCCTAAAGGAACAAAAGCAATTCTTTCGCTTCCTTTTAATTTCAAATCAAAAGAAAAAGTGTTAGTTGTGTAAAGCGCACTCGCTGGAATATTAACGCTTAAACCTGAAGCGTTTCCTCCATCAGCAAAAGTAGTCATGGCTTTTTCCATAGTCGGATAAAAATCAAATCCATCGCTCTTGTAAACATTGATATCACGAATAACATCGTCTGTTTTAATTCCTGAAATAAAATCAATTTCTTTTCCGTTTAGGTTAAAAGTTGTTCGATCTTCCAAACCTCGAATATCTGGAATTCCTACCGACACGAAAGCTTCATTCCAATGAACATATTGAAAATTTATTCCTAAAGACACAAAATCTGGTTTTACAAAATCCCCAGAAAAAGAAATATTTGAAGAATAAACTACAGCATCATAAATACCTCGTGTTCTTAATTCTGGAGAAATTTCAGTCTCAATATTTAAATGTTCTGGCAAAAAATGAACATAGGCCATTTCTTTAATTTGTCTTCCGTCTACAGTTCTATATAAGTCATAAGGAACGGTTAAAACTGGTCCAGCAATAGTCTGTTCACCTCCCCATTTTGAAGTAATATCCTGAATAGCTAAATCGCGATTATTTTCTCTATCAAAAATAACTGATTTAATCATACCAACTGGAATTAATAACAAGAGAGCTAAAATTCCAACCAAAACAACTCTCAAGGTAGTACTTTGAAATATTTTTTGTATTTTATCCATAATTTATTTTTCTTTTTTAAACCCTTCCAAAGCTTTCAAAACTTCCATAGGTAACATCCAAACGGTTGTATTTGATTGATCTGAACTTAAATCGTTAATTGTTTGTAAAGTTCTTAAATGTAAAGCTCCCGGAACTTCGTTTAGTTTTCTCGCAGCAGCAGCTAAATTATCGGCCGCGATCATATCTCCTTCCGCATTAATGATTACCGCTCGTTTCTCTCTTTCAGCTTCCGCTTCTTTAGAAATTGTTCGCTTTAAATCTTCAGGGATAATCACATCTTTTAATTCCACAGATTCAACATCGATTCCCCAAGGATCAGTTAAAACATCTACTCTTTCTTTAATCTGTTCGGCAATCTCAGCTCTTTTTTGCAAAAGATCATCTAGGGTTCTTTCACCCACAAAATTTCGCATAGTGGTTTGAGCCACCTGAGAAGTCGCATAATAATAATCCTCCACCGCCAAAACAGTTTTAGCAGCATCTACAATTTTATAATAAACTACAGCGTTGATTTTTACCGGAATATTATCTCGAGTAATCACTTCTTGATCAGGCACATCTACCGCTTTGGTTCGAATATCGATTTTTCGCATTGATTGAAAAACTGGGATTACTAATCTCCAGCCAGCTTCTTTAATTCCGGTAAACTTACCCAAAGTAAACATCACCCCTTTTTCATATTGGTTAACCTGGCGCAAAACCAAAACCGCTAAAATAATAATAGTTGGAATTAAGGTACTTGGATGCGCCCATAAAAAATTTAAATATTCCATAAAATTGAGTCAAAAGTCTATAAAGTCCGTAATGTCCAAAGTCATATAAATTTGCTTTGCAAATTTATTTCTTTCGACTTTCAACTTTTAACTTTCGACTAGTTAATTATTTTCTAATAATTATCATATTATCACAATTTTAATAAAAAAGGATTATTCCGATTTTCCGACATAGGGATTATTTTCTATTTCTTCTCCAATGCTGGTTTCAAGACCGTGCCCAGGATAAACTACTATTTTTTTATCTAATATAAACAATTTATTTTTAATAGAATTTTGCAACTGTTCAGTGTCCGCAAAAGGCAGATCTGTCCTACCAACAGTGTGATAAAAAAGTGTGTCGCCAGAAAAAAGCCAATTACCCAACTTAAAGGAAAGTCCGCCTTGGGTATGTCCACCAGTTTCAATGACTTCTATTTCTAAATTAGAGAAAGGAATTTTCTGACCTTCAACCAAAAATTCTGGTTTTTTTAAAATAACCACAGAATCCCCTACCATTAAAGAACCATTATACATTGGGTTAATTAAAAACTCAGAATCTTTTTCTGAAATATAAAAAGGAACTTTAAATTCTTCCATAAAATTATTTAAACCATCGATATGATCAAAATGTCCGTGAGTAATCAAAACAAACTTAATTTTTAAAACATGTTGCTTTATAAAATTAGAAATCTTTTCGATTGGAGCAGGACAATCAACAATAAAAGCTTCTTTGGTTTTTTTATTCCAAACAATATAAACATTAGCAGAATAAGGACTGACTATAAATTTCTGAATTTTTAGGTTCTCCATAACAAGAGAATTATATCAAAAAGCATTGATTTTGAAAGGAAATAGTGTTATAAATAACAATTATTAAATCAGTTTAATTTTAATTTGAGTAATTTTGTAAGAATTAACAATCAAATAAGAGCTTCTGAGGTCAGAGTCTTAGATTCTGAAGGCCAAAATATTGGTGTTTTAAGCACATTTGAAGCTATCAAAAAAGCCGAGGCTATGGGCTTAGACTTGATTGAAATATCCGCCCACTCTAATCCTCCTATCGCGAAGATAATGGATTATGGTAAATATCAATATCTTGAAAAAAAGAAGATTAATGCGGCTAAGGTAAAAACAGTTAAAACAGAAACAAAAGTTGTTCAAATCAAAATTGGTACAGGAGAGCATGATTTAAATTTGAAAGCCAATCAAATGTCCAAATGGCTTCAAGGAGGTAATCGCGTAAAATTAGATTTGTTCTTGGTAGGAAGAACAAAATATATGAATATAATCTTTCTTAAAGAAAGACTAGAAAGGGTTTTGCGTTTAGTGTCAGTTTCCTATAAAATAGCTGACGGACCTAAAAAAAGTCCTAAGGGATTGACAGTAATCCTAGAAAAAGCAAAATAATATTATGAAAACAAACAAATCATATTCAAAAAGACTTAAAGTCACCAAAAACGGAAAGATAATCGCCAGAAAACCTGGACAATGCCATTTTAATGCAAAAGAAAGTGGAAATGCTTCTATGAAGAAGAAAAGAACTACTGTTTTAAATTTTAATACACGAACAACTCGTCGTTTCTTACCAAAAACAAAATAAAATTTACAAAGTAAATTTTATATGCATAATACATAATACTTAATACATAATACATATTTATCATGACTAGAGTTAAAAGAGGAACAACTTCATTAAAGAGAAGAAAAAATGTCTTGAAAGAAGCCAAGGGTCGTCGTTATGGACTTTCTACTAAAGAGACTAAGGCTAAAATCGGAAATATCCGAGCTGCGATGCACGCTTTTGATCACCGTCGTGATAAGAAAGGAGATTTTCGAAGACTATGGCAAACAAGAATTAGTGCTTCTTTGAAAGAGATAGGATTATCTTACAGTAAATTTATAGATATGTTGAAAAAGAAAAATATTGCTCTAGACAGAAAATCTTTAGCTGATATTGCTAAAAATAATCCTGAAACTTTTGAAAGGATCGTCAATCAAGTTAAATAATTAAAAAACAGCCTACGGGCTGTTTTTTAATTATTTTACTTGGTTGAAATTTTTAATTTTGTAATTTTATAATTTTTAAATAAATTCTAATTTTTAATGTTTTAAAACTGGATTGCCACGTCACTCCACTGCGTTTCGTTCCTCGCAAAGACGAAAAGCTTTGCTTTTTTCGTAACGATCCGCCCAAGCCGGACCGTCATTGTAAAGAATTTTTTGTCTTAAAAAATTCTGTGGCAACCTGCCTGCCCCCGCCTGCCAGCGTGCAGGGGCAGGCAGGGCGGACCGTAAAGGTTGTCTTTAACAACCGTCATTGCGAGAAAGAATAATAAACAGCTATATCCACAGCCATTTATTTTTTATTCAATATTTTCTCCATATAAATTTCGTGATGTCTTTCATATTTAATTTTCTTTATAATTTCAAAGCCGAATTTTTTATAAAAAGGAAGTAAGAGCTTTTCTTCCATAATATCAAGAGAAATTATTTTAATTTTTTGCTTTCTAGCTATATTCTCTAATTCATTAATTAAAGCTGTGGCAACTCCTTTGTTTCTAAAGCTCTTCAGAACAACTAACTTTGAAAAATATATTTTATTCTTTTTTAATAATTCATAACGCAAAGACCCTACAATTTTATAATCAGAAATAGCAACTAAAATTTTTATCTTCTTTTCTAAAAACAAAGATTCTAAATTTTCGTGTTCGTGAAAATTATTTACGAAACCTAATTTATTATATGGGATTTTCCAAGCTAATTTTGTTATATAACTAATTCTTCTTAAATCTGCAATTGTAGCCTCTCTTACTTTGTATTCCATAATTAAATTATAATAATTTAACTTCAATTGCTACCACACCGAATTCTTTTTCTTGCTCTTCTGTATAAAATTTTCTGTAAATCCCCACCCCTTCCTCAACCGAGATTATATCAGGAAGAATTTTTTTGAAACTTTCTTTTTCTAACATTTCTTGAAAAGAAGAGTATTTTCTCAAATCTAAAATTTCAACCCGAACACTCTCAGTTTCTTCATTGTTACAAACCTGAATTTCATCACCAATTTTCAATTCTTTATATAAACCTTTCTGAAGTCTCCCCTCAACAGTCTTTACACCATCTTTTATAAAACCAAAATACGGCTCAGCTCTATGACTTTTATATAAAACTTTTCCATTATCTAAATCTTTAATCTTTTTCATTTTGTTTTTCTTCTAAACTAAGTAAATCAAATTCATTATAATTTTGAGTAATTTCTTCACCATTTTTTATATCTCTTTTAGCTACAACTGTAATATCTTTTTCATTTAAGGTAATGTTTCCATCGCCAGAATGATTTATAAATCTCGTGTTATCAAAGGTTAGATAATAAGTTCCAGTAAGTTTAAATTTGAACCCGTAGTGCTTGATATAATCTTGCTCGTGTTTTTTTAACTTGGAAAATTCTCCTTCAGTCAAACTAAGATCTAAACCTTCTGTTGTCTTTTCTATTACAACTTCTCCTTTCTTAATATCTTCTTTCGCGAATAACCCTAAACCGTGGATATCACTTATTTTTATTTCTGTTTTTTTAATTAACATAAATCTATTACTGCTCTCAACTTACTTTTAATATTTAATTTTTGTGTTATCTCAGGAAAATTTTTTCCTTCTTGTAAATCAATGATTAAATCATCTATTTTTGAAATGCCTGGGTAAGGGAGTAAGTCATAATGAATTCCTTTATATTTAACACCCGATATTAAAAATGGAAGTTCTTCTAGAGGATATAGACAGAGTTTTTCATAATCGTCATCTGATAATTTATCTGACTGAACATTCTCTTTAACAGTACTAAGTATCTTTTCTTTAAATTGACTATTTTTAAGAAATTCATCTTTTAAAACTTTTACTTTTTCTAAATGATTATTGGTTTCTATATCTTCCCATTTTATTATTTCTATTTTTTCTTTATTGGGAGAAATTTCATCTAAAATATTTTTTATTTTTTCAATAACTTTTTCTCCTTCCCTAATAGCTTTTTTCATCGCTTTCTCCTTAGGCCATTTATTTTTAACCTCATAATTAATAGCATGGATTTTATCTGGAATTAAAATTAATACTTTTTCTTTTGTATTTTCTAACGCCCAAAGTATATATTCTTTTATATTTTCTTCAGAAAAAAATTTATTACCCAAACTGATCCCAATTAAAATATTGAAATTTTTTGATTTTACTTCTTCTATTATTGTATTTAAAACTTTATTTATTTTCATTTTATTATTTATCCCATTCTTGCATAATCTTTTGATTATGAGAAAAATTATCAATTCCAAAAATTTCTAAACTTTTTTTATCACTTTCTTGTTTCATTTCATCAATCATTTCATTCCAGTTTTTCCAAATTCTTTCTTGTTCTTCTCGTACTGGCTCTTTATGAATTAATTCAATGCCTGTTTCTGCCCGCCATAAATGCACAGGGTCGCTTAATAAAAATTCTGCCTTATCAGGATAATTCTTTTTTATTTCTTCAACTGTGTAAGGTCTTTGATACATTTTATTTAATTATCTTAACAACCTCTTTCAAAATTTCTTCCTGTGATTTTGAAGCATCAACAATAAAATCAGCATCTTCTTTTTGTATAACTCCATAATCTAAAAATTCTGGAATAGCTACTTCTGTATCGTAATCACTTACATGATCTTTTCCAAACCTAATCCCCCTACGTTCTAACATTAAATCTGCAGAAATATCTAAATAAATTTTTGTATCTAGCATTTCTCTAACTTCTTTATTTTTAAAAAGCATAAACCCCTCAATAATAACAATTGGTTTTGGTCTCAAAACAATATCCCTACTTTCTCCCCCTTTCTTTTTAGGAAATGTTTTAGTATGAACTTCTTTACCTTCTTTAAGAGATTTGAGATGTGTTAAAAGTTCATCGAATTTTAAATTTTCTGGTCTTTCCCAATTTAAAAATCCTTTTTTCTTTGGAAATGTTTCTGGGTTTTTAAAATAATTATCCAATCGAATATGTTCGACATCTTCAAAAAGATTAGTTAGCCGTTTAACTAAGGTGGTTTTTCCTGATCCCGAAGGACCGACTATTCCAATAAATTTTGTATCGTTTTTCATAACTCAATTTTATTTAATTACTGGATTGCCACGCGAGGTTTTAATTTTTTTCCGCCAGCTGGCGGATCAAAAAAATTAAAACCTCGCTCGCAATGACGAATTATTATTTACTTCCCGCAACACTTTTTAAATTTCTTTCCGCTCCCACATGGACAAGAATCATTTCTACCCACCTTATCATCAGACTTAGCAACGGGGTTGCTAAGTGTTTGATTTGAGGTGGAGAGGTTTATTTTTTCAGTAGCTTTTTTGATATCGTTAGCTTCCTTCATTTCACGATTTTTCAAAAAAGATTCTGTATCCAAATTAGGAATTAATTTCAAAATATGTTCGTTGATAGAAGTTTGCATTTGTTGAAATAATTGTAATCCTTCCCTCTTGTATTCCACCAAAGGATCTCTCTGCCCATAGGCTCGTAAATTGACACTGGAACGCAAATAATCCATCATTTCCAAATGATCTATCCAATACATATCAATAATCTGTAAGATAGTTTTTCGCACAATATCTAGAAAATCTTTACCACCAATTAAACGTCTTTTTTCTAAAATAATTGCTCGAACATTTTCTTCGGCTCCCTTTAAAATTTCTCCAAATCTTTCATCCACCACTTTTTCGTCACCCAATAACAAAGCCCGACGGCGAGCATAGACAATTTTTCTTTGATGATTCAAAACATCATCATATTGCAAAACATGTTTACGAGAATCAAAATGGAAACCTTCAATTTTAGTTTGGGCTGATTCCAAAGCACGACTAACCATTTTATTTTGAATCGCTTCATCTTCAGGAATTCCTAATTTCCCCATCATATTTTTAACAGTATCAGAAGCGAAAACTCGCATCAAAGAATCCTCCAAAGAAACAAAGAATTGTGTTTTCCCCGGATCTCCTTGTCGTCCCGCTCGTCCTCGTAACTGGTTATCAATACGACGAGCTTCATGTCTTTCAGTTCCTAACACAAACAAACCACCCAAAGCGATGACTTCTTCATATTTCTTTTGATCAAAAGGCAAACCTCCCAATTTAATATCTACTCCACGACCTGCCATGTTGGTGGCCACGGTCACTCTTCCCTTTTCTCCCGCTTCGGCAATAATTTCTCCCTCTCGTTCATGATTCTTAGCATTCAAAATTTGATGTTTAACTCCTTCCTTATCCAAATAGGCTGAAAGCATTTCATTATTTTCAATGGAAACTGTTCCAATCAAAACTGGTTGTCCTTTCTGATTTAATTCTTTAACTTTTCTGGCGATGGCTTGAAGTTTTCCTTTTTCTGTTTGAAAAATTAAATCATTATCGTCTTCTCTTTTAATTTCTTTGTTGGTTGGCAAAACCACTACATTTAAACCATAAACTTTTCTAAATTCTTCTTCTGAAGTCGCGGCGGTTCCTGTCATTCCACTTAAACGAGAATACATTCTAAAATAATTTTGGTAAGTAATAGAAGCTAAGGTTCTTGATTCATTTTGAACCTTCAGACCTTCTTTAGCTTCAATGGCTTGATGTAAGCCTTCTGACCAACGACGGCCGGGTTGCATTCTCCCTGTAAATTCGTCTACAATAATAATTTCTCCGTCCTTAATAACATAACTTTTATTCAAAGTAAAAAGGGCTTTGGCACGAATAGCATTTTCCAAATGATGCACATATTTAATTCCGCTTTCGGTATAGATATTATCTACCCCCAAAGCTTTTTCTGTTTTTTCCATTCCACTTTCTTTGACTACCACCGCTTTTTTCTTTTCATCAATTTCATAATCTTCATTCTGTTTGAGGGTTTTAGCAATATTTGCAAATTGAGCATAAAGCTGACCAGATTTTTCATCAGGAATAGAAATAATCAAAGGAGTTCGAGCTTCATCAATTAAAATTGAATCAATTTCATCTACAATCACAAAATTAAAATCTCGTTGTCTTAAATTAAGCGGGCTGTGTTCGATATTATCGCGTAAATAATCAAAGCCAAATTCACTATTGGTTCCATAGGTAATGTCAGCTCGATAAGCTTCTTGACGAGTACAAGGTTTCAAAAATTCATACACAATTTTATAAGAGCCTTCTTCATCTCTTTCTTTGTCATCTTCTTTTCCCTCTTCACTTTTAATATGAGTTGAGTCATACAAAAAAGAACTATCATGATTAATTACTGCCACAGACAATCCAAGAAAAGCATAAATCTGCCCCATCCATACGGCATCACGACGAGAAAGGTAATCGTTTACAGTGATCACATGAGCACCCTTTCCAGATAAAGCGTTTAAATAAACAGGTAAAGTTGCCACCAAAGTTTTTCCTTCTCCTGTGCGCATTTCTGGAATTCCGCCACGATGCAAAACCACCCCTCCCATTAATTGAGTGTCATAATGTCTTTGACCCAAAGTTCTTTTAGAAGCTTCTCGCACCACAGCAAAAGCCTCTGGAAGCAAATCATCCAAAGTTTCTTTTTTTTCTTCTAAACGTTTTTTAAATTCTAAAGTTTTAGCCTTTAATTCTTCATCGGAAAGAGCTGATATTTTTTCTTCAAAAGCATTAATTTGCTTAACCACAGGCTCTAATTTTCGTATTTCTATAGAATTAGCGTCGCTAAAAATATTCCTTAATTTTCCTAACATAAAAGGTATTTTACCACAAAACAAAGAGTTTTTAAATAAAACTACCCACGCTGTAAAAAACCAGCGTGGGCCAAAAAGTTAAAAATGAGGATAATTTTTCCAAATCAATACTCCAAAATAAAGAATGAGAAGCAAAATCCAGATACAAAAAGAACAAATTTCTCCTTCTCTTTCTTTTTCTTTTATGAACTTTCTTTCTTCACTACCTAAATCCCAATAGCTCATATTATTCCTCCTTATATTTAATAGGGGGAAATTTCCATCACCTCAGAAAATGGAATTCTGATAGAATAAGATTCTGTATCCTTTCCTGCAATAAGAGAATCCGAAAGACCAGTTTCCTTGGCTAAAAATTTGTACTCACAACCATTGAAAGTTGTCACTTTAAAATTATGCTCAGAAACTAAGAAATCCCAAATAACTTTTCTCAAAATCTGCTTTGATTTGTCCAAAGAAAATCCTCCTTTTGTTATTTAACATAGAACACGAATGACCTTAATCAGTATAACTTATTTTTTTAAAATTACAAAAAAACTACTTCTGATTCTATGTCTAAATTAGTTTTTTCTTTCACATCTTTTTTAATTTTTTCAGCTAAATTTTTAATCTCTTCACAAGTTCCCTCCCCCTTATTAACAAGCATTAATGCATGTTTATCATAAACACCAACGTCTCCTTCTGAAAAACCTTTCCAGTTTAAATTATCTAACAACCATCCTAAAGATATTTTTCTCAAATCACCTTCCTCAAAAATCGGAATTTCAGGAAATTGTTTTTTAAGATTTTCAGCTTCATTTTTAGGAATAATTGGATTTTTAAAAAAACACCCAGCCGAACCAAAACCGTCTTTTAAAGGAGAATTTTCTTTACGTTTTTGAATAGTTTCTTCTCTCTTATTCTGAGCTTCATTTTTAAACTCTTCTTTTTTTAATTTATAAACAACTCGAACAACAATCCAATTTGATTTTTTTTTAAAAATAGAATTTCTATAAGAAAAATCACAATCTGCGTTTGAAAGTTTTTTTAACCTACCTGCCGGCAGGCAAGTTTCTCTTGTATCTATATCAAAAATCTCAACCCATTTTACTAAATCTCCTACTTCTACTCCATAGGCCCCGCAATTTTGTACAACACTAGCTCCCACAGTCCCCGGAATCCAAGATAAATTTTCCAACCCCACCAAACCATTTTTTATTGTTTCTTCAATCAAATCATCTAAAACTACCCCCGCTCCAACCACCACCTCCGCCTCATCATCACTTGGAAACCGAGTTTCCAAGTCTTTAATTTCCATTTTTAGAACTAGTCCATTGAAACCTTGATCTGAAATCAAAAGATTAGAGCCACCACCAAGTACAAAAAGAGGGAGTGAATTTTGCAAAGCAAAATTCACTCCCTCTTTTAAATCTTCTAAATTTTTAACCACAGCAAAATATCTCGCTTCCCCTCCAATTTTAAAAGTAGTATATGGAGCTAGTAAAATATTATCTTTAATTTGCATAAACAATCTCAATTTACCTTATTAAGGTTCCAGCTTGAATGGCCCGAATAATCTGTTCACCCTGAGTAGTAAAATTTGGGTCCAACGTCATAGCAATTTTCAATTCTTGAATAGCTTTTTCATTTTGCTTAATTTCATAATAAGCTGCCGCTAAAGTAATATGGGTTTGAGGATCTTGAGGATTTTTAATTGCCAAAGCTTCTGCGACTAAAATCATTTTGTTATTTTCACCAGTTAAACGATAAGCGTTTAGAAAATCGGAGCTAGCTACAATTCCATCTTTATACTCCGGAGTCAAAACTTCATCTGCCAAATCACTTTGCCCTGCATAAATTAATGCTAAAGCATACATTGTTTTAGTCTTTGGATTTTGTGGATATTTTTCATAAGTTCCTTTCAAAAAATCCACAGCTCTTTGATTTTCTTTTGCATTCAAATAAATTGCCCCTATTTCAAAATCAAAAGAAGGTTTATTAGGAGAAAGCTCTTTAGCCCTTTCCATATGAGAAAGAGCCTCTTCAGTTTGACCAAACTGTCCCAAAAAAGATCCTAAGAACATTTCTGTTCTAGCATTCTGCGGATCGCGAGTAATCTGTTTTTCCATTTCTTCTTTAGCTAAAACAAAAAAATCTTCTTTCGTTTTTTCATTTAAACCATTAATTCCTTGAACTCTCAAAACAAATTGGACTAATTGTTCTCGAATTTCCTGATTAGCGGCAGAATCATATGACAAGCCTTTTTTAAAATAGTTTAAATTATTTTCCAAAGAATCACTTTGCGAAATTCCCGAAAGAAGAAATCTGTTCGCCATTAATAAATTAAAATTAAAAAAATAAAGAGAAAAAGCCAAAAGAATCATTGCTGATGGCAAAAATACAGTTTTTAAATCTTCCTGACTAATTTTATCAAGTAAAGAAATTTTAGATTCATTTTTCTCCGACAAGTTACTATGAACAAAAGCCAAAACAGCAAAAAACAAAATATAACTAGTTAAATTATCAAATACAAAAATATTATGTACAAAATAACCTGCCAACAAACCAGTAAAAATACTTTTTTCTAATAATGAAAAATCTACCTTTCTTTTACTAAACCAAAGATAATAAAGAACAAAAAAGAATAAAGATAAATAAATTAAAAGACCCAAAAAACCTCCAGCAATCAACCAGTCTAAAAATACATTATGAGTTCTATCAAACCATTCCTCCTGACCATACATTTCAGGAACATAATGAGTATTGAAAACATAATTAAAATTCTCTTGCCCCCAACCTAAAATTGGCTTTTCTTTAAACCCTTCCCAAGCCATATTCCAAACCAAAAAACGAGCCTTGGTTGTTCCTTCTTCCATAGAAATAGAAGCAAAACGATTTAGAACCTGATTATTTCTAACAAAAAAGGTATCTTTAACCGCAAAAAAACTTCCCACCAAAACTATTGTCCCTACCAAAAAAATAGCTCCAATTTTTCTTATATTTTTATTTTCCTTTTCAAAAAAAGTTACTAATAAAGAAATTAAAAACAAAGCTCCTACAAAACCAAGAATCGCTCCTCGAGTAGCGGTATGATAAAGAATAAAAATATTTAAAAAGAAAGTTCCTCCATAAAACCAACCAACAAAATCGTTTTTCTTTTCTCTCCGCACCCACATAAACAAAGCTAGAAAAATATGAAAGACCGCATAAATAGCAAGATAAGAGGCATTCCCTAAACTAACATCCAAACGAGAAGTTCCCTGTACTGCTTCAGCCCAACCTAACATTTGAAATATTCCGTAAAAACTCATCCAAACACTAACCACTAAAGAAGTATTAATAAAATAATTCCATAATTTTTGGGTTTTTAAAATTCCAGCTAAAACTAAAAAGTAAGTTAAAAGATGTAAAAGAGTCACCCAACCCTCCATCCTTTCAAAATTAGACCAAAAGCTTTTTAGCGGATTAGCCCCTAATAAGTCAGCAAAAAACATCACTCCGACTAAAGCTAAAATTCCATACAAAATTGCCGAACCCTGCACTCGATATTTTTTATTACCGATAGCTAAAACCACCCACAGAAAAAAAGCAATTTCAACAAGAATTCTGAATATAAAAGCCTTACCGGTAATATAAGGAAAAAACAAACTAGAACAAACTACGGTTGGCACCAATGGAATTAAAAAAATAGCTCCTAAAACAATATTTCTCAAAATTTTTTCGTATTTCATTCTGTTAAATAAATCAATTTATAATTAAGATTTCTTGTTTACTATTATATATCAGAGCAAAATGAAAACAACCATCCGAAGATGATTGTTTTCTTTGAGAAGTCCTTGGGGTAAATTGGTCCTAGAATACTCTAGGTGAGTGCTGTGAACGAAACACCACGGTGAGTCGGAAACACATGCTCTCGATTAGTTTTGGAAAGCTAGGTCATTACTCCAAAAACTTCTCTATTACTATTATACACCCTTTGCCTCAGTGTAAATATTGACAACTAATTAAAAATGATCTTCAGAATAAATTAAACGATAATCTGGTTTTTGATAATCAAACAATTCTTCATTATTAAAAAATCTTTTAATTTCTTTTTCTGCATTTTCAACAGAATCAGAAGCGTGAACTAAGTTTGATTGTCCACTTAAAGAATAGTCTCCGCGGATGCTTCCTGCGTCAGCTTCATAACCTTTAGTTGGACCCACAATTAAACGAGTAGCAGAAATAGCATTTACTCCAGCCAAGGCCATCAAAACCACAGGAGATGATTGCATATAATTTTTTAAAGTTCCAAAAAAAGGTTTATCTACTAAATGTGAATAATGCTCCTCTATTAAAACATCACTAATTTTTACCATTTTAACTCCAATAATTTTCAAACCCTTTTTCTCAAATCTTTGCAAAATTTCACCAAATAATGATCTTTGAATTGTATCTGGTTTCATAATAATTAAAGTTCTTTCTTCTTGTGCTTTTTCCATACTAAATTTTATATTTCTAATTAATAATTAATTTTCATCTATATTACACTTTTTACAAAAAAATAAAACTATTCCCCAAACCTTTTATATTCATGAATCGGACTTTTACCAAACCAATGTCCAATTTCGTGTTGTGCTTCTTCTTGAGTTTCAGAAGCATGGACTAAATTCATTACAACTCTCTTTTCTTTGCTTGATAAGGCAGGAGAGTCGTTTGAAAAATCTCCACGAATAGTTCCCATATCAGCATCACAAGGCATGGTTGCCCCAGCAATTTTTCTCACCATATCAACTGCATGTACTCCTTGAATCACCATTCTTACCAAAGGAGCAGAAGTCATATATTCAATTAACCAACCACGTACCATCTTCCCTATCTCCAAAGCATTATCTGTTCCTAAATCTTCCTTAATATTGTAATTATATTTATCGTAAATTTTTAAAGTCTTTTGACCCATTCTTTCAATCCAAACTTCATCCTTGGGATAATGTCCATCCATTTCATTTTTAGTCGGTTGAAACATTTCTAAAGCTACTATTTTTAAATCTCTTTGTTCCAAACGATTTATAATTTCTCCAATTAAACCTTTTTTAACCCCATCAGGTTTAATCATTAAAAATGTTTTTTCTTCTTTAGGATGATTCATATTTATTTAAATTACCTAATGATTTAAAAACAATTATACACAAAATATTTAAAATTAAAACTAAGAGTACAGTTCGCTATGAGAACCAATAGCTATAAACAAAATTAAATTGTTCTCTTTATAAAAAACAGCTCTAATATCTCCTGTAATATTTAAGCTCCAAGCATCTTGAAATTCACCAGATAATTTATGAATTTTTAAAATTAAGTTTTGAGAATCTATTAAAAACAAATCAACTCTTTCAATAAACTGTTTTCGAATTTTAATGGGCAGTTTTTTATACTGTTTTTTAAATTTATTTGAATATCTTAATTCCATAAAAAATTATTTTTCCAAACTTTTAAACATCTCTCCAGCTGTCTTAAAAGATTTAGAGACCTTACCTCTTCTATATTCTTCTCGAGCATCAATTACCATCTTTTCAAGTTGAGATGTCATCCTATAATTAGTAGACAGCACTAATTCACCAGTATTAGCAAACTGTTTTAAAGATGCGTTCACAACAGAACTAAGTGAAAGCCCAATCTCCTTGGCTCTTTTTTGTGCCATAATCTTAACCTTAGGATCTATTTTTAAATTTACTTGTGTTTTCATGGTTTTGTTATTAAATATTAAATATACCATAAGTATATACTTATGGTATATTTAAGTCAATCAACAAATCCAACAGTTCTATTTCTAGATTGCTTCACACCTCGCAATGACAGGCGAAATTTTATTTCGTCTATTGTTTTAAAAATTTCTTCATTAAAAATTGTTTAAAAATTAAGAATTAGAAATTAAAAATTTTAAGCATAATTACTTATTAATGATTTAATCATATTATCTAGTCAAAATCTCATATCCATTCTCGGTTACTAGTACTGTATCTTCCCATTGAGCTACATTGGCGCCATCAGCACTCATATAAGTATGCCCATCGTCAGCAGTAAAAATCTTTCCATTTCCTTTAGTTACGATTGGTTCTAAAGCTAAAACCATATTTTTTTTTAAAAAAGTCCCCTCTCCCTTCTTTCCAAAATTAGGTACAAAGGGTTCTTCATGAACCCCACGGCCAACCCCATGACCACCTAACTCCTTAACCACATTAAAACCTCTTTTTTTCACCACAAAACCAATCGCATTTCCGATATCCCCAGTAGTTTTACCTGCTTTAATTTCCCTAATTCCAGCCTCTAAGGCTAGTTTAGTGGTCTCAATCAGGTTTATATCTTCTGAGGCTATTTTACCCACTCCCAGCATTAAAGTTTTGTCTGTCACCAATCCTTTATGTGTTAAACCTAAATCAATATTCACAATATCCCCTTCTTCTAATTTTCTAAAATTTCCTTTTCCGATTCCATGTACAGCTTCATCATTTACAGATACACAAAGAGAAGAAGGATAAGGTCTTTGTCCTGGCACTTTAAAATTATAAAAAGAAGCAACATCTCCACCTTCCTTAATTAAATCTTCCGCAATTGAATTCAATTCATCGGGAGTAGCCCCTACTTTAACCGCCTTAGCCACTTCATGCAAAATAAAATTCAAACGTTTTCCGCCCTCTCGTAAAATTTCTATTTCTTCTAAAGAATAAATATTCGGCAACATGGTTTAGTTTATAGCTTTTAGTTGTTAGTTTTTAAGAGAAAAATCACTCTGCGATTTTTTTTATTCATTTTAAATTTAGAATTCAAAATCTCCGATTTTGTTTATTACTTCTGCATGGACTTCCTCAATACTCTGATTTCCATTTACTTCAATAAAAAAATGCTTATCACTTTTTTTGTAAAAATCCAAAGTTACCATCACTTCAGTATCAAACCAATCTTGACGACGATTAATTTTTTCTAATTCATCATCTCCTCTCCCTCGAGCCAATAATTTTTCAGTTGCCCATTCTCTTGGAACATTAATATAAATGACCACTGGTTTTTTATAACCATAAAAATCAAAGACTGATTCTAAAACATCAGCTTCATCTTTTTTACGAGGAGTTCCGTCAAAAACAAGATGTTCATCTCCTTTTAAATTTTCCACCAAAGCCTTAGCCCAAAGCATCACAGTCAAAAACATTGGTTGTAATTTACCCTGAGGACTAATTTCAGCGGCTAATTTACTTGAAAGATTTTCTTGTTTAATAAATTTTCTAAATTCATCACCTGTTTGTAAATAAAAAACATTTTTAGATGAATTCTTTTTTAGGTATTCAATAAAAAGTTCTGCCTGAGTTCCTTTTCCACAACCTGATCTCCCTATAAAAATATATGCTTGCTTATCCATAAATTTTGTAATTTTTAATTTTATAATTTTTAAATAAATCTAAATTTTTAATTTTAAAAAATAGATATTTTATTAACACCTATTATACCAAAAAACCTTTAAATTGCGATAAAGGGCGACGGCGAAGCTGTCGCCCATCCCATAATACATAATACTTAATACAAAAATTTAAAAAAATAAAAGGCGGTTTGCTTTAGCAAACCGCCTTTTATTTTTTTAAATTTTAATATTCTCTCATCGAAGCTTGAGCATCAATTTTCTTTACCAAATCAAGTACCACCGATACAATAATCAAAAGAGCTGTTCCTCCGATAGCCAAAGCTGAAATTTGAGTAATCGCTTTCATCGCTAAAGGTAAAACGGCGATAAATCCAAGGAATAAAGCTCCCACTAAAGTAATTCTGGTCAAAACCTTAGCTAAATATTCAGAAGTATTTTTTCCTGGTCGCACCCCAGGGATGAAAGCTCCGCTTTTTTGCAAATTATTTGCAATAGACTCAGGATCAAAAGTAATTGCTGTATAAAAATAAGTAAATAGAAATACCAAAATAAAATACATAATGGCATACAACCAAGAATTAGATAAAACACTCAACATAAAATCGGAAACATTCTTTACCACAGTGTTATCGACATTCACCAAAAAATTCAAAATCATTTGTGGAAATAATAAAATAGACATAGCAAAAATAATAGGAATTACCCCTGCTTGGTTAACTCTTAACGGTAAATAAGTAGAAACTCCTCCATAAACCTTATTACCTCTCACCCTTTTAGCGTAATGTACAGGAATCGGTCTTTCAGCTTCGGTAACCACCACAATGGAATAAACAAGAGCCACTGCCACAAAAATAAATCCTAAAATCATCGGGATTTGTGAAGTTTCAAAACCAATATACAATTGACTTAAAGCGGTTGGAAGTCCAGACACAATTCCAGCAAAAATCAAAAGGGAAACACCGCTACCAATACCAAATTCTGAAATCAGTTCTCCTATCCACATCATCAAAACCGAACCAGCAACAATTACTGTTAAATTAACTGCAAATTCAAAAGGTTCCAAAGATGCAACTACCCCGTTACTTTGCAATAATCTTAAAAAACCATAACCCTGAACCAAAGCCATAGGAATAGTTAGTAATCTAGAATATTGAGTAAATTTCTTTCGTCCAGCAGTCCCCTCTTCATGATACATTTCCTTAATTTTAGGGAAAATAATCATCATTAACTGCATAATAATTGATGCTGTAATAAAAGGAGAAACTCCCAACATCACTATAGATAAATTGGAAAGCCCACCTCCTGAAAAAATATTCAAAAGACCAAAAAATTGATTACCTGAAAAAAATTCATTTAATTTAACTACATCTACCCCAGGGATAGGAATGTTAGCTAAAGCTCTAAAAACAACCAAAGCTCCCAAAAGAAAACCAATTCTTTTTACCAAAATCTTATCTTTTATAATCAAATTAAATTTTTGTACAAAATTCATGTTTTAGGTTTTTAGGTTTTTAGAAAAATAACTTTGTTATTTTCCCAATTTTTAATTTATCATTTATAATTTGAAATAATTTTTAATAAAAATTATCTCTATTCTATTTTACCGCCAGCTTTTTCAATTTTAACCTTAGCACTTTCAGAAAACTGACAACCCGTAACATTTAATTTCTTAGTAATTTCTCCTGTACCCAAAATTTTAACCATGGGAGTATTTTTTCCCTTCTTATTTAACAAACCTTTTTCTAATAAGATTTGAGGATTAATATTTTCACCACTGGCAAAATTATTTTCTAAAATAGACAAATTAAAAGTAACTGGTCTTTCTTGAAAAGACTTAAAAGCATATCCTCTTAACTTAGGAAGTTTTTTAATAATATCTCTCATTTCAGGTCTTTTACTGGTTCCAGTTCTGGCGTTCTGCCCTTTATGTCCTTTTCCTGAAGTCTTTCCTCTCTTTCCTCCTCTACCAATATTTTTAGACTTTCTATTAGGAGTATTTCTTTTTAATTCGTGAAGTTGCATATTTTTAGGTTATTAGGTATTTAGGTTTTTAGTTTATTAGTTTTTTTATAATTTATAATTTTAAATTTGAAATAATTTTTAAACTATTTCTTGAAGTCTTTTAAAGCACCTAAGGTTGCCATCGCAATATTTAATTGATTTTTACTTCTCGATAAAATCTTTCCAGTAACATCAGTAATTCCAGCTAACTCCAAAACAATCTTTAATGAGCTTCCTGCGCTTAAACCTTTTCCAATTTTAGTTGGGGTAATTTTTATAACAGAAGCTGTATATTTTTTAGAAACATCGTAAGGAATAGAATTATTGTCTGTTAGTTTTAAATCTAACATATTCTTTTTTGCTTTCTTAATAGCTTTTTCAATAGCCAAAGCAGTATCTCCTGCTTTAGCAATTCCCACTCCAACTTTCCCTTTTCTATTTCCCAAAACCATAGCAACAGAAAAACTAAATCTTCGTCCTCCTGATACCACACGAGTAACTCTTCTAATTTTAATTATTTTCTGGTCAAATTCTGAACGAGGTTTAGTAAACCGTTTTTTTCTTCTTGAACTAAAATTTTTCTTAAAAGATTTTTTTTCAAAAGCTGGTTTAATTTCTTCGCTTTTTTCTGATTCTGCACCGTCATTCATTTCAGCTTCAACCTCTTTAATTTCTTTTTCAGAAAAATCCTTTACTTCTTCCACACCAGCTACACCCACCAATTCTTCGGTGTCTTCTACTAAATCGTCTTCTTTTTTAATATCTTGTTCAGTCATTTTTGTTTATTATTAAAATTCCAATCCACCTTTGCGAGCCCCCTCAACAAAAGCTTTAATCTTTCCAATAAAAAGATAACCTCCTCTATCAAAAACTACTTTTTTAATTTTTAAATCCAAAGCCTTTTTAGCAATTTCTTCTCCAACTTTTTCAGATTTTACCAATAAACCATTCGCTTTCATTTTTAATGATGAAGCGGAAGCCAAAGTTTTAGCATTTTCATCATCGATAACTTGAGCATAAATGAATTTATTTGATCGAAAAACAGACAATCTTGGTTTTTGAGCAGTTCCAATAACCTTAGCTCGCACCCTTCGATGTCTTCTTTCTCTTTGTTCTTTTTTTAGTTGGTTTTTTTCCATATTAATTTTAGTTTTTTAGATCGCTAGGTTTTTAGACAAATCGCTTTGCAACTTTTTCTAATCTCCTAATCCGCCAGCTGGCGGACTAATTATCTAATTCCTATTTAAACATTTTTCTTTCCTTGTTTTCTTCTTATTACTTCTCCTACGTATCGGAAACCTTTTCCTTTGTATGGTTCGGCTTTCTTTTTCTTCCTTACTTTTGAAGCAAAAGCTCCTACTTTTTCCTTATCAATTCCAGAAATAGTAATTAAGTTCTTTTCTGCTGTAATTTTTAAATCACTAGGAATAGTGTATTCCACCAAATGAGAAAAACCTAAAGCTAAAACCAATTTATTTCCTTTAACTTCTGATTTAAAACCAACCCCTTCCAAAATTAACTGTTTTTCATAAGGTTTGTTTACCCCTTCTATCATATTAGTTATATGTGAAGCGTATGTTCCCCATAAAGCTCTCGAAAAAGGAGTATCTTCAGTAGGATTTACTTGAACTTTTCTATCTGTAATCTCAACTTTAATTTCTGGTCTTAGTTTTCTTTTTAACTCTCCCAAAGGACCCTTAACAATAACGAAATTATCTGCCAAAGAAATTTCGGTTTTTTCAGGAATATCGTATTGTTGTTTTCCAATTCTACTCATAATATTTTAGTCTAAAGTCTTTAATGTCGAAAGTCAAAAGTCTTTTTTGAAAAATCGCTCTGCGATTTTTCTGACTTTATGGACTTTATTGACTTTTTACTTGTCTAAGATTTTGTGATATTTTTCAACCACAGATTTAAATTCAGTAAACTAAATTCAAATCTGTGAGCAAAAAATACTACCATATCTTAAATAACGCTTCTCCACCAATTTTAGCTTTTCTGGCTTCATCTCCTGTCATTACCCCTTGTGAAGTAGAAAGAATTATTTTTCCATATCCGTTTTTTACTTTAGGAATATCGTTTGATCCTAAATAAATTCTTTTAGATAATTTTGAAATTCTTTTTACATCAATAATTTTAGGAGTATTTTTTTCTTTATAGGCAATTCCAACTTCCAAAACTTTTTTAGGAGCTTTTCCTATTTTATTTACAGATTCCAAATAACCCTCTTTTTTCAATAATTCAGCAAGAGTTTCTTTCAAATTAGAATACTGAAACTTAACAGTTTTTTTGTCTGCTTTTCCTGCATTTTTAATGCCGATTATAAATTCTGAAACAATATCTTTACTCATAGTATTTTACCAAGATGATTTTTTAACTCCTGGGATTTTCCCTTCATTAGCCAATTCTCTAAAACAAATACGACACAAATCAAACTGTCGCATATAACCTCTTTTTCTTCCACACTTAAAACAACGATTCACTTGTCGTGTAGAAAATTTAGGAGTTCTTTTTGCTCTTGCAATTACTGATTTTTTTGCCATTTTTATCTTATAAATTAAGACCGCATAAAAGCGGGCACGCGTTTATCCTATCAAGAAACACCCTTAAAGTCAAACGTTATTGGCTTTTTTCTTATCAAGAATACTAGTATTTTAATAGGTCGTTAACTCAAAACTATTTCAAAACCAATTTCTTAATAAGAATTAACATATTAATTTGCTAATATATGCTATTAAAGTTATAAATAAAGTAGGCAGAATTGTTCTTGGGCGGAAACTTTTAATAAAGGAGGTCGTTCTATGCTTAGTCTTTTGGTTGCAATTATTATCATTATATTTGCAACTCTTTGTATCCCTGTCCCTCCTCCAAAAAACTAATAACCTCATAAACCCCCGCCACCCGAAGCTGAGCTCTCGCTCAGCTTTTCCTAATTTAAAAAACAAAAAACTGAAGTATTTAATACTTCAGTTTTTTGTTTTTTAAATTATTTTTTCAAAACTTTTTTCTTTTTCTTCACTTCCTCAACTTTCTTAAACGGGAATCCTAGATGTCTTAGAAAAGCAACTGCTTCTTTTTTATTTTTTGCAGTAGTCACAATAGTAACTGCCATTCCAAAAACATTTCTAATTTCTTCATCTGAAGTCTCAGGGAAAATAATATGTTCTTTAATTCCCAAAGTCGCATTTCCCATTTCGTCAATTGATCCTAAAGATAAACCACGAAAATCTTTTGTACGAGGAAAAGCAACATCAATTAATTTATCCAAAAAACCAAACATTCTTTCTCCTCTTAAGGTCACCTGATAGCCAACATTTTCTCCTTCTCGTACCTTAAATCCAGCTACTGACTTTTTAGCCTTTCGAACAGCCGCCTTTTGTCCAGTAATTTTAGCTAAACGATCTTGGATTATTTCAACCTTATTTTTATCACCACTTGAAGATCCCATCCCAACACTCAAAACAACCTTTTCTAAACGAGGAGCTTGCATAGTATTTTTATAACCAAATTCTTCTTTAAAGGTTTCAAAAACTTTATTTTGTTTTTCTTTTATCGTACTCATATTTTTAATCTAAAACAGCACCAGATTGTTTAGTAATTCTTACTCTTTTTCCTTTTACATTGGTTTTTCCAATTCTTGTTGCTTTTTTAGTTTTAGGATCAATTAAAGCCACATTAGAAACATTCATCGGGAATTCTTTTTCAACAATCTGTCCCTTTTGACCACTTTTGGTTGGTTTTTGATGTTTTTTCTTTTTATTAATACCCTCTACTAAAACTGAATCTAAAGAAGGATAAGCACGCAAAACATTTCCAGTTTTACCTTTATCTTTTCCTGTCAAAATTTTTACGTTATCACCTTTCTTTATTTTCATAATATTTTTCTTAAATCTTAAATCACCTCAGGAGCAAGAGAAATTATTTTTTGATAGCCCAAATCTGCTAATTCACGAGGAATTGGACCAAAAATTCTTCCCGCCTTTGGTTCTTTTTTATCTTTATCAATAATAACTACAGCATTATCATCAAATCCAATATAGGAACCATCCTTTCTTCTAAATTTTGCTGTTGTTCTAACCACAACACCTTTCAAAACATCTTTTTTCTTTACTTGTTTTCTTGGTTCTGCTGTTTGTACAGACAAAACAACAACATCTCCAATTCGAGCATATCTTTTTTTTGAACCACCTAGTACCTTAAAAACACGGCCGATTTTACCGCCACAGTTATCTGTTATTTTTACTATTGTTTGATGCTGAATCATATTATTAATTTATAGTTTGTAGTTTATAGAAGAAAAATTTGTTTCTCAATTTTTTCTTAAATCTTTAAATCTATTTTACTATTCTAAATCTTTTTTCTTTTGAAATAGGATTACATTCCATTATTTCTACTTTATCGCCCACTTCATAGGACCCTTCATCATAATGAGCTTTATATTTTTTGCTAACGGTTCTGTATTTCTCATATTTAGGATGTTTAACAAACCTTTGAGTTAAAACCACTAAAGTCTTTTGCATCTTATTCGATACAACCACGCCCTTTAATGTTTTAGCTTTATTCTTTTTTACAGTTTCTTGTAACATTTTTTTATTTTCTAGTCTGTAACTCTGTTAAAATTCGAGCTACTTCTCTCTTTAAATTCTTTCCTTTTTTCAAATCTTTAGTTCGTGAACCAGATAAACCAAATCTAAAATCTCTTATTTGAGATTTATTTTCAGCCAACATTTTAATTAGTTCCTGATCTGTATTCTTTTTTATATCTGTTTTTTTCATAAACCCAAGGTATTTTACAGTAAATACTGCTTAAAATCAATCTATTAAATAGTTATTCTTTCCCGATTTAAAATTTTAGTTTTCACTGGTAATTTTGTCCCGGCTTTTCTTAAAGCTTCAATAGCCACTTCATCTTTTACTCCATCTACTTCAAAAATCATTGTTCCTGGTTTAACTGGAACACAATAACCTTCAGGACTTCCTTTACCCTTTCCCATTTTTACTTCTGCAGGTTTTTTAGTAAAAGGTCTATCTGGAAAAATTCTCACCCATAAAGTCCCAGTCTTACCAATATATCTTTTTGCAGCTCTTCGGGCCGCCTCAATTTGATTAGAGCGAATCCTTGTCCCTGCCACAGCCTTTAAACCAAAAGATCCAAAAGCTACAGTATTTCCACGTGAAGCTACCCCAACCTTGTTGGAATTTTGTCGGCCTGTTTGCCATTTTCGATGTTTTGCTTTTTTAGGAAATAACATTTTTTTAATTTATAATTTATAATTTTAAATTTCTAATTCAAAAAATAATCAAAGATTATTTTTTGAATACTTCGCCTTTGTAAATCCAAACCTTAATTCCTACAATTCCATAGGACATATAGGCTTTTTCACAAGCAAAATCAATATCAGCTCTTAACGTTTGCAAAGGAATTCTACCTTTTTTTAATTCTTCTCTTCTAGCCATTTCGGCTCCACCTAATCTTCCTGATAAAGAAATTTTTACTCCTTTTACTTCTCTATTTGCCATTACTTTTTCTACGGTTGTTTTTAAAATACTACGAAAAGGCATTCTTTTTTCTAAGCCTTCAGCTACCATCATACCAACCACAGCGGCATCAGTTTCAGGATATCTAATTTCTTCAATATCAATTTTAACCTCTTTAGGATAGGATAATTTATTTTTATCCATAAACTTCATAATATCCTTTTTTAAATTTTGTACTCCCTCACCGCTTCTTCCAATAATCATACCAGCTCTAGCAGTTTTAATATTAACTCTAAAAAATTTTTCGTTTCTTTCCATTTCAATTGATGAAATGTGAAATCTTCTTAATTTTTTAGTTAAATATTCTCTCAACAAAACATCGGTTTTTAAATAATCACTATACACCTCACGTTTACCAAACCAACGAGATTTCCAGTCTCTTAAAATTCCGATTCTATGTGAATATGGATGTACAATGTGTGTCATAATTATTTAGCTTATAGTTTATAGTTGATAGTTTATATAAAATTATTTTTTTACCTCTTTTTTAATCACTTTTTTAGCCACTACTTTCTCAATAACTTCTTTGTTCTTAGATTTTGTTTCTTCTTTAGGTCCCTTTTCTCCCAAAATTAAAGTAATATGGCTAGTTCTTTTTTTGAAAGGATAAGCTGTTCCTCTTCCACCTGGTTTAAATCTTTTTAATGAAGGACCCTCATTAACAGCAATTTCTTTCAAATATAAATTTTCTTCTTTTAAATTATTATTATTTTTGGCGTTAGCAATTGCTGATTGAATCAACTTTTTAACAACCAAAGCAGACTTTTTATTCAAAAAATCAAGTTCTTGGATTGCCTTTTCTACCCTCTTACCACGTACCAAAGTTGCAACCAAACGAACCTTTCTTGGTGATTGTCTATAATTACTTAATTTTGCTTTTACTTCTGTCATTTTATTAGATTATTAGGTGTTAGCTCTTAGTTTGTTAGGAGAAAAACCACTTTATGGTTTTTCTTTCATTCATTTTTAATTTTTAATTTATCATTTTTAATTCAAAACTATTTCTTAAGCGTTAGCTTTTGCTGCTTTAGCTGAAGCAATTTCAGCTTCTTTCTTCTTTTGATCTAATTCTTTCTGCATCTTACCTCCGTGTCTCAAAAACTTCTTTGTAGGAGCAAATTCACCTAATCGATAACCTACCATATCTTCAGTCACTAAAACATCCAAATGTTGTTTTCCATTATGTACGCCAAAAGTAAAACCAACCATTTCTGGAGAAATCTGACAAGAACGCGCCCATGTTTTTACAGAGGCTAAATCAGAAGGTTTTTTACCTTCAATTTTTTTCAACAATTTTTCATCCAAATAAGGACCTTTTTTTAGTGATCGTGTCATATATTTAAAAAACAAACACTCCTCTGCCGGAGCTTGTTATATATTAGCAGAATTTAATATTAAGTCAAACTTTTTCATAAAAAAACACACCCAATCAGAATGATTAGGTGCATTTTAAAAAAAATTGAAAAGTCGTTTTTATTTACTTACTTTTTTTCTGAAATCCTCTATTACATCAGCCGCTGCCTGTTTTCCACCCAAACCGAATGAAAGACCGATAGCTAAAGATAAAGCTACCACTAAACCAGTAAATAATGTTTGAACAAAAGCAGTTGCTACTCCTAATTGGTACAAAGCCATTAAAGCAGCAAAAATCCAAATTGCCCAACGAGCAATGGTTCCTAAAAGATGTGAAGTCCTAACCCCCGCAGCTTTTGCTGAACCAGTTACCAAATTCTCTACAGTATCAGCAATCATAGCTGCCACCAAAAGAATCACTACAGAAGCAATTACTCTAGGTAGATAAAGCAAAACAACTTGTTGTAGAAATTGATTTACTTGATCAAGCCCCAAAACATCGAAGGCTGCTACCAAAAAAACAACCACCACAAACCATTTAACCAAAGCTCCAATAAAAGCCCCTGTGTCCAAACGGAAACCTGCCTTATTTAAAACTTTTTCAAGTCCTGTGCTTCTTAATACTTTATCAATACTAATAGAACGAATTATTTGAGCAATAACTCTTCCAAACAAAGCACCTACAACCCAACCTGCCAAAAAAATTATTATGGCGATAATAAGATTCGGTACAAAACCCATCACACCAATCCAAAGACTTTGAAAAGATTGAGATAATACCTGACTCCAAGTTTCTAATATCATAAATTAGCTAAATTTAAAAATTAATAATTAATTATTATCATAAACCAAGAGTTTGGATAAGCGACAATAGAGCTATCAACAAAATATTGATTTTATGACTAAACGACCTTTATTTATAATATATATTTTATCACTATAAAACAGTAATCCTAATTAAAAAACTGTGGATAACATAACAAAAACCAATAAAAACAACTTAAATTCAAAGATTTCAGCTTATTTTTTTCATTAAACTGTCTTTTTATTAAATTTTTCCTCCAACCTAAAACTATTCTTAATTAAAAATTAACATATTTAAATCACAAAGAACTAAATTAATTTAAAAATTGTTGGACTGCCACGATTAGATTTTTAATAAAAAATCTAATCTCGCAGAGACGGATTTTGCTTCGCAAAATCCGTCCGTTTTGTCATTGCGAAAATAAATTTTCGCAAAAATTTATTCGCGGCAACCTGCCTGCCGGCAGGTCCAGTAAATCATTACAACTTTTAAGCTGAACCAAAACTACCGCCTTATAGGCGGTAGTGATTTATCTAAAAATTAATTTTTACTTAAAGATTTAAATTTCTAAATTATAAAAAATTAAAAATCTAACTTATTGATTAATTTTTTATGAGAATAATCTAAAATGTCACGAATTAATTTATCATAAATTCCTAAACGATAATTAAAATCAGGAGTATCCAAAACGACATATCTAAGTTCTTGGCCAATTTCTGATTCTAAAACTTTTATAGCTCGATCTAAATAATTAACATTTAAATTATCCCCTACAATCAAAAGGTCAACCCGACTATCACTATCTTGAATAAAAATTCCAGAAGTAATCAACAACTTCAAAGTTCCTCCATTTTTCAAACGATCAACAATTTCTTTAGTTTCAAGAGGACTACTTTTTATTAAAAGATTTTTCATAGGAGCCAATAAAGAAAAATTAACATCTAAAATCCATCCATTAGTTTTCTTTTTTTCAACATAAATTTCTCCTCTTTTCTTTTTTTCAATTTCTTTAAAAAAAACTCTTTTTTTAATAAAACCTACTTTTTCTAACAAAGATACCTCCTTTCTTACTCCCGTAGTAGGAACCTTAGTTCTTTTAGCAATTTCTTCATTATCAAAAGCCCAATCTTCATTGGACAAAAAAAGCCGCATGATTTTAACTCGAGCAACACTACCAAATAATTTGCTTAGAATTTCCATAGCTAGTATTCTATCAAAATTTTAAAAAAGCAACAAGAAAAGAGCGGGGTGGCTTTGAACTGTACCCCAAAAAGTGGACACGAAAGTGTCCGCTTTTTGGGGTACAGTTCACTTACGCCACCCCGCTCTTTTCTTGTTCGTAACTACTTATATTATTCGTTTTATTCGTAGATTAATACATCTGCCTTATTTCAATTCCACTGTTCCTCCAGCAGCTTCAACACTTGCTTTCAAAGCCTCTGCTTCTTCTTTCTTCAAATCTTTCTTCAACATAGCAGGAGCTGAATCTACTAAATCTTTAGCTTCTTTCAAACCAAGACCTAGAGCCTCTTTCACTACCTTAATCACAGCAATTTTTTGAGCTCCAGCAGATGTTAATTCAACATCAAACTTGCTCTTTTCTTCTCCAGCTTCTGCAACAGCAGCTCCTCCAGCCACAGCCACAGCAGCAGCAGAAACTCCGAATTTCTTTTCTAACAATTTAACCAATTCATGTAAATCTAATACTGACATTGATTCAATTCCTTCAACCAATGCTTTAAATTTAGCTGGTACTTCTACATCAGCACCTTCATCAGCCTTAACTTCTTCAACCACTTCTGCCTTAACTTCAGCAGGAGCTTCTGTTGTTTCTGTAGCTTCAGCTACAACTTCGTTTGTTTCTTCTGTCATAATAATATTTAGTCAAAAGTCGAAAGTCCTTAATGTCAAAAGTCTCTTTTTATAAAATTTGTTTTACAAATTTTACTTTAGACTTTATAAACTTTATGAACTTTATAGACTTTTAAATTATTTTAATAATTTCGAGCGAGGATTTATAAAAATTCACTTTTATATAATCCAAACGATGAAATTATATGCTTTGCATATAATTTAAACCTTTTTTTCTGCAATTTGATTCAAAGCAATTACTAAACCTTGAATTGGCGAATTAATTAAATTCACAAATTGACCCCGCAAAATCAACGGTGAAGGAATTTGTGCAATAGAAAGCATTTTATCTTTATTCACAAAAACCCCTTCGAAAACTCCTCCCAAAATAGACATATTATCCTTATGTTTCTTTTGAAATTCATAAACTCCTCTAGCTGGAGCAATTAAATCTTGACCGTAGGCCAAAGCCAATTCCCCTTCCAACTCAGGCATTTCTCCCTCAACCTTTGAATCATCAAATGATTTCTTAATTAAAGTTTTTTTAGCCACAGTGTAAGAAGAACCTTCTGCTCTCAAATCATTTCTTAATTTGTTAGTATCAGATACTCCCAAACCATGAAAATTAACAAAAACTACAGTTTTAGCATCTTTTACAATACTCTGTAATTTTTCATAAATTTCCTTCTTTTTTTCTTTTTTTACTGCCATAATAATTAGTGGGTTAGGTAATTAGGTTTTTAAGTTCTTAGAAAAACACTTTGTGTTTTTCAAATCCGCACACCTTTTACCTCCACTTTACAAAATTAAAAGTCTTGAATAATCAAGACTCAGAGAAAAACCTAAATACCTTTCTATGCCAGCCTGCCCCTGCACGCCGGCAGGCGGGGGTAGGTAGGTTTCGACCTAAATAGGACTTATTGTGGAATTTCCACGCGCCTATCTTCTCTGATCTTTTACATACACTATTTAAACATATTTTTATAAAAAAACAAGCCCAGCTGTAGATTTTTGCTTAAAATCTACAGTTGGGCCAAAACTGTTCAATCCTCATCAGAAACAGGTTCATCGGAAACCTGTTCCACAATCAAATTGAAAATTTTCCGTTCTGCTTCCGAAACCGAGGATCCTTCAAGATCTGAAAGTCCTTTAATTTCAGACACTTTCTTAAAACAATCCTCCTTTTCGAGAGGCAAAGAATAATCACCATCCTCATCAGAAACTAAAAATAAATCGGCTGGAACTGAAGGGTCAATGATTTCAAGAATTGCATCTTCCGATACAATTTGGAGAATCAGTCGAGTAAAACCAGCTCCGAGTTCATTTTTTTCTCCTTAAGAATTTTCATTCCATTTGGAGTAAGCTTAGCGTCCTCAAAAGCTTTGGTGATAATACCAAGTAAATCCTGAGCTTCAGGGTCCCAAAGACTCAGAGGCCCTTTTTTAGTAATCCCGAAATTCATTCCAATCGCCCACTGTTGATTAGGATTTTCGGAAAGCCTCCTGTAAATTTCTCGATCATTTATCTTGTCTGTCATACACCCCCTCCTTTTTTTCAGCAAAAGCTACAGTTATTTCCTGTCTACGCCTTTCACACACAGGTAAAAGCAACCCATCCAAATCACAAATATCTTTGTGGGGACAATTAAAATAATGTTTTATCCCTTCCACCAAAGAATCCAGAACTTCTCTTCCCACAATTATTTTTTGATAACCGAGGGGTTGGATAACAGTATTTTCATGCATAATAATCTCCTCCCAATAATTTAAAGAGTCTTTTCAACCCCTTAGCCAATTTTAGTTTTAAACTTCAAAGAACAACTTTACTTACTGGAAATATATCATAAGGCTAAAATAAAATCTATAAAACAAACCCCTACCGCCTTTCAGGCGGTAGTTTTGGTTCAGCTTAAAAGCTGTAATTATTTATTTCTAGACCTGCCTGCCGGCAGGCAGGCTCGCAATGGCGAACCGAAGGTTCGCCATTGCGAGGAGTATAAGTTTAAATAGGTACAGTTAACTGTACCTATTTAAACTTATATGACGAAGCAATCTAACAACAAATGTTTAAACAATCACCAAAAGGCGAGGGTTTTGCTCCCAAAGAG
>JAZDMO010000012.1:0-27404 GCA_043800905.1 Patescibacteria group bacterium
GTACAGTTAACTGTACCTATTTAAACTTATATGACGAAGCAATCTAACAACAAATGTTTAAACAATCACCAAAAGGCGAGGGTTTTGCTCCCAAAGAGGAGATAATAAAAATTAAAAAGAGCGACGAGCTTTAGCTCGTCGCTCTTTTTAATTTTTATTTCCCTTGATCCATAGCCTCGTTAGCTAATTCATCAGCCCGTTTGTTTTCAGCTCGAGGAATATGAGTAAAAGTAATTTTGGGAAATGAATCAATTAAAAGATTATTTACCCGAATAAATTGCTGTTGTAAAGTTGGCTCTTTAATTCTATATTCTCGTTTCAATTGTCTTTGCACTAATTGGCTATCCATTTTCATTTCCACTTCCATTCCCTTTAATTTTCCTCCAAAAAGTTCCTGAGCTTTTTCTAAACCTAAAATAATCGCTTCGTACTCTGCCCAATTATTTGTTTTAATCCCTAAAAATTTTGAAGCACTAATCAATTCATTTCCCTCATCATCAAAGATGACCGCTCCCGCTCCCGCAATCCCAGGATTAGATCTTGATCCTCCATCTGTAAATATTGTTATTTTTTTCATAATAAAAATTATAACATAAATGCCGTGCGCCTCCACGCACGACATTTTTAAATCAACAACTAGTCTCTAAGAAACAAAACAATAAACTCAAAAGGACCCTCTTGAATTTCCTTTTCAACAGCGTCCACAATCTCTGGGTATTGAGCAATCCAAAGTTTGTCTCGGAAACACTCATTTCTCAACATTCTAATTGTATGAACATCAACAATTACAAGATTGTGTTGTTTTCTGGAAAAAATAAAAATACCTTTTAGCTCTTCTTCATTCATGGCTCCAACCACCTTAACGAGATTCATTTTTCCCCCTTGATTTTAAGTAAACATTAACAACTGCTTAATAAATATCATAAAACCAAACAAAAAGCTATAAAATAGAAATTATTCTCAAACGTAATTCTTTATTTCGACTAAAATTATCTTTTTCTATGTGAGCTAGAAAATTTATTTTTTGCCCAAGCTTTAAAGAACATTCCAACTCTTTTACAAATTCACTAAAAAATTGAATAGCTTTGATTCTTCCACCCTTAGAATTTTTAAAAACCAATTCTAAATGATTATTAGTTTTTCCAAAAATTCTCATATCCATTATTTCAACATTCTCAAACAAAAACAAAGGTTTAGAATTGCCGATTCCAAAAGGAGCTAATTTTTCAATCAATTTAAAATTATCTAAATTAACTTCGTCCAAAACCATATTTTTATCTACAAAAATTTCTTCTTCTATTTTTTTATCTTTAATTTTTTCAAAAGCCTGTAAAAGTTTTTCTTCTAAAAAATAAATCTGTTCGTCGGCCACCCCAAAACCAGCTGCCATCTTATGTCCTCCTATATGAGTAAAAACTTCCTTCTCAACTGTATTCATTAGTTCTATTAAATCTAAATTCTTCGCTCGACAAGAACCACAATATTTTCCATCTTCATCTGTTCCCCACACAAAAACAGGTCTTGAATAATCCCCTTCTAGTGAAGAAGCAATCAAACCAGAAATTCCTACATTCCAATCCGGATTTCCAATCACCACCACATCTTTCAAATCTCTTTTTAAAATTTTTCTTTTCGCCTCGCGTACCGCTGTAGCAACTAACGTTTTCCTTTTATTATTTAACTTATCAAGCTCATCAGCCAACCTTCCCGCTTCAACTTCATCTTCGGTTGCTAATAAATCAAAAGCAATCCGCGGATCACTTATTCGTGAAGCCGCATTAATCCTTGGAGCTAACACAAAAGAAATATCTTCATCCACTAACTGCTCAGGTTTAATCCAAGCTTTTTTCAATAATTTTTGTAAGCCAAAACGACGACTTTTTCTCATCACTTTTAAACCAAACAAAGCTAAGATACGATTTTCATTTTTTAAAGGTACCATATCAGCGATTGTTGCTAAGGCAACCATATCTAAAAGCCACTTTTCCCAACCTTCTACCAAATTAAAATTACCTTTTGAAATTAAGGCCGAAATTAGTTTAAAAACTACCCCCGCCCCACACAACATATCATCGGGATAATTATCGTCACTTTGTTTGGAATTTAAAATAGCCAAAGCTGGCGGAAGTTTACCATTCACTTGATGATGATCAGTAATAATCACCTCCATTCCTAAACGATTAGCCTCTTCTACAGCTTCCACATCAGTAATTCCGCTATCAATTGTAATTATTAATTGAATACTATCCTTATATGCTTCTAAAATCTCTTTTTTAAAACCATAACCGGTTTTTAAACGATTAGGAATATGCACTTCAAAATTAAAAAAACCAATCTTTTTTAAAAAATCATTTAAAATCACAGCTCCCGGAATTCCATCAGCATCATAATCGCTAAAAATTAAAATTTTTTCTCCAAGGTTAATTGCTTTTAAAATTCTTTCTACTGCCACATCCATTCCTTTAATTAAAAAAGGGTCAAATAAACCTTTTTCATAATTTGGATTCAAAAAAATTTCTGCTTCTTTTTGCGTTTTAATGTCTCTATAAAACAAAAGTTTTCCTAAAAATTCTGGATATTGAGATAATTCTTTTTTTACATCTTCAGGAAGTTCCTGACCAATCTTGATTTTCTTTTCCATTCCAACATTTTAGCATACTTCACAAACAAGACTTCTTGACTTTTCCATAGACTGAACTATAATAAGTAAATAGTATGTAATACAAATTATTACATCAATAAATAATCTTATGAGAAATATTTTAAACATTTCAATGCCTGAAAATATGGCAAGACAAATAGAAGAAGAAACTAAAAAAGGTAATTTTGCCAGTAAAAGCGAATTTATTCGTGCCATTTTTCGTGCTTGGGAAGAAGGCAAACTTTATAAAGAACTTCAACAAAGTCGGCGAGAAATAAAAGCAGGTAAAGGGATAGTACTAAAATCATTAAAAGATTTAAGATAAACCGACATGGAAATTATCTGTTCACCTTTATTTTTAAAAAAATACAAAAAACTACTTATAGAAATCAAAGAGTTAGCAGAGAAAAAAGAAATTATATTTAGAAAAGACCCTTTTAGCCCCCAACTCAAGACGTATAGACTCCATGGAAAATTTAAAGGGACATATTCTTTTTCAATAAATTATGAATATAGAATCATTTTTGAAATAAAAGAAAAACAAATTTTTATATTTTTATTAGCAGGTAAACATAATATATATAAATGATATGAAAAAAGAAGATTGCTTGTTTTGTAAAATTGTGGCGGGAGAAATCCCCTGTCATAAAATCTACGAAGACGCTAAATTTCTCGCCTTTTTGGATATTAGTCCTGTAAACAAAGGACACACTTTAATAATTCCCAAAAAACATTCACGAAACATTTTAGAAATGAACGAGACTTTATTAGGAGAAATGATGGTTTTAGTTAAAAAAATATCCAATAATATAAAAACCCAATTAAAGGCTGATGGAATAAATATAATGAGTAATAATGAAGCTGAGGCGGGACAAATCATCTTTCATACTCATATTCATATAATCCCCCGTTTTAAAGAAGACGGATTTCACCATTGGTCAGGTAAGGCTTATACTGAAGGAGAAATAGAAGAAACACAAAAGATTCTTAAATAAACGTCATTGCAAGAAGTAAAGAGCAACAGAACGACATGGTAATCCAGCATCTCGTCATTGCGAGCCTGCCTGCCGGCAGGCAGGCTTTGGAGCGATAACGAAAAAGCGTAGCAATCCAGACTTGTGAAATCACGAAGTGATTTAATTAAAAAAAATAGATGTTGGATCTACCTACCAGCAGGTAGGTTGCTTCATAAACTTCCAATGACGTTTATTCGCTAGACCTGCCTGCCGGCAGACAGGTTGCCACGAATAAATTTTTGCGAAAATTTATTCTCGCAATGACGAACGATTTAAAAAATATTTTTCACTTAATTGCATCAATTCCAACCAAAGTTCCATCAATTACATAATCTAACATCGCTCCACCGCCAGCCGAGATAAAATCGAACCTATCTTGTAACTTTAATTTTTCTATACACAAAGCTGTATCCCCCCCTCCCGCAATAGATTCAGCCTTACTATCAACAATTGTTTTAATTAAATCAAAAGTTGATTCCAAATAACCTTTTTTGTAGTCTCCAATAGGGCCATTCCACAAAACAAAACGACTATTTTTAATTTTATTTTTTAATAAATCTAAACTTTCTGGTCCTAAATCCATAATCACTTCATCTTTTTGAACTTCGTTCGGTTTTTTAACCAAAACCTCTCCTTTTTCATTTTCAACCACAACATCAATAGGTATAATTATTTTTTTATTCTCTAAAAGATGAGTTAAATCAAAATCTTCTCCTGAAAGAATAGAGTTTCCGACTTCCCAACCATTAAATTTGAAAACCTCATTCGACAAAGCCCCGCCGACAAAAACATAATCAGCAATTTGAGAAACTTTTTCAATAAAAGGTAATTTGGTTTTAAGTTTATTACCACCTAAAACAAACAAGCGAGGTCTTTCGGTCTTAGACAAAGTATTTAATTCTCCTACTTCCTTAATAAAAGAAAAACCAAAATATGAATCCAAAAATTTCGGAATCCCCACAATAGAAGCATAAGCTCGGTGTGAATCAGGAAAGGCTTCGTTCACATAAATATCTCCTAAACTAGCAATCTCTTGGGCAAAAACAGTATCGTTGTTTTCTTCCCCTTCATATTGTCTTAAATTTTCAAACAAAAAAACTTCTCCTTCTTTCATTTTCTCTATTTCTTCTTGCAAACTCTTATTTAAAATATCTTTTTTGAAAGTTAAGAGGAAAAACTTTCTAAAAAATTCAGCTACTGGTTCTAGAGTTTCAACTCCCTTTCTCCCAATATAACCAAGTAAAAGAATTTTAGCTCCTTCATTTCTTAAAAATTCAATAGTTGGCAACACCTTCATTAATTTAAAAGCACTTTCTACCTTTCCCTCAATCAAAGGGACATTCAAAGAAAGTCTAAGCAAGACTGTTTTTCCCTTTAATTCTCCTTTTTTTTCTAAAATTGATTTCATTACAACAAAAACCATTTAGAAATTATCAACAATTTCTAAAATTTTATTAAACTTAAGAGTGTCTAAAGAATTTCTTCCAACCAATAAGCCATTCACCCCTCCCTGTAAAAGTTCTTCAGTATTACGAACATTAACCGAACCTCCATACAAAACAGGAATTAAACTAAAATTATTAATTCCAAATTTATCAGCTAAAGTTTTTTTAATAAAAATAATCACAGACTGTAATTCTTCAATAGAAATAACTGATTTAGAATTAGCTCCAATCGCCCAAACTGGTTCATAGACAAGCACAATCTTTTTTGCATAATTATTACTAATCCCTTTTAAAGCTAATCTGATTTGCTTTTCAATTTCTAAAAAGAAAGCCCCCTCTTCATCTCTCTTTTTTTCTCCTACACACAAAATAACATTTAATTTTTGCTTTAAAGCTTCTTTAATTTTGTTATTTATTTCCTCATCACTTTCGCCTAAAGCCTTCACCTCAGAATGACCTACCATCACAAAATCAGCTCCGCTTTTCTTTAACATTTCGGCTGAAATTTTTCCTGTCCAAGAACCTTTTTGATTAAGAAAAAAATCTTGACCCCCCATAAAAATTTTATTTTTAAGAAACCCTCTTTTTAAATCAGTAATATAAAGAGCTGGTGGGCATAAAACAACCATAGTTTTTTTAAAACCTTTATTTTTTATTTTTTTAGCTAATTTTTGAGCTTCGTTCAATGAACTAGGATTCATTTTCCAATTAGCAATCACTAATTTATTCATAATTTTATTTTAAAATTTTATCTACCGAAATCAATCCTTGAACAGCTTTAAAGATAGAGTCTTCATAAAGAGAAAACATACCTTCTTTTAAAGCCTGTTGATGAATATCAGAAGCTTCTTTATTTTCTAAGATCAATTCCTTAATTGTTGGACTAATTTTTAGAACCTCTGCCACCATTATTTTTTCCATTTCAGAATCATCACCCTTATAAAATGGAACACTAGTCCATGAGAGTTTCTTTTCTAAAAATCCTTCCTCCACCAAGGCTTCCATAACTTTTTCTAAATTAGCTTTTTTAGAAATTTTATTAATTTCTTCAACACTCAAAAAATACTCTTTACGATTCTCTATAAGTAAACTTTCTACCAAAGACTGCAAAACAACAGAATCAAGACCAGCCACAATAGAAGCCGAACTAATTTCCAGTTTAGTTAGGCCAGAAATTATTTTAGCACAAGAGTTTTCTTTAGTTTCCAAAACAGAAATATTCAAAAAATCTTTATTAGGGATACCAAATAAAGAAATCATAGTCTTAGAATCATTTACCTCATCCAGAGCTAAAACATCCACATCTTGTTTAGCTAATCTTTTTACCAAATCAGCCGTTTTTAAACCAGAATTAGAACCTAAAACAATTTGATTAATTCTCGCCATTTGAAAACCAATTTGATTTTCAATAGTAGTAATATTAATAAAATTATTTCTTAATAAATCTAAAAAAGTGTAAAAACTAGTCGTTTTTCCTCCATTTTCATGGCCGGCCACTAATAACATTTTTTTTCTTCGATTAAGCACCCCGTGTAGAGTATCCAAAGCTTTCCCATGAAAACCCAAAGCTTCTAAAGAAAAACCCGAATCCCCCTCTTCCAAAATATTCAAAATTATTTTTTCTCCCCAAAAGTTAGGACTAATATGTACACCGAAATTAATCTGTTTCCCGTCAAAACCTACATGAAAAGAATTTCTTTTATTAACAAAAGTTCCTTTTTCTTCAAGATTAATTCCTGCTAAAACTTTAATTTTAAGATTTAATAAATAACCAGCACTTTTTGGTAAAACCATAGCAGGATAAAGAATTTCCCCAATACGATATCTAACTAAAATATTATCTTCCTGAGGTTCAATATGAATATTAGAAGCTCTCTGAAAAAGAGCGTGCTTCAAAAAAATATCAAAAACATAACTAATTTTTTTGTCTCGGGCTAATTCCAACAAAGCTTCTTTTGGTAATTCTTGTAAAATTTCCTCATTAATCGTTTTAAAAGCCAAAAATTCTTTTTGAATTTCTGCCCCATATTCCTCGCGTAAATATTTTTGATATTGAGAAAGAGCATGGTTAATCGAAGTATGATTAGTTAAATAAGGTTGAATTTTCAAAGCGACTCTTTTCTTTAAGAAATCCACTTGATCTAAATCTTCTAAATTTAATACTGCTACCTTCAAAACCTGTGGTGTCCTTTCAAAAGCAATAATATTAAATTTTCTTGCTATAGGCTCTGGAATAGAACTCAAAACCAAATCTTCTAGTTTTTTATTTTCTAAATCAACAAAAGGAAAACCACTCACTCTCATTTGAGCTTCCCTTAATTCATCTTCGGTTAATTTTCCACTTTTAATTAAAACGTCAAAAAGACCTTTCCCTTCTTGTTTTGACTTTTGCATAGCCAACTCTAAATCACCAGAAGAAACTAATCCTAAATCTAATATAAAATTTTCTACTTTTTGTTTGTCTAGAAACATATTTAAATAAATTATACTACATTTTCTAGAGATTAAAATACAAAATGTGGTTAAATAAAAATACAACAAATAAAAGACTGCCAACTATAATATGAAAATTTAGACAAAAAAATCCCCAGACTTGATTAGCACACGAATGTACTAAATCAAGTCTGGGGAGTACCTGACATTATTATTCGATAGTCTCAACGACAAACGGCAGAAAATAACCGTTCGAAAGTGAGATCCAATGAAAAATTTGACCAATCTCTGCACTTCCACCAATTTCTACATTAATGGAGTTATCAGGATTACAGAACAAGGGACCTCCCCAAAGGTCTGAGAAGATAGGTTCTTGTTCCGGGAGAATATTTTTTCCAAGAGCAACGGCAAAAGGAATTTTTCTTACCGAATTCTTCTTAACGAAAAAAGTTGTAGTTCTTTTTTCTCCGCTAAATCCATAATAGTTTATCGGATAAATCCGAGTTTTTTCCATGGTTGCATAATTAAAATATGATACCTCAACCATGCACCCAGATTCCATGGTTAAATTAGAATTTTCCACAACAAAATATATTGTGGTATTTCCAATTTTATCAGGGGCCCGATAAAGAAACTCGGACAAGCCGTCTTCGTTGGTGGCAACAGTTGGGTTATAAAGATACCCACAGTCCCCGCCTGAACATTCCAAACAAGCTTTAATCAAAACATTTGGTATAATACCTCCTGTTTTTTGGAATGCTCCAACAGTAATTTTAACGGGAATCCACGCTCTTGTTTTCACCTCCTGTTGGCTTCCCTTTGTTAGATTTAAAACTACCGAAGATTCGGCTGTCGAAAAACTGGCAAAAAGGAAAAAGAAAACGCCAATAAAAATAAAAAGCTTTTTCATTACTACCTCCTCATATAACCATAGTGGTTATATTAATATAAAATGTTGATCCATAAAAAAGGAATGTTTGTCAAGGTACTCGTAATATCCCAATAGCTTGGAAACACTTTTAACAAAAAAGTGCAAATTTTTGCATACCCAAGTTTTACTATCAATTGCGAATATTTAAATCATAAAGAACTAAATTAATTTAAAAACTTCAGAACTTCTCCCAAGATTACCTACCACTACACGCTGGCAGGCTGAGCGGATAAATACCACAAATAAATTTTTGCGAAAATTTATTCTCGCAAAGACAATTATTTTCTAGATTGCCACGCTTTTCCGCTATCGCTTCAAAGCTCGCAATGACGAATCAATGGTTAGTCATTGCGAGGAATAAGATATAGCGAAGCAAAATCTTATGACGAAGCAATCCAGCATCCCGTTAGTAATTCAGAGAGAATTTTATAAAACAGCCTGATTAATTTACTATTAAGCCGAAAAAGACTGCCAACTATAATATGAAAATTTAGACAAAAAAATCCCCAGATTTGTCTCAATGCACGAATGCGCTTAAAACAAATCTGGGGACAAAGTGATCTTTATCCGCCATATACTGCACCTTTAACTTTAATTGGAAGTTGTTTTCAATAAAACACATTTTCCGTTAGAAAGGCGAAAGTTATGGTCGCCAACATTATCTCTGGTTAGAACAATATCGATATTTCCGTTCCAATCAGAAAAGAGGGCACCTTCCCAAAGATCTGAGAAAACAGGTTCTTGTTCAGGAAGAACTCCTGTTTTAAAAGATATCCTCAAAGAAACCTCTCTGGTTTCCCCTGCCGGTATGACAATATAAGGACGACCTTCTGAATCACGGTCAATTTCTCCGTCTGAATTTCTCTTATAAAAATTACAATTCAGAGAAATATCTGACTGAAATTGTTGAAGTTGCGCCCAAATCTTCCACCAATAAAACTCAAACTCATACTTGATGGAAGGGTTATTGGCCACCCCAACAGAAAAAAGAACGTGATCATCCTCAGTACCGGTTTTAAAATTGAAAACAACTTTTCCTTCTGCGTCACTCAACAAACAATTTTGATTTTTTTCAAAAAAACCTTTTCCCTGAGAGTCTGCGTAAACCCAAACTCCGGAACAAGGAGAACCCTCACCGTCAAAGACATAAGTTTTAACAGGAAACGCCTGCCAAGTTCCGATAGCCATGCCAGTTATAGGCTCTTTGTTGCCGACAGCAACAATGACCGCCGGACTCCCTTTGGCGAGCGAAGAAACCTTTCTGTCATGATTGTGTCCAGCAGCAAAAAGAAGGCTTTCCAAAACGACAAGAAGAACAAAAATGGTAAAAACACTAATTTTTTTCATTTTTTCTCCTTCTCTTTTTAATCATCTATAATTGCTCAAAATGAACCCACCTATAGAAAGGCCCGAGTTCTAGAATTAGCTTTCACTTGGTACGGAGTTAAAACACGTATTTTATCCAAGTTTTTTGTAGATTAAAAAGAAATTATTTATTGTTTATTTCAACTACCATTTCAAGCCACAATATGAATTAAGACTTAAAATAGTAGTTGAAACACCTATTTCTAATAGAAACAGGTCACAAAAAAAGAGATTTGTCAAAGGACTATTTATTCATACCATGAATATAAAAATATTGCAACTATTTTTATATCTATGTCAAAAACCATAATTTTACTAATAATTTCGGATATTTTTTAAAAAAAATAGTTATGATTTTTAAAAATCATAACTATTTTTTTCTCTTATTAACAACTTCCTGCATTATAGTAATCGTACCAATAAATACCGCTAGTATCTCCCTCACAACTGCTAGTAACATTAGTTCTATTAATCCACCACTCCCCTGCACAGGTAACATAATAATTTGTATGCAACAGACAAACATGAACCCTATTATTATAACCTGAACAATAAGTTCCCGATAGACAATTAGCTGGGGTTGGTGGAACCACACAAGAATTAACAGTTACCCCTAAACGACTTCTGTTGTTATAGAAACTGTTCCATTCACCACTGGTTCTTGTTGGAATAAAATAATAATTACTAGTATTATTCCGAATATTCTGACAAGTTTGACTTGAGCTATAATAAATATCACGACTCTGGTAGGAAGTAAGCTGGTAACCAGAAGAATAACTATTCAAAGCATATAAATTTCCTACAAAAAAGAAAAACAAAACCAAACAAGCAACAAAAGTTTTAAAATATTCTAAATATTTTTTTGTTTTTTTCACCATAAATTAATTAGTTAAAGATTTTATTTTAGATTCTAATTCATTTATCTTTTTCTGTTGTTGATCTATTTGTTGTTGTTGTTCTTTAATGGCTTCAATTATAGGTGCGACAAGATTAGCATACTCAACTGATTTTAAGCCAGACTCGTCGTTTGTGGTGACCAATTCAGGAAAAACCTTTTCTACATCCTGAGCAATCAAACCGATGTTACCCTTTTTCATTCCTTCTGCCACCTCTTTCCAATCAAAAGAAACTCCTTCTAATTGTTTTATTTTTTCTAAAGAATTACTCAATTTATTGATATTTTTCTTTAAACTCCTATCAGAAGAATAATAAAAATTATATGCATAAACATTATAGAGATAGTTATTCCCAGTTAGATCAAGATAATAAGAACTTGGATTATCTAAATCTGATAATCGATAAACTTTCAAATCATTTAATTGAGAATAGCCGTCTGGATCCAAATAAAAAGATGAGTTGTCTGAGTCAATAATTCTATCAGAAATATATAAATCACTTCCACTACTTGAAGTTTGGCCAACTGTTAGATTTCCATAAATAGTACCCGTTCCACGTGATATAAAATTGCCTTGAGACTCAAGATCTGTTTGAGTAGTCAATTTATAAAGATAACTTTGCCCTGTACTAGACAGACTAAGAATAAAAGGATTTCCGCCGTACGGATTATAATCTGTTTGGGTAATAATGTCATAAACCCTCAAACGAAAAATACTAGAATTGCCATTCGGGTCCATAAAATAAGAAGCATTATCTTTATCATATAAAGCATTAGCACTAATGTTTCCAACTACGTCAATTTTTTGGGTTGGAGCTGAAGTTCCAACTCCAACATTTCCAGAATTATAATAAATACTTGAACCATTAGTTGTCCATTGACTCGTAGATCCTGCTGGCCAAGTAGTTCTTGAAACACCACCAAGATTAATTGCATTAAATTTTGAAGTTGAAGCGGGATCTACATAATAACTAGTATCATCACGATCATAAAGAATAGTAGCATTAATGTTGCCAACTACATCAAGTTTTTGGGTCGGAGAATCCGTTCCAATACCAACATTACCATTCATATAAATTTTACCTGTGCCACTACCAAGAACTAAAGGTTTTGTTGCACTCTCTCCATATATTCCAGGGTACCCCCAAGCAGCTCCTAATCTCAATTCGCCAGTACCAGCTTCTGCATTATTTACATAAATATCATCTCCAGCATCAACATATAAAGGATGACTAGGGTTTGCTGTTCCAATTCCAACATTACCTGAACTATTAATTGTCATCCGATTAGCATTATTGGAACGAATACTTAAAGCATTTGTACTAGAATCATAAATTAAGCCCGCATATTGAGAATGTGTACTGTCTCCTAAATACAAAGAACTGTACATACTACTTGCTGAAGTAACATAGGCTTCGGCATTAAAGACCATTGGGACTTCTTTGAAAATAAAAGTAGCTCCACCGTCTTTTACTTGGAATTTTGTTGAAGGGGCTGTTGTACCGATTCCAACATTTCCAGAATTGTAATAAATATTTGAACCATTAGCTGTCCAAAGAGAAGAACCTCCAGAAACCTCGTCCCAAGAATATTTAGTAGATCCTCCTAAATCAATACCATAAAAAGAGGAGACTCCTCCTAAATCCAAAACATAACCTGTTGAAACCCCTTCAGTATTTAAGTCATGTAGAGTGTCAGTTCTTAAATCCCAAGAGTAAAGACGATTCAACCAAGAATTAGAAGCTGGATCTAAATAATAACCATTTCCTCCAGCACTCGAATCTGTCCATTTCGGAAAAAATAACTCCCCATACTTTGTTTGGTTAGTATTACCAGTATTTAAAGGGAGATCCACATTTCCTGTTGGTGGAGGAAGACTCGGGCCTTCCCAAGTCTGAGCAACAGCAACCAAAGCCCCAAAACAAAGAGGAAGAATTAAAACCCATTTACTTATTTTTAGATTCATATTTTTTATATTAATAAAGATGACAATTAGACCAATTTACCCAACCACCTACACAATAAGAATCTGGATTCCCACTATAATCACCCCACCAATCATCATAACAAGTTGCGGTGCACTCACCTAGCGGACCTTTAAAAGAAACTCTGTTATTTGTTCCATCACAAAACTTACTTGTACAGGTGACAGGGCAAGGATCGACCCGAGTAGGGTCGCTAACAAAAGAATTACTAAAACCTTTCCATTTATATTGAACTCTCCCGTCTGGCATACAAGAAGCTTCACTCGCTCCAGTAGCACCAGCTCCACCATAAGAATTTTCTGCCCAGAAAGTAGCTACTTCTCTTTTAACACCTTGATTTCCTTCTAACATAACCCAAGGACTGCTTCCCTCACAACCAATTTCACGCCCTCCCCAAAGACAAGTGATTGGATTATTTTGAATTCCTGATACAACAATATTAACATTTTCATCTAGATACCAAACATTATCTCCAGACACCACAAACTTTAAATTAGTTAAATCAGGAGCTTTATTTACAGGAGCTTCAATACATACTCCATTAGTACAACCGTTAGGACAAGCTTGATACAAACCTTCCATATTTCCACAAGAATCATACCAATAGGAATCATAACAAGTGGTACACAAACCAACCTTCAAACATTTCTTGGTATAATGAGAAATACAAGTTGGAGCACAATTTTTTGTTCCAGTAGCTGTTCTGGTGGTAGCACAATTACTGGTTTGAACAAACGACTGACCAGAACAAACTGTTTCTGGACTAGGAGACCAAGCTGTAGCTGTACAAACAACCGGAGGATTAACTACAGTTCCACCGCTTGAACAATCCCAACTAGTTCCATTACTTACTAAAGTATTTCCAACCGGACAAGTTGGTAATGTATTTGGCCACGTATTTCTAGAAACGCCTCCTAAACTAATCGTATTAAAAACTGAAGTTTCAGACGGATCTACATAATAATTATTATTTTCCATATCTACCATTTCTGAAGCTCTTAAATAAAAAGTATAAACATTTTGCAAGATAGAATTAGAATTTGAATCTACATAAAAATCTGTATCATCACTATCAAAAATTTTAGGTAAAGTTAAACTTCCTTCTTTAGTCTGATTTGCATTTCCAGTGTTTAAAGGACCAGTCGCATTTGAACTAGGCGGAGTAGCGCTCGGACCTCCCCAACCAAAAACAACACTGGCGCTTAAAAACAAAACAATAACAAAGCTTGTTTTTAGGATTAACGAAAAATTTATTTTGTTTGTTTGCATAATGTTTAAAATTCTAATCTACCTACTTAATAAAATTCCTATTTTAATTATTTACAAAAAGCGTTTGGATAAGATCCTGCGCATCCTCTAGGGCAACGAGTATCTTCTATAACTCCTCCACAAGAATCACGCACGGCTAAATAAGCATTACTCAAAGACCAACCATCAATACAAGTCTTTGTGGTGGTTCCATTAGGAACACAAACCACAGCACAAGATTTAGTTCCAATCACTGTTCTTGTCTCTCCACAATTACTGGTTTGAACAAATGATTCTCCCGAACAAACAGAGCTAACATCGGGGTTCCAAAAAGTTGCAATGCAAGTAGGTGGCACAGCAACAGCTGTAGGTGGAACTCCACATTCCCAACCACTTCCTGTACTTATTAAAGTTTTTCCAGCAGGACAAGCTGGTAAGCCACTTGGCCAAGTATTTCTAACGGCTCCACTTAAATTTATAGCTTTAAAATTTGAAGCATCACTTGGATCAATAAAATAAAGATTATCTTCCATATCCACTAGTTTTGATGCTTTTAAAATTCCAGAAATATATAAATTTTGAAAAACAGAATTTGCTTCTGGATCAACTAAAAAAGTGTTATCGTCTTTATCAAAAATTTTAGATACAGTTAATGTTCCCTCCTTAGTTTGATCAGTCAGGCCTGAATTAATAATTTTAGAAAAATTTCCTTTAGGTGGTTTATTGACCGGTCCATGCCAACCCAAAGCCAACCCAGTCACAAAAAACAAAGCTAAAACCAAAAGGCTTTTAAAAGTATTTAAATAAAAATCTTTATCTTTTTTCATTACTTTTATTATTTTAATAAACAAAAAATTTCAACTAATCCAATGGTTTAACATCATTTCTTTGTGGAACCAAATCTTCAAAACTTTTTCCTTGTTCTTCAGCAATTTCTTCTAAAGTCTTAACTGTTTCATCTGGATTATTTAATTGATCTAAATGATTAGAATCTAATTCTGGAATATTTGTTGAACCTCTTTGAGGAATATAATTTTCAAAAGGAGTTCCCTCTTCCTCAGCAATTTCTTCAAGAGTTTTCGCATAATTATTCTGAGGAATATTGGAATACTCATTATTTCTTGACTTAGAAATTAAAAAATATAAAAACACACCGCCAGCTATCAGTAAAATAGCAACAAAAACTAGAATATAAATAATGGTATTCTTTTTATCAAACATAATTATATTTCTTCAAAAATAGGTGTCTTTCCACCTGCGTTGATAATAACGTTAACCCCAGCCAAAATATCCCCATTTCCTGATACGGGAATAGTATAAGATTCATTAATTGGACTAGCTATATAAATTTTAAAAGAAGAACCATTTGCATATTCAGAAGAACTTAAGGTTTGATTAGAATAAATATAATTTGATCCAGAAGGTAAAGGCTGTGGGGTGGCGGCTCCTGTAGATAAGGTCACAGAATCTTGGAATCCATTAAATGGTAAAACTTTAATTTGAGTTGCGGTTGTTGTTGCTCCTGTAACAGTAAAGGAAACTTGAATAGTATTTGAATATCCCTCAACAAAACCTAAGTTATAAAAAGCTTCAGCAGTATAAGATTCAGTGTCAGTTAAAGAACCACGATAACAAGTCATACTGTAAGTTGTTTCTTCAGTCACCGGTACCGCTGCGCTAGAAGAACCATCTTCACACTCTTCATAAGACGAACAAATATCAGCTCCCCCCACCCAAGAACCAGTACATCTTTCTGCATTTTCTGTTGTCCAGCTTATATTTGGAGAAACTCCATTAGCTACTGAAGGGATATTAAAGGTTATAATATTTGGTTGTACAAAGGAATCCAAAAGAACACTGTAATTTCCCACCCCACAACTACCATCATTTGAACAATTAAAAGAAACCCAACCTACCACATTATCACCCCAAGCATAGCCACTAAAAACCTTATCAACCAAAGACACGCCATAATTAGTGGTATCTGTTGATTTTTTTCCTAAACTAATCCAACCATCCCAACCGTCGCCATTAGTTAAAGCTCTTGCCCATCCTTTAACACTAGTTCCTTCTACCCAAGCTTTACAAACATCCACAGGACAATTCATTAATTCTGATTGATTAAAAGTAACCCAGCCGATATTATCAGACCAAGCATAACCCGAAAGAGTTCCATCCTCAGCTTTAGCCACCCCATAATCAATACCAGAACAAGTATCTTCATCTAGGCAATTAAAAGAAATCCAGCCGATATTATCAGACCAAGCATAACCAGAAATATTATGTGAAGCACCAGCTTCTACTTGTGGAACAAATTTATCATTTTCTCGAAAAGAAAAACTGAAGACCGAAGCTAAAACCAAAAAAGAAGCACTCACTAAAAAAAATTTAGATAAATCCTCTTTCTTAAAAAACTTTTTTTTACGAGACATTGATAATATATTATAATTAAATATTAATTCTTATTCAGTATTATACCCCAACAACTCTCCAGATAGAACAAAGGGTATGTGGATAACAATTGCTTTTTTTTAAAAAGCATGGTATCTTTTTATTTAAATCGGAAGCAAGAAAGCACAAGATTCGCTATTTATAGCGAATTATTTTTATTAAAAAGTTAAATTTTTATTAAATTTAGGATTTAGGATTTAAGAAAAAATTTGCACCTGTCCGCCCTGCCTACCGGCAGGCTTGAGAGGAAAACAAATTTTCATCTAACAACCTAAATTACTAAATAACTAAATAACTAATACTATGTTAGATTTAAAAGTAATTCATTCTATTCTAGAACAACTAGAACAAGAAAAAGGTATTCCTAGAGAAAAAGTCATTGAAACCATTGAAATGGCTTTGGCAAGTGCCTACAAAAAAGAATATGGTAAAAAAGGCCAAATAATAAGGACAGTTTTTGATTTAGAAAGTGGAAAAACAGAATTTTCTCAAGTTAAAATTGTAGTAGATAGTAGTCGAATAAAGATGGAAGACGAAGAAAGTATTAATGGTGATGATAGGGTTAATTTCAACCCAGAACATCACATTCTTATTGAAGATGCTCAAAAAATTAAAAAAGATGCTCAATTAGACGATGAAATTGTCTTTCCTTTAGAAACTAAAAGCGATTTTGGAAGAATTGCAGCTCAAACAGCAAAACAAACCATTATTCAAAAAATTAGAGAAGCTGAAAAATCATCAATTTCAAAAGAATTCGACACCAAACAAAACGAAATAGTTAGTGGAATTATTCAAAGAGTAGAAAGAGGTAATATTTTTGTGGACCTGCAAAGAACTACAGGAATTATTCCTTTTTCAGAACAAATCCCCTCTGAAAGATTAAAACCGGGAGAAAGAATTAGAGCATATTTATACTCAGTAGAGGAAACTGCAAAGGGTGTATTTTTAAGACTTTCTCGTGCCCACCCTCAATTTTTACAAAAACTATTTGAAATGGAGGTTCCAGAAATCAATAGTGGTATAGTTGAAATCAAAGGAATCGCCAGAGAAGCTGGTTCTCGCTCTAAAATAGCCGTTTATTCACACGATGAAAACATTGACCCAATTGGATCTTTAGTAGGGCAAAGAGGAGTAAGGGTTTCTACGGTAATGAGTGAATTAGGAGGAGAAAAAATAGATATCATTGAGTGGTCAGAAGATATTCAAAAATATATTACCGAAGCCTTATCTCCCGCTAAAATAATCAATATCACTATAAATGAGGAAGAAAGAAAGGCTTTTGTTGAGGTTTCTGAAGACCAACAATCTTTAGCTATCGGTAAAGGGGGTCAAAATGTACGTTTAGCAGCTAGGTTAACTGGTTGGAAAATAGACATTCAAAGTATTGGCAAAAAAGAGGAAAAAAGTGTAGAAGAAGAATAAAAAAATAAATAATTTAAAAACACCGCTCTTTTCGAAGCGGTGTTTTTAAAAAAAATAAAATAATTTATTAACAAATAAGATTTGACAAAAATAGTTTATTGCTCTTTATACACAAGATTTATTTCACTTTATTGTTTTTTTATATATACTTATTGTTGAGTTTTGTATAAAAACTTAATAGTATTAAAAACACTAACCTGAGGCTGGTCACCAATGGGTTATAAAAATAAATAATAATATATTATGGAAGAATATAACAATGATGAAGTAATTGAAGAAAACACCATGGAAACAACTCCTAAAAAAGAAGGGGGCTCAGGTTCTATGATCGGTTCAATTATTGTGATAATTGTAATTATTATCGGAGGTCTTTATTTCTGGGGATCAAAAAATAATGCTGAAGATCCAATAAATGAAGCAACTACAGAAACAACAGAAGAAGCTGCTATTGTAGAAAACCTAAACGATGTAATGACAAGCGCAACAACAACTCCAGAAAACACAACTGTTACTGAATAAATAAAGTAGCAATTACCCAAAAAGAATGCTATAAATATAAAAAACTTTCTATTCTATAGAAAGTTTTTTATATTTTAAACAAATATTTTTTAAACAACCTATTTATTATGAATAAAAGAGATATAAAAATAAACAAATTACCTAATTCTGCAATTGAAATTATTGCTTCTATTTCTATAGAAGAATTAGAAACAAGAAGACCCCAAGCGATTAAAAATCTTGGCTCAGAAATTAAAATAGATGGCTATAGAACTGGACATATCCCAGAAGAAATTTTAATAAAAAAAATTGGAGAAATGCCTATCTTAAATGAAATGGCAGAATTAGCTTTGGCAGATATTTATCCGATTATTATTCTAGAAAACAACATTAAAGCAATCGGTCGCCCAGAAATTACCATTACCAAAATGGCTCCTCAAAATCCACTTGAATTTAAAGCTAAGGTAGCAATAATGCCTGAATTTAAATTACCTGACTATAAAAAAATTGCAAAAAAAATCAACGAAGAGAAATTAGAAAAATTTGAAGTAACTGACGAAGAAATGGAAAATACTCTCACCCAAATTCGTAAAATGAATGCCATCCATACAGATGACGGCAAAGAACCAATTTTACCTGAATTAAATTTAGAAATGGTTCAAAAATTGGGAGATTTTAAAGATCTTGAAGATTTTAAAATAAAATTAAAGGAAGATATTCTTAAACAAAAAGAAATCAAGAACCAAGAAATCAAAAGAGTAAAAATGATGGACGCGATTTTAGAAAAAACAGATTTAGAAATGCCAGAAATAATTACCGAAAGTGAAATTGATAGAATGTTAGCTCAAACCAAATCAGATATTACTCGTATGGGTTTGCAATTTAATAAATATTTAGAACATTTGAAAAAAACAGAAATGGATTTACGAAACGAATTAAAACCAGAAGCAGAAAAACGATCAAAGATTCAATTAATTTTGGATAGCATTATTGCTGAAGAAAAAATTACTCCCAACAAAGAAGAAGCTGACAAAGCAGTGGAAGATTTAATGAAACAAAATCCAGAATTAAAAAAAGAACAAGTGGTTCCCTACGTGCAAATGGTGCTTTCTAACCAAGAAGTTTTTAAGCTTTTGGAAAAAGCTTAAACAAATTTCTAATTTTAAATTTCAAGTTTTAAAACAATTTTAAATAATCAAATTTTTTAATGTTTTAAAATTTATTCATTAATAAATTAATTCATTGTTTAAAAATTAGAAATTTAAAATTTAAAATTAGTTGTGTATATTGAAACTTGAAATCAAACGAAATATAATTATAAAAAATTAAAAACTAACTAACAAAAATATGCTTATTCCCACTGTTATAGAAAAATCACAATTTGGCGAACGCGCCTATGATATTTATTCTCGTCTTTTAAAAGAAAGGATTATTTTTGTCGGCGGTCCTATTGATGATTATATGGCAAATATAGTTATTGCCCAACTTCTATTTTTAGAATCAGAAGATTCAAAAAAAGATATTACTCTTTATGTAAATTCCCCAGGGGGGCAAATCCAATCTGGTTTAGCAATTATCGACACCATGAATCACATCAAACCGGATATTTCTACTGTTTGTGTGGGAATGGCAGCTTCCATGGGAGCAGTTATTCTTGCTTTAGGTAAAAAAGGAAAAAGATTGGCTTTGCCAAACTCAGAAGTAATGATTCACCAACCGCTAACCGGAGTGGAAGGCCAAGCTTCTGATATTGAAATTACTGCCAAACATGTTTTGAAACAAAAAGAAAAGTTATATGAAATGTTAGCTAAGGCCACAGGAAAAACTAAAGCTCAAATTGAAAAAGATGGTGATAGAGATTTCTGGATGTCAGCCGATGAAGCTAAAAAATATGGAATTGTCGATAAAGTCTTGCAACCAAAATAAAAAATAATAATTTTATTTTGGTTGAATTATAAATTTTAGATTTTAAATTACAAATAATGGGCGAGGCTAAAGCCTCGCCCTTTTTCTTTTTATAGCAATAAAATTAAATTTATTTTAATCTTAATCTATCATATTCTTCTACCGACAACTGAATGTCATTTAAAATCTTTCTTATAATTCCTCCACTCATTTCTTTGTTGTGAATAGAAATAACTGTGGTCCTACCGTCTGAATGTTGCAAAAATATATGAGAACCTTCAGCATCCCGTTGTTCAAATCCTAAATCCAAAAGAATTTTTAAAAACTTTTTTGGTTTGATAGGGACAAGTTTAGGCATGTTCTACTTCTAAATTTTGAATCCCAATAAACTTACTTTTTCTTAAATCTTTAAGAACACTATTCTTAGAATTCCTTAAACAAAGTTTTAAAACTTCCTGTAAATTTTTTAACATTTTTTCTTGGGTCTTTCCGTCAGCATGACAACCTAAAACAGCAGGAACAGAGCCGATAAAAATACCGTCTTCATCTTGCTCAATATAAACTGTAAAAAGTTGATTTTTATTCATAAACAAATTATATAAGTTGAAGTAATAAAGTCAAACTGCTGTAAAAAAGTTTATTTTCGCCATTACAAAAAACCCCTAACTATCGCAGTTAACTGCGATAGTTAGGGGTTTTAAAGAAGTTTAAATAATATATAAATTAAAAAACAGACTGTCGTGCGTTAAAGACCAGTCTGTTTTTGTTTTAAGGTTAATCCCAAGGATAACCTCCGTATTCTTGGAAAATAATTTTCGAAAAACCTGTGGAAGGACGACTCCCCAACATAGGTGACTTAGGACGACCTAACACTAAATGAGGCGAGTCACAGGCGTGGCATAATTCTTTCCTATTATGAGTATTTAAAACACACCCACATTCCACACAGTGACGAGACTGACAAGCCTCACATACCTCAAAAAAAGTCAATTCTACCTCTTTCTGACAAATCCTACATTTTCCCATAGGTTAATCCTCCTTTTAATTAAAGAACTTATTTTTCCTAAATAATAATATAAAACAAATCTATTTTTAAGTAAACACTTTTAAATTTATACTAAAATTGATATATTGAATTAGTTAAAAATTTATAAAATAAATTTCCCTAACAACCTAAATTACTAAATAACTAAATAACTAAAACATGAAATATATTATTGGACACTTAAATCCCGACACCGACACCATCTGCTCCGCCCTAGTTTATCAAGACTATTTAACTCAAACCGGAGTAGAAGCCAAAGCAATTGCTTTGGGTCATTTAAACAACGAAACAAAGTATCTTTTTGAAAAATTAGGACTAGAGGCTCCTGAACATATTCACGAACTTCCGCACAACACTGAAATTATTCTTTTAGATCACAACGAAGAAAAACAAAGTATTCAAAATTTGAAAGATTTAGATATTGTGGAAATTATTGACCACCATAAAGTTAAATTAGAGACCGACAAACCTATCTCTATTTTAATCAAACCATTAGGTTCGTCTTGTTCAATTATTGCAGAAAAATATTTTGCAAATTCCAATATCACATTATCTCAAAAAGATGCTACTCTTTTATTAGCTGGGATAATTTCAGATACTCTTTTCTTTCGTTCCCCTACCACTACTGAAACAGACAAAGAACTTGTAGCAAAGTTAAACGAAATTGCTAAGCTTGATGATTTAGAAAAATTCTCTTTAGAATTATTTAATGCTAAAAGTGATTTAGGTGATATGCCAGTAGAAGAAATTATTAAACTGGATTACAAAGTTTTTGATTTTGGAGGAAAAAATTATGGAATTGGTGTAATGGAAACCACTAATAAAAATTACGGCTTGAATCGTAAAGATGAGATTTTAGCTAAATTAAAAGAAATTAAGACAACAGATAATTTAGCAGGGGTATTTTTCTCAATTATTGATATTTTAAATGAAAAAAATTACACCCTTACATCTGGAGAAGAAGAAAATGCTATGTTTACAGAAATTTTTAATGCTGAAAACCAAAACGGCGTGCTTTTTGTAGATAAAATAATTTCTCGTAAAAAACAAATTGTGCCTAAATTTGAAGAAAAATTAAACTAGAGCGTTAGCTTATAGAGACTTAGAGAAGTTAGGAGAGCGGTCGGCTTCGCCGACCCTTTTTTAAACACCCCAACCGGTTGGGGTGTTTAAAATTCTATCGGCTCAAGGGTGAGCCGATAGAATTTTTTGGTTTTAAGCCTCAAAACATAGCTTTATTGCTTGCCGCCCTGCCTTTGCCGGCAGGCAGGTTTTGAAGGGAGCCAACCATCTTACCTAAATAACTAATACTCCAACCCTCTAACCTACTAAATTAACCTAGACATAACTCCTTAAATAATATATTATAAAAAAGTACTTTTATTTAAGTTAATTCAGAATCCATCAGAAATAGACATTTAAAATTATGAAGATTTCACATATTTTACCTTTAAAAGCTTCATACCTGCCTATAAATAGGCTGATTTTAAGCCATATATCTATATAAAGATGGATTGTTAATCCATGTCATTAGCAACCTTTATCCTCCTTTTGGGGATTTCTGCTTTGGTTGGAGTGGCTTTTGGTTATTTCTTAAGATGGGCCTTAACTTTTGGAAAAAAAGGATCTATTGAATTAAAAATTCAACAGATGACTTTAGACGCCCAAGAAAAACACAAAAGAATTATCTCCCAAGCAGAAGAAAAAGCTAATTCTATAATAGAACTAGCTGAAAAAGAGAAAAAAGAAAAAGAAAATCAATTACAAAAAACCGAAGAAAGATTGATTAAAAAAGAAGATTTTTTAGATAAACGCCAAACAGAACTAAGTGCTGAAACTAAAAAAATAGAACAAAAAATAGAAAAAGTTAAACAAATTGGGGAATCGGTAGAAAAATTGAAAGAAAAAGCCGAATCTGAAATTCAAAAAATAGCTGGTTATACAAAAGATCAGGCTTTAGAAAAACTTTTTGAAACCTTAGAAACAGAACACAATGAAGACTTAGCTGTACGTCTTCAAAAAATGGAACAACAAGGGGAAGAAAAACTTGAGAAAAAAGCTCAGGATATTTTAATTACTGCTATTCATCGTATGGGAAATTCTGTGGCGGCTGATGTTTTATCAACCACAGTTAACATTCCTTCAGACGATATTAAAGGAAAAATTATTGGTAAAGAAGGAAAAAACATTCGCGCCTTCGAAAGAGCTTCTGGGACAGAAGTCATTGTAGATGATACCCCTGGAGCTATCACTATTTCTTCCTACGACCCAATCCGTCGACAAATTGCCAAAGTCGCTTTAGAAAACTTAATCGTAGATGGGAGAATTCAACCAGCCCGAATCGAAGAATTTGTTGAAAAAGCCAAAGAAGAAATCAATAAAACAATTAAAAAACAAGGTGAACAAGCTGTTTATGAATGTGGAATTTTAAACCTAGACCCTCGGATTGTTTCTATTTTAGGAAGGTTACATTTTAGAACTTCCTACGGACAAAATGTTTTACAACATTCAGTAGAAATGTCTCATATCGCTGGAATGTTGGCTGAAGAATTAGGAGCCGATGTGGCAGTAGCAAAAGCAGGAGCTTTATTGCACGATATTGGAAAAGCTGTTGATCATGAAATCCAAGGAACCCATGTAGAAATTGGAAGAAGAATTTTGCAAAAGTTTGGAGCCGATGAAAAAATTATTCAAGCCATGCAATCTCACCATGAGGAACATGCTTTTGAAACCATTGAGTCTGTTATCGTTCAAGTCGCCGATTCCATCTCAGGAGGGCGTCCTGGAGCTCGTAGAGACAACGTAGAGAACTATTTGAAGAGATTGAAGGAATTAGAAGACATTGCTAATTCTTTCGAAGGAATTGAAAAAACCTATGCGGTACAAGCCGGTCGTGAAGTAAGAATTATGGTTAAACCAGAAGAAATTTCTGACTTGCAAGCGAAGAAATTAGCTCGCGAAATTGCCCTAAAGATTGAAAAAGAATTAAAATACCCTGGAGAAATTAAAGTGAATGTGATTCGAGAATCTAGAGTGATAGAATACGCTCGCTAATCATTAAAACCTGCCGACAAGCAAACACTAGAACATTAAAACAAGACGGGCGAAGCTAAAGCTTCGCCCGTCTTTGCGAGTTAGAGTTTTTGATTTTGACTAAAATCAAAAATCCTAACGTGGCAATCCAGAAATTAAAAACGGCTGTGCTTGAATTAAGCACAGCCTTTTTGGTTTTTTCTTAACAAAAAAAAATCATCATCCCGCCAAAGTTTTATAAGTGATAAGAATCCTTTCTCGCCCGAGAATTTGCTGACACCTACAACCTCCTAACTTAAATGTTTTTCCGGGAGCATTATGTAATGTCACAGGACTTCTCATCGAAACCCCATCACATTGAACAAAGTCATCTTCACCACAATCCTCACACCGAATATGAGCCCATGGACTATAAATTTTTACCAACTTCATAATCCCCCCACAAGAGTGAACCTTTTCAAAGTTTTGAACATAAAAAGGACCTTTTTCAAAACCGAAATGAAAACCGTCGTTAATATTGGGGCAAACCCAAAGTTCCTGAGGAAACGACTCTCTATCTATTTCCATTTTTGCACGACAAATAAAACAAATCCACTGATTACTCCAGTCTTTAATCATAGATTCCTCCTTTGTTAAGAGATAATTTAAATACTTTAGAAACAGCCCTATCTTTGACTATAAAATATTCTTTTATAAAACACAAGAAATTTCAAAAAAATAAATATCAACAGAAAATATGACAGCCCTTGCACAAAAAAACCCTTTATATATAATATAATCATTATTATAACTAATGTTTTGTATCGCAAAGAGTGAATGGGTGACAGACGAATACTTTTTGCGACACAAAACAAGGTCGCTTTTTAAAAGCCTAATTAAAAACTATTATGAATAAACAAGCAATTATCGAAGCAGTACACGCAGAATTAGGAGGAACAAAGGTTCAAGCTGAAAAGGCAGTGGATACTGTTTTTGATTCTATTGTTAACAGCTTAAAGAAAGGAGAAGACGCTTCAATCGCAGGATTTGGTATTTTCTCAGCTAAAACAAGAGCTGCAAGAACAGCTAGAAATCCTAGAACAGGAGAATCTATTCAAGTTAAAGCTATGAGAGTTCCTAAATTCAGAGCTTCAAAGACACTTAAAGATTCAGTTAAATAAATCTTTAATTTAGATTTAAAAAGAAAGGGCGACCGCTTTACCAACTAGCAAAGCGGTCGCTTTTTTTGTTACCAAACATTCGGTGAGCCCCCATAAACTACCCGAGGATAAATTCTCTTTCCTCCAATTTCTGAAAGCCTACATGGAATAATACCAAAAAACAATACCTTGTCTTTTTGTCTACAAGGATCGCAAATAGACAATGAATTGTAGCTGCTCAAAACACAACCACAATTAAAACAGCGTCTCCCCTCTCCGTAAGTTTTTAATTTCTTTGTCATTTTGAGCCTCCTTAGTCTTGGTTTAAAATAGAAAAAAACAAGAACGATTACTAAATATTATTTTACCAGAAATTTTATAAAAAGTAAGATTGGAATTTGTGCAAAAATATGATAAATTATTATCAACAAATCAATTTTTTATATATCCCGCGGGTATAGTTTAGTGGTAGAACACGTCCTTGCCAAGGATGAAACGAGAGTTCGATTCTCTCTACTCGCACAAATACAAAAACACCCAGAAAGATACGTAGTATTTTCGCAAGGTGTTTTTAGTGGTAGAACACGTCCTTGCCAAGGATGAAACGAGAGTTCGATTCTCTCTACTCGCACAAAAAACAAACTATTTCCTCAATAAAAAAACAACCAGATTAGTAATCTTATCTTTATCTTTTGAATTACTTTCGGCTACTAATAAAGTCAAAGCAGTTAAGGCTTCAGGAGTTAAACTCGCTCTAAGAATTCCTGATTTCCTTAAAAACCATACAAAAGCAAAAGCTCCACTTCTTTTATTTCCATCAACAAAGGGATGATTTTTAACAATAAAATAAAGGAGATGCGATGCTTTCTCTTCAATAGTCGGATAAACATTTTTTCCACTAAAAGATTGAAAAACATTTCCCACAATTCCTTCAACAGAATTTCTATTCCGTTCTTGTCCAAAAATTTCAGTAGTTTGTTTTTTACTTATAAGTTCTTGTTTAAATTCCAACAAAGATTTTGATAATTCTTCCACTGTAAATTTAATTTGTTTTTTAGTTGTTCCTTTTTTAGAAAAAGTTTCTTTATCATAAGCATCCAGAGAAAACCAAGTACCAGCAAAAGCGTTTACTAATTCCAAAACATCTTTTGTTTCAAAAACATCATTTGAAGGTAAAACTGCTTTCACATCAGAAATAGCTTTAACAAATTTTTGATAATTTTCATTAATTCTATTTTTATTAATAACAAAACCTTCAGTCAAATATTGTTTAAGGGTTTTTGTCGCCCAGATACGAAAATCAATAGCTTTGGCAGAATTTGTTCTATATCCAACAGCAAGAATAATATCCAAAGAGTAAAAAATTACTGGTTTATCTGAATTTGCAATGTGCATTTTTTGCACATTACTTTTTTTATCAACTTCTTTGTTTTTTAAAATATTATTAATATGTTTGGTGACAACAGTCCTATCAATACCAAAAACTTCAGCAATTTGCTTTTGTGATGCCCAAATAGTTTCATTTCGAAAATCACCTTGGAACCTTATTTCTCCATTTTTACCTTGATAAATTACCAAATTTTGTTTATTTTCTTTGTTTTTCTTAACCATATCAATATTTTAACAAACAAATACCACCATTACGAGTATTAGCACCTAAACCACCTCTGAAAATTAGGTTTTTGATTTTTAATCAAAAATCAAAAAAATTTAAAACAAAATCAAATAAAATTTTTAACCCATTCTAAAAATACCTTATTTTAAGCCATATTTTTTGGATGTTAAAAAAAGTTAATTAAATTAAATTTAAAAAAACCGTTTTCTAACCAATAGCTTGGAAACACTCTGTTAATAATTGGCTCGGTGTTTTTAAATCAATTCCCATATGTAATCTATGTTCGTTGTAGTATTTTAAATATTTTGGCATTTCTTTATTAACAATATTAACATTT
>JAZDMO010000019.1:0-2648 GCA_043800905.1 Patescibacteria group bacterium
TTAATAAAGAAAAAGGACAGGTTTACATTTTTTCTAATCAAAGTCTGGCCAGCGGGGCTTCACTGATACATCCGCATTCTCAATTAGTAGTTGTTCCAAACGATATAAAAACCAATACTTTGGAAGTCCAGCCGGTAGTCAATATAGTTGAACAGAATGATAGTTTTATCTCGTACTGTCCAGAATTCTCGGAATGGGCATATGAGATATGGATAACAAAAAGTCAAAAGTCAAAAATCAAAAGTCAAAAGTTTGAAGAAATAAATGAAAATGAAATTAAAGATCTAGCAAAAATTCTTCAGTCGGCGTTAATTAAATTAAAAAAAATCCATGCAATTCATTATTCAAAAAAATCCTACGGATATAATTTTTATATTCCTCCGGGGCCAGACTGGTACCTGCGAATTATTCCCCGGTTTATGGAAAGAGCCGGATTTGAATTATCAACAAGGATAATGGTTAATTCAGTTGATCCTAAAATTGCGGCAGAAGAGTTAAAAACAATTTAATTGCTCTTGATTTTAGCTTTTTATTATTGGTATATTGATAAGTATGGATAAAGACTCCATTAAATTGGATTTGTTGAAAATTAAACTTAAGGATCTTATTTCAAGAAAAATTGTTGATATCCTTACAAAAAAAGAGCTTCCTTATAAACAGATTCAAGAAATGGCAATAGATTTAGTCAATAGTTTAAAAGAAATCAAAACTAAAGAAGATTTTTTAAAACTTATAAATGCTCTTCCTACAGTTTATCCATATCTAAAGACCGAATCACAATTGCTTGACGCTGAATTGGGTGAATTAAAACAACAAGCAGTCATAGGAAAACTAGAAAATTATTTTAAAAATTTTCCAACAAATTAAAAATGGCTGAAGCTGTCCAAGTAGAGGCACCACCACCAGTATCCGCAAAAGTTGCCGGAGAAGTAGTAAGAGGTGTAAATACAGGTGAAGCAGGAATTTTATTAACAAAAAAAGGGGAACTTTCCGCTTCTGCTGTTGATGTGGTGGCTGGAGAAAAAGTTCCACCAGGAACCAGAGATGCTTTATTTCTTCAACTTTTTGGTGAAACAGATGGGACAAAAGTCGATAAAACCTTACAACCTTTAGCCACTCAGTTAGATACGTTGCTTACAAATCTTCAAAAAAATGTTGAAACATCAACAGCTAGTGCTAGTGAAATAAATGCTGCTATTGAACAAGTAGTTCTTCAAACTGACGGTTGGGCTGAAGCATATAAAGGTATGAATGCAGCTCAAAGAGCCCAGTTTCTCAAAGGAATAAGAGAAAGCAGCGTTATTCCTTTAGCAAGAAAAGAATTTATAGATCGCGCAGTGGGAGTTGAAGGTAATAAATATGCTGCAGAAACAACAAAATATAAGGAAATGAATGGTGATTTATCTGCTAAGAAAAAAGAACAAACAACCATAAATACAAAAATTACCGGTAAAGATCGCGCAAAAACAACGTCAGAACGTGATGCTAAAAAAAGAGAAGTTGAAGATATTCAAGGAGAAAAACAGACACTTCAAGAAAGAAAAACACATTTGGAAGAATTACAAGCTAAAAGAACAGCGGACTATATTACTGCAAAAAAAACAGGGGCTGATTTAACAGCGGCTTTAGGAGCAGATCCGAATTATCCAAAATGGCAGGATGAAATTGATGATATTAATACTCAATTAACCGGAAAAGGTGCAAAAAGTATTGAAGGAAGATTAAGAAAGTCAGAAGGAGAATTAAAAGATTTAGAAGAAACAATGGAAGCCTTTAGCAGAAAAGATCAATTAACAACAGAAATAGATAATCTAAATAAGCAAGTAAGGGAAGCACAGGCTAGCATGTTATCGGCTCGATCTGAATTAGTAAAACAACTTAATGAATTAATAAAATCTCTCAATGGGACGATGCCTGAAGCAGCAAAACAGGCCCTAAATAGATATAAAGATCGACTTGAACAGGCGAATATAGAAGTAGCTAAAGACAAGGCAAAAGAAGCGGCAAAAGAAGGGGATATTTTAAAAGGAGCAGAAGCTAATTTAGCTTTGTATTTTACAGACGCAAAATATGTAAAAACAACCCAAAGAACAAGTTCTAGATTAAGAGATTTTTTTAGAAAAACAGGACAAAAAGAAATAAAAACAACTGATTTAAGAACAGATTTTGACGGTCTTTTTTCAAATGATGGAAGAGGAGCGGCCAATTTGACTTTAACAGAAATAAATAATGCAATTGCTGCTGGTTCGGGGGCAGGTTTATCGCCAGAACAAGTAACTTATCTAAATACTCATCCTGATGCTAAAGCTAAGCTAGTTGAACAAGCAAAACAGTCTGTTTTTAAAGCGGTTTCTAGACAAGCTGTTTTGCACCTCAATTTATCAGAAACCGACATGAGAACATTAGTAAGTTCTCCTGATTTTACAACTGCTGCCGAACAAGCAGTTGGAGATGTTCAAAAACTAAAAGATCTTAAAGAAAAAATGGCTGGCGCCGGACTAAAGGGTGGTACTTGGAAAGAGATTGGCGCAAAATTAGCTAAGCCAGCTTTATTTGGCTTAATTCTAATGGTTTTAATCTTTCTAGGAATTAAGGGTTTTGGTGGAGCATAAAACAATTTTTTTGTAGTAAATTCTTCGATTATTTTG
>JAZDMO010000011.1:0-25900 GCA_043800905.1 Patescibacteria group bacterium
TTCTTACTCCATAGCCTTTGTAGACCATGTGAGCTGCATCTCTACGAACTTTAGGCATATTTGGATTCTTTGTATACATAATGCTTGAATATTACACTTTTTTGTTAAAAGTGTTTCCAAGCTATTGGGATATTACGAAAATATTGACAATCCGTTGATAACATATTATTATATTAGCCAGTAAGAACCTTAAATAACGCTTGAAAAAGCAAACAGCCTAAATTGGCGAAAGGAGAAACTATGTGTTTCTGTGAACTGAAAACTGCCATTATGAATGGTACTATTTTGGTGGTAAATGGTAAGGGGGAAAAGAAATTTTTCCCCGATAAAACTTATGTTCGTTTTGTTGTTTCACCTCGTTTTGTCCCTAGCGACCCAAGGGAGACTTGGGGAGTTGTTTGGGCCCGTTTGGGTTCTTTACAAGAATTCAACGGCAGATACAAAAGGGTTGTGGAAGTGATTGTTCCGCAACCCCCAGATGTTTTTTTTGAGGGTTGTTACGAAGATATCAAAAAGTTAACTGATTTCAAAAATATCGACTTCAATAACCTCAAAAGGAAATTTGCTTATGCTTGTTGATACATTACCCGTGCCGAAAGGGTCGTTGTCTAATTCAGACAACGACCCTTTAAAAATGTAAAAAAATATGGAATAATAGGGCTTTAGTAATAATGTATAAAAAATTTACTTCGTAAGTTTTTTCCTAATAACCTAAAAGCTATAAGCTAAAAACTAATATAATGCTTTCGATTGGAATTGTTGGCTTGCCTAATGTTGGAAAATCTACTTTGTTTAATGCTCTGACAGAAAAGGCGGTGCCAGCGGAAAATTATCCTTTTTGTACTATTGACCCAGCGGTGGGTGTGGTTTCTGTGCCTGATGAACGATTAAAAAAATTAAGTGAATTTTCTAAGTCGAAAAAAACAGTTTCAACCGCTATTGAATTTGTCGATATTGCCGGCTTGGTTAAAGGAGCTTCAGAAGGAGAAGGTTTAGGAAATAAGTTTTTAGCTAATATTCGTGAGACTGATGCTATTTTGGAAGTAGTACGAATTTTTGAAGATGACAAAGTAATTCATGTGGACGGAAAAATTGATCCCATGAGTGATATTGAAGTGATTAATCTTGAATTGATTATGGCGGATTTGCAGACCGTAACGAAGCGATTAGGAACTGTAGAAAAGGATGCTAAGAGAGGAGATAAAAAGGCTGTTCGAGAAAAAGAAATTTTACAACAATTTGAAAAACTTTTTGATGCTGGTAAATTAGCTAATTCTTTAAATTTTTCCGAAGAAGATCAAAAGATTGTTAAAGGGTTAAATCTTTTAACCACCAAACCAATTTTATATGCTTTGAATAAAAAAATGGGAGGAAATAATTTGGACGAAATGGATGACCCAAGATGGGACGAATTGATGAATTTTTTTGAAAGTACTGGTTCAAAATGGGTGAAGGTGGATGCTCAAATAGAACACGAATTGAAAGATTTGCCGGAAGAAGATAGAGAAGAGTATAAACAAAATTTAGGTGGCTCTAGTGATGATGTGGATTATTTAATACGAAAAGGTTATGAGCTTTTAGATTTGATTACTTATTTTACAACAGGTGAAGATGAATCTCGGGCTTGGACAACTAAAAGAAATTCTAGTGCCCCTGAAGCTGGTCGAGCAATTCACAATGATTTTAAAGATAAATTTATTCGAGCTCAAGTGATAAATTGGGAAACTTTATTAACCGCTGGAACACGGGCAGAAGCTCGCGAGAAAGGTCTAATCCGAACAGAAGGAAAAGAATATGTTGTGCAAGATGGAGACGTTATTGAGTTTTTGATATAAAAACTCAAAATTTCAAATTTCAAATTTTAACCTGCCTGCCCCTGCACGTCGGCAGGCGGGGCAGGCAGGTTTTTAAATAGTTTACAATTTATCAATTTTCAATTTTTTAAACTAAGACGGGCGAGGCAAACCTGCCCGCCTTGGGAGGAGCCTTGCCCATCTTTTGTTCCGTTTTTTTTGTTCGTCATTGCGAAATATTTTTAGAGAATTTTTTTGAAAAATTTTTTCAAAAAAATTCTATAAAAATATTGTGGCAATCCAGAAAAAACTCTTAAATTTTAAACGGCTCATTTGTGAGCTGTTTAATAAGGCTCTATTACTTAATATTTTTTATATATTTAATTATAAACATAACGAGTTGACACGAATTTTAAATCGTATAATATAATAAATATATGCAGAATATTTTTGCTACAATATCACAAATTGTCTTTTCAGGCATTTACCTACCTAAATTAAAAAGGGAGAGTTTTGGTGTTAGTAGAAAGAAATAGAAGAAGCTAAAAAATATTTAAACCAAAATTCTCCCGCCATCGGGGGAATATTTTTTGGCTTATTTCTAAAAAATTAAAATTAATTTTTTAGAAATAGATCAAAATAGGTTTGGTCTATAATTAGGAAGTTCTTTTTAAAAGAGGAGATGAATTATGAAAGAAAAAGTACAGGAGATTAATTTTGATGATGATGGCCGGAATTATTTTACGGATAGACAGACAAGGGCGATGGAAGCTATCAAAGCTCAAACGAAGGATCCTCGTCTGTGTTGCACTCTGGTACCTGAGAAAAGAAAAGGTTGTCTTTTCTCGGATTGTGGACGGTAACATTTTTCTAAACAAGGGCTTTCTGCATTTAGCAGGAAGCCCTGCTTTTATTTCTATTTTTTGATATAATGTACTAATTAGTATTAGTGGTGTTTTAAATAATCACCCTAGTGAAATATTTTTTAATTTTTATTAAAAAATTAAAAAACTCATTTTAAAAAATGAATTTCACAGGGTAATATTTTTCTAATTCACTACGTTCGTAAGAAAAATATTATGCAAACAAAACAAATTTTAAAATGGCCGTTGATTGTAGGGATTGTGGTTGTGCTTAACCTATTTTTTGCTTATGCAATTAAAGTAGCTTATCCAGAACCAGAATATACAAATTTTTGTGAAGATAAACCTATAGTTAAACAAATAGATAACCAAGAAGAATGTTTAGTTGAGGGAGGTCAATGGACAGAAAATATTGAGAGATTAAAACCAGTTTCTATGTATGAAGGGGAAATGATGACAGTGGATAACCCTACTGGCTGGTGTAATCAACAATTCACTTGCAACGAAGAATATCAAACAGCTCGCGAAGATTATGAAAGAAATGTCTTTATGGCTTTAGTTATTTTTGGAGTAATTGTGACTGTAATTGGTTTTATGACTCAAGGTAAAGAAGTGATTTCGGTTGCTATGTCTTTGGGTGGGGTGCTTTCTTTTATCATTGCTTCTATTCGTTATTGGCAATATGCGAGTGATTGGCTACATTTGGCGATTTTGGGAATAGCCTTGGGGGTTTTGATCTACTTAGGAATAAAAAAGTTTACAGATAATTAATCCAAAATTAATGCACTTCTTTGTCGTCTTCGAAAAAATATTCTTCACCGTATACTCGATACGGCTCAGCATATTTTTTCTCGTCTCCTCGAATTGCATCTAATTTTGGATTAATTAAGAATTGGTTAAAAAAGGTCAGTGCTTCGCACTGACTTTTTTTAGTTGATAAAAAAATACTTTTGTTTTATATTAAAAAAAGTTTTCATTAATTGTTCTTAACTTTTTGGAAAAGGAGATTGGTATGATTATAGATCTTGGAGCATTCGTGGGTTTAGTTTTTCTTGGAATGATTATTTCGTTGATGGTAAATTTCACTCCTTATTTTTTGGGTGAATCTCGAAATATAGGACTTTTTTCTGGAGTGTTAGTTGCTTCTATCATTTTAGAGATAATTAATATTTATAATAGGATTTTTGTATTGCCGAAATTTCTTGATGAAACCGTTGTCTTTTTTGTCGTTTTATTTTTTTCGAGTCTCATATTTGGGATTCTTCTTTTCATCTTTGTGAAAAGAAAACAAAGGGTGTGAAAAAAGCTGGTGTTGTGTTTTAAAGGGTTGCTCGCAAGCGAGCGACCCTTTTTTTCTTTTATAGTTTTGTGGTAAAATGACTTTTATCTGGTATGGTAAAGAAAGTTAAAAATGAAAATAATTACGCTTTTATAGATGGGCAAAATCTATATATGCAAACCGAATGGGATATTGATTTTAAGAGATTTCGTGTTTATCTAAAAGATAAGTTTCAAGTAAGTGATGCTTATTATTTTCTTGGTTTTGAAGGGAAAGAAAGTAAATTATACGTGGGGTTGCAAAAAGCAGGTTTTATTTTAATGTTTAATGATAGGGGTGAAAATTTAGAAAGTGAGAAAAAGGGAAATGTTGATACTAATTTGGTTTTTGAGGTAATGAAAAATTTGATAGATGAAGATTTCGGTAAAGTTATTGTTGTTAGTGGCGACGGAGATTATAAAAGAATGATTGATTATTTAATTGAGAAAGATAGATTTAAAACTCTTCTTGTTCCAACTAATAATGTTTCTTCTTTGTATAGACAAATTGAAAAGTCTTTTGTGTCAAAAATTGATTATTTAAGAAACAAGATAGAGTATAAAAGAAAAAGATCCCATAGGGACTAACCCCTTCAGGAATCTTTTTCGTCAATATTCATATATAATAATAACATTATTTTTTAAAAAAGCAAGATGAAAAAATATAATCACAAGAAAATAGAGATAAAATGGCAGAAGATTTGGGCTGAAAATCAGGTAGTAAAGATTGATAAAGATGACACTAAAAATAAATTTTATATGTTGGATATGTTTCCTTATCCCTCTGGAGAGGGTTTGCATATGGGACATACTGAATCTTACACAGCTAGCGATGTTTATACTCGATTCAAAACAATGCAGGGCTTTAATGTATTGCACCCGCAGGGTTTTGATGCTTTTGGTTTGCCGGCTGAAAATTATGCGATTAAAACCGGAATTGATCCTAAGACCAGCACAGCTCAAAATATTAGTAATTTCATTGGACAAATGAAGTCTTTAGGTTTGCGTTATGATTTTGATGAAAAAGTTGTCACCTATGAACCAGAATATTATAAATGGACTCAATGGCTATTTACGAAATTTTTTGAAAACGATTTAGTTTATAAAAAAACTTCTAAAATTAATTGGTGTGAATCTTGTCAGACTGGAATTGCTAATGAACAGGTGGTAGGTGGGGCTTGTGAAAGATGTGGAACTCAAATTGTGCAAAAAGAAATCCCAGGATGGTTTTTTAAGATTACAGATTTTGCTGACGCCTTGATTGATGATTTAGATACAGTGGATTGGCCAGAATATACAAAAAAGAATCAAAAGAATTGGGTAGGCCGTTCTGAAGGGGCTTTAATAAAGTTTCAAATTTCAAAATCCAAAGAAACCAAATTAAATCCAAATGATAAAATCCAAAAAGATGAAAACTTCATTGAAGTTTTTACTACTCGGCCTGATACTTTATTTGGAGCAACTTATATGGTGTTGGCTCCTGAACATGAATTATTGCAAGAATTAAAATCTGAAATTTCAAATTGGGATGAAGTAGAAAAATATATTTCAGATTCTCAAAAGAAAACTGAGATGGATAGAATTGAAGCCAAGGAAAAAACAGGAGTAAAATTAGAGGGAATTTCTGCGATTAACCCAGCTAATTCAGAAGAGATTTCAGTTTTTATTGCTGATTATGTTTTGAGTGGTTATGGCACTGGAGCAATTATGGCCGTTCCGGCTCATGATGAAAGAGATTTTGAATTCGCGACTAAGTTTGAGATTGAAATAAGAGAAGTTATTTCTCCTGAGATCTCGAAATATTTAGTTGTTGAAAAAAGTTTGGAAAATTGTGAAGAAAATTTGAAAAAATTTGGAGAAATAAAAATAAATTCTCACGACGAAGATTGGGGTAATTTTTATGAAGTCTTGGTTCTAAAAGATAAAGAACAAAATTTCATTGATTATTTAAAAAATAATTTACTACCAGAAGAAATTTCAAAGGCATCTTCTTTTTATACTGATTCATGCGGAACTTCAAATTATGTTGTTTTTAAAGATAATGTTTTTAAAGTTTTGACAAAACAAGGATTGGAAGAGTTTAAAAAATACGGAAGAAGTGTTGGAATTCCTGAAGAACAATTAGATGTAAAGCCAACAGTTTTTACAGAAAAAGGAATTTTGATGAATTCAGGACAATTTGATGGAATGAGTTCTGAAGAGGCTAAAAAGAAAATTACCGAATTTGTAGGTGGGGAACTAACTACAAATTATCGTTTACGAGATTGGTCTATGTCTCGTCAAAGATATTGGGGTTGTCCGATTCCGATTGTTTATTCCCCTGAAGGTGAACCTAAATTAGTGCCAGAGGAACATTTACCTTGGTTATTACCGATTGATGTGGATTTTGTGCCATCTGGAAAATCGCCTTTAGAAAAATCTATGGAATTTAGAGAGCGAACCGAAAAGATTTTCGGAAAAGGTTGGACTCCTGAATTTGATACCATGGATACCTTTGTCGATTCTTCTTGGTATTTTTTGCGATATCCCGATGCACATAATGACAAAGAATTTTGTTCCCAAAAACGGAAACAATGGTTACCGGTAGATTTGTATATTGGAGGAGCGGAACATACTTATATGCATCTTTTGTTCTCTAGATTTTTTGTGAAAGCTATGCAAAAAATTGGTTTGCTTAATTTTAATGAACCATTTTTGAAATTACGACATCAAGGAATGGTCTTGGATGCGAATGGAAAGAAGATGTCTAAGTCAAAAGGGAACGTAGTGAATCCTAATGAAATGGTGGAAAGATTTGGAGCTGATTCGGTCCGAACCTATATGCTTTTTGCTGCACCTTTGGAAGATGAAGTGATGTGGAACGAAAATAATATTGTAGGAGTTTATCGTTTCTTGGAAAGAGTTTGGAATCAAGCTGAAAAATTAGAAAGTGAAAGTTCAGATAAAGTAAAAAATGCTTTACATAAGACTATTAGAAAAGTACAAAGTGATGTGGAAGATTTGAAATATAATACTGCTGTTTCTGAAATGATGAAGTTGATTAATTTAATTAAAGATGAAAAAATTTCTCAAGCAGATTATGAAATTTTCTTGAAAATTTTAGCCCCTTTTGCTCCACATATGACAGAAGAACTTTGGTATTTGCTTCACAAATCGCAAACTAATGTGGATGGTACACAGACCGACGTAGAAAAGTTTAAATCAATTCATAATGAAAAATGGCCTGAATTTGATGAAAATTTAGCTAAGGATACTAAACATATTATTGTTATTCAGGTAAACGGGAAAGTTCGTTCTGAGATAGAAATTGAAGAGGGTGAACCTGAAGAAGCTATAAAAGAAAAAGCTTTAAATGACGAAAATATTAAGAAATGGATAGGGGATAATTTGGTCAAAAAAGCTATATATATTAAGGATAAATTACTTAATATTGTGGTTTAATCTTTCCCTTGACTTTTATTTAAAAAAGTGATAAAAATAGATATAAAGATTCAGACCAAACGGCTGTTTTTTTAATATAAATCAAACATTAAAAATAAATTTAGTACCTAAATGATTACTTTTGATTCAAAACAATTAGTTAAAAAATTTCTTTCAGAACTTCCTGAGAGATCTAGAGATGTCCTTATTCAGAGGTATGGTTTAGGTGATTCTATTGAAAAACATACCCTTGAAAATATTGGTCAAAAATATAATATTACTCGAGAAAGAGTGAGACAAATTGAAAATCATTCAATTAAAAATATTATTAATTCACCTGTATTCGAAGAAGCTGGTGTTTATTTTGTTGAATTACAGGATCTAATTAATTCTTTGGGAGGAGTATCAGCTGAACAACATTTATTGGAATATTTAGCTAAAGATCCTTCTACTCAAAATGATCTTTATTTTCTTTTAACTATAGGGAAACCTTTTTACAAAGAAAAAGGAGATAATGAATTTCAAACTCGTTGGTATATTGATAAAAATTTAGAAACAGATGTAATTAATGCTTTAAGAAAAGTACATGCAAATTTTAAAGAAGATTTATTGATTCCCGAAAAAGATTTACTTTCTTTGGCTTTAAAAGAAATTCAAAAACAAAAAAGAAAAATAGAAGTAGATGAAGAAAGAGTTAAAAGATATCTAAAGCTTTCTCGTTTGATTGATAAAAATCCTTTTGATGAATGGGGTTTGGTTTCTTCAAATAATATTAAGATTAGAGGAATTCGAAGTCATGCTTATTTAGTGGTTAGACAAAATGGTTCCCCAATGCATTTTACTGAAGTCGCTGAGGGAATTCAAAAACATTTTGGTAAAAAAGTACATACAGCCACTTGTCATAATGAATTGATAAAAGATTCTCGTTTTGTTTTGGTGGGAAGAGGTTTGTATGCATTATCAGAATGGGGTTATTCTCAAGGAATTGTTAAGGATGTTATTCGCGAAATTTTAAGAAAAGCTGGTCCAATGAAAAAAGAAGCTATTGTAGAACAGGTTTTGAAGGAAAGATATGTTAAAGAAAATACTGTAGTAGTCAATTTACAAAATCCAAATTTCTTTATTAAAAATTCTGATGGTACATATTCATTAGTATAATAAAAAAATTCGCTAATTAGCGAATTTTTTTATGCTTAAATTAAAGTTAAATACCTTGTAAACTTATATACAGAAAAGTATGTTTTTTTATGGATTTTATGGATATAATATATGACATATGAGAGATGATTTTATATCAGCCTTTCCGGATTTTTTTCAAGGAGAAATTAACGAAGTATTAAATATTTTGTATTTGTTTATGCCTTTTTGGCTACCTTTTTTCTTAGTGATTATTTTTTGGCATTTATGGTTAGATTATGTTCGTACGGAATTTGCTAATAAACAAGATTATAAATTACTGGAAATAAAATTACCCAATGAAATAAGAAAAACTCCCCTAGCCATGGAATTATTTTTGAATGCTTTATTTCAGACTGGGGGAGAAGGAACTTGGTATGCTAAATACATTTTAGGAAAATCTCGCCCGACTTTTTCTTTAGAACTGATTTCTTTTGAAGGACAAGTGAAATTTTTTATTTGGACTAGAGGTCTTTGGAAAGATTTAATTGAGGCTCAGATTTATGCTCAATATCCTGATATTGAAATTTATGAAGTGCCGAATTACACATCTTTTGTAAAATATGATCCTAATTATTTAAGTCTTTGGGGGTCTGAGTTTAAATTAATTAAAGCTGATTTTTATCCGATTAAAACCTATGTAGACTATGGAATGGAAAATTCCCTTACGAAAGAAGAAGAAAAAATTGATCCGATTACGCCGATTTTAGAATTTTTAGGATCTGTGGGTGAGGGGCAACAATTGTGGTTGCAAATAATTGTGAAAGCTCATAAAAAAGAAAGACGAGTTAAACTTTCTTGGAAAGAAAGATGGAAAAAGAAAGTATGGTCTGAGGCTGAGGATTGGAGAGATCAGGGAATGAAAGAAGTAAAGGAATTAGTGAAGAAAGTTTTGGTGGATGAAAAAGACCCAAGCAAAGGTTATCGTATGATGACTAAAGGGGAAACCAATGTGGTGGCCGCTATTGAAAGAAGCGTTTCTAAACATAGTTTTGATTGTAATATTCGAGGAATTTATTTAACAGAAAAAGATAAGTTTAAACCGATAAATATTAGTGGATTGTTGGGCACTTTTAAACAGTATAATTCTTTGGATTTAAATGGTTTCAAACCAACAGCGGTTACTGATTTTGATTATCCTTGGCAGGATTATAAAGGAATTCGGGTAAATAAATTAAAAAAGGAAATTTTTAATCGCTATAAAAGACGAGATTTTTCTGATGATTATGAACCTTTTGTTTTAAACACTGAAGAGTTAGCTACAATTTATCATTTCCCTGGTGGAGTAGCTCAAACTCCAAGTTTCTCTCGCTTAACTTCTAAAAAGGCTGAGGCTCCTTTTAATTTACCAATATAATCTTTATGAATATCTTTAAAAAATATAATTATCGTAATTGGATTTCTTCTGCTAAACTTTTTTGTAAAAATGTTTATGGACATCGTTGTTTTTCTATTTATTTGAGTTGGTGTCCTAAAATGCCATCAAAGAGAAAACAGATTTTTTTTGTTGTGGGGATTTTGTTTTTTAGTTTAGGTTATTTTTATTTGATAAAGGCTCCCAGTCATTTTCCTATAGGATCTATTATTACTGTTGAAGAAGGGGTGACTTTAAATCAGGTTGCTGATGATTTAAGAGTAAAGAAAGTAATCAAGTCGCCTTTTATTTTTAGTTCTTTAGCTAAACTTTTAATGAATGAACGGGGAGTTATGGCGGGAGATTATTTTTTTGAAAAAGATTATTCTGTGGTTAGAATTGCTTGGAGAACTATTAGGGGAAAGTGGGGAATTACTCCAACTCGAGTAAGAATTGTCGAGGGGGCAACAATTTTTGATGTAGCCGAAACCTTAAAAAAATATTTTGATATTTTTGATAAAGAGAGGTTTATACGTTTAGCGGAAAAGGAAGAAGGTTTTCTTTTTCCTGATACTTATTATTTTTTACCGAATGTTTCTCCAGAGACAGTTATTAAAACTATGAAAAATAATTTCAATAATAAAATTCAAGAAATTGCAGAAGAAATTAATGATTCAGGAAAAACTTTGGAAGAAATTGTTATTATGGCTTCTATCTTAGAAAAAGAAGCTAGAACTTTAAAATCTAAACAAATAATTTCTGGTATTTTGTGGAAAAGAATTGATATTAATATGCCCTTACAGGTGGATGCGGTTTTCCCCTATATTATGGGCAAAAATACTTATCAGTTAACCCTAGATGATTTAAAAACAGAATCTCCTTATAATACCTATGCTAATAAGGGTTTACCTATTGGACCGATTGCTAATCCAAGCATTTATTCTTTATTAGCTGCAGCTACTCCCATTACTACTGATTATCTTTTTTATCTTTCTGATCGTTCAGGAAATATGTATTATGCCGAAGATTTTGAGGGACACAAGATGAATCGGTATTTATATATGAATTAATTTTTTTCTCTATAAAAAAGAGGGTGTACGACACCCTCTTTTTAAATATAAAAGGTTGATTAATCTTTTTTAACTTCTTATTTTTAGTTTAGATTTTCTCTCTTTGTCTATTTTAGGAAGAGTAAGAATTAGAAGTCCGTGTTTTTCTACAGCTTCAGCATTATCAATATCTACTTCAGCTGGTAACATGACCGTTCTAGAAAAAGATCCCCAATAAAGTTCTTTTTTGTGATAATTATTTTCACTTACTTCATTTGTTTCTTTACGAGTTCCTCTAATAGTGAGCATTTCTCTCGTAATTGAAATATCTAAATCTTCTGGTTTTACTCCAGCTACCATAGTTTTTATAATAATTTCGTCTCCTCCATCATAAACATCAACCGCTAATTCACCATCCTGAATTTCTTCTTCTTGAGGAATGAGTGAATTTTCCTCAAAATTTCTTTCTAGATGAATTAAATCATCCTCTGTTTCATCTATATTATTTGATCCTGTTAGTTTATCAAAAAATGATTTCATGATATTTAAATTGGGTTGATAGTTGATATATAAATCAAACTATTTTAGTTAATAAGATTTTTTTTTAATTTTTTTAACAATTTCAAAACTGAAGATTAAAAAAACAATTAGTAGCCAAATTAATGCGAATGTTTCAAAAATTTTTTCTCCTTCTCTAATCATTATAAAAAAATTAAAAAATGAGTGCAATGCCACAGAAAGGATAAGTCCTACTAACCAATATTCTTTTTTGAATAATTTCTTTTTATAAAAAGAAAAGCCCATGAAAAAACCAAGAGCTCCTGAAGAAACTGTGTGTAAAAGAGTGGCTCCAATAAAACGCATATTTCCAACAAGAATTGTATGATTTATATCGGCATGGATTACTTTCATAGATTGCATTAAGAAAAGTGAGTTTTCTAGGGCTGCAAAGCCTAAAGCTGCTGTTATCATGTAGATAATTGGATCAATAGGTTCATCCGTTACTTTCTTTTTTAAAGCGGAAAAGTGAGCGGCTAAAAATTTAAAAAGCTCTTCAGAAAAAGAAAGTAATATTATTGCTAATATTCCGGAAGTAGGAACTATTGTTAAAATATATTCTATATATTCTTCTAGGGGCAAGACTAAAATAGCTGAAAATATTCCAAAAAGAAAAGTTAGAAAAATATATTTTTTAGGTTCGGGGTGTAATTTATCTTCTCTTAACCAAAATCCTAACCAAATTATTGTAGGTAAAACTCCTCCTAGAAAAGAATATAAAATTATGCTAGTAGTATCCATAATGATTTAGGTAATAGTCATTGGGTCTTTAGTTTTTTAGTGTTTAGTTTCAGTAAAGCGAAGCTTTATTGAAATACTAATTACCTAATTTCTAAAATCCTAATTTTCTAATTAATGGGCCATTCTTCAATTAATAATAACTGCTTATTTTTAATCGGCATTTCAGACCAGATTTCTTCTGTAATAAAAGGCATAAAAGGGTGAAGAGTTTTGATGGATTTTTGTAAAATATCTAAAAGTACTAATTGAGTTTCAGTTTCAGAAATTTTATTTTTACTTTCCTCTATTATTTTATCAGCAAATTCATGCCAAACATAGTGGTATATCTTTTCACTGGCAAGATAGAAACGAAAATTATCCATATCGTTGGTGATGTCGGATATAATTTTTTGTAAATCAATAAGTAATGGGTTTTCTTTTCTGAGAGATTGTAATTCATTGGAATTTAAATCAACTTCTCCCAATCCTTGAGTGTTTTCAAAAACAAAACGAGCGACGTTCCATAATTTATTTGCAAATTTTTTGTAAGCACGGATTTTATCTTCGGAAAGATTCATGTCTGTTCCAGCGGTATTTCCGACAATTAAAGCCATACGTAGAGCATCGGTTCCGTATTTGTCACTTAATTCTAATGGGTTTAATACATTCCCCTTAGATTTGGACATTTTTTTTCCTTGTCCGTCTCTCACCATGCCGTGTAAATAAACTGTTTTAAAAGGGACTTCACCTGTGCGATAAATTCCTAACATAATCATTCGAGATACCCAGAAAAATAAAATATCATGACCTGTTTCCATAACATCGGTTGGGTAAAATTCTTTAAAATCTTTTCCCTCAGGATAATTTAGGGTGGCAAAAGGCCATTGACCAGAGGAAAACCATGTATCAAAAGTATCACTATCTTTTTCTACTGTTCCTTGGCAATGAGAACATTGGGTAATTTTATCTTCTAAATCAACCAAACCTTCTCCACACTGAGTACATATTTTTGCTGGAATAGGAATTCCCCAAACAATTTGTCTTGAAATATTCCAATCCCTGATATTTTCTAACCAATGAAAATATATTTTTTCGTGTTGTTCTGTGAGAAATTTTATTTTTCCATCTTTGACTGCCTGCATTGCTTTTTCTGCTAAGGGTTGAGTTTTTACAAACCACTGAGCTTTAATTTGTGGTTCTACTGGTCTTTTACATTTATAACAAACCTTAACACTGTGTTTATAGTGTTCATCTATCTTTATTAAAAGACCTTTAGCTTTTAATTTTTCTACTACTAAATCGCGGGCCTCTTTAATATTTTTACCTTCAAACTCTGGTCCAGCAATTGGTAACATTTTTCCGTTGAAATCTATAATTTGTTCGTATTCTAAATTATGTCTTTGGGCAATTTCAAAATCAGCTGAATCGTGCCACGGAGTAATGGTCATCGCTCCTGTTCCAAATTCCATATCAATCGCCTCGTCTTTTATAAGAGTGGCAGTGACAGGGCCATTGATCCATTCTAATTCAAATTTTTGACCATCTTCGTATTGTTTATATCTTTCATCATTTGGATGAACTACTACATATTTATCACCAAATTTTGTTTCTGGACGGGTGGTTCCGATTTGGAAAGGACCATATTGGAAAGTATAAAAATTATCTTCTTGTTCTTCGTTATCCACCTCTAGTTCTGAGAAAGCTGTTTGATGTTTAGAACACCAATTGACAATTCTCTTTCCTCGATAGAGCAATCCATCCTCAGAAAGTTTTTTAAAAGTATCATAGACGATTTTGATGACTGTGGAATCTAAGGTAAATTTTTCACGAGACCAATCGCAAGAAGCTCCTAAAGAACGCACCTGTCCTTCCATGTATGATTTATTACTCAAAGTAAAGTCCATAATTTCGTTGTATAAATCTTGGCTTTCCATTTTAAATCTAGAACGACCTTCTTTTTCTAATTTTTTTTCATATACCACCTGAGTTTCAAAACCAGCGTGATCAGTTCCTGGGAACCAAAGAGTTTTAAAACCTTGCATGCGTTTGTAACGAATCATAAGGTCTTCTAAAGCAACAAAAAGAGCGTGTCCACAGTGTAAGGAGCCGTTAGCATTGGGTGGAGGCATAATTATAGTAAAAGGTTTTTGGTGTCTTTCTGGTAAATTATCAGGATTAAAAAAACCACTTTCTTCCCAAAGTTGGTATATTTTTTTTTCTACTTCTTGTGACTCGTAAGGTTTTAGAAATTTTTCTTTCATATAATATGTATTATGTAGTAAGTATTAAACCTGTCTGCTTCCGCCTGCCGGCGTACAGATGTAGGCAGGTATTATGGAACGGGCGAGACTTCGCCTCGCCCTACGATTATGGAATAATCGTCTTTGCGAGTGTTAGCGAAGCAATCTACTCTTATATTCATATATATTACCACAGAAAAAAGACAATTTCTAATCCTTTACTTTTGATTTTAATGGTTTAATATAATATTCAGATGTGTTTTGAATCCTTATAATTATTAAAGGAAAGGGGAATTTATGGGAAACGAAATAGAAGAAAATGAGTGTGATTTAAAAAATAAAATGGATAAGATTTATCAAGGAGTAGTAGCTATTCTTTTTGCTAGTGCTTCTTTGGTGGTTTTGTATCATCTGGTTTTTAAAACAAAGTTTTTTGAAAATTTTTTTGAAAACTTTTTCTTTTAAAGTGAGATAAATATGAAAGAATATTTTAAAAGTAGAATTAGCGAAAACGAGGTGAAAAGATTTATTTTTTTAAAAATTTTATTGACAGGGTTTGCTTTTTTTCTTTTTCTTAAATATTGTTTTTAAGAGGTGTCTGTGACAAATAAAGGTTTTTTATGTCCAGTTATTTTTAGACATTATTCTTTAATTGAAGTAATTGCTCGTTATGTTTCCTTTTGCAGAAAAGGGGAATGTCTAATTAAAAAAGAAATTCTTCGTACCACTGCTTGTTTGTGGAATTTAATTGAATCTAAAAAGTGTGTAGGAAGGTAAAATTGGTTTCTAAAGCTGATTTAGAAAATGGGCGAGATTCTCTGGAGAGATTCCGAGCGAGCCTCGATAGAATAGGTATCTTTATGAGAATTACACAATTGTGTATCAAAAAACATGCAATTAAATTACGTGTCAAAGAAGGAACCCCTATTCATGTTATTCCAGAAGTTTTTGAGGGTTATCCTATTTTGGTGGAATTTTATGCCGATCCTAATCCGATATGAACGGACAAAAGTTTGTTTAAAGGTCGGTTGTCGCTTGCGACAACCGACCTTGTTTTTATTTTCTTTTTATATATAGTGGAGTTAGAAAAATAATGTTAATTTAAAAAAAGTGAAAAACGGAGGATAGAAATGAAATATTCTAGAAAATTTATTGAGTATTTGAGGAAAAAATTAGAATTGGTTGATGTTATCAGAGATGAATTAGGAACAGAAGTGAAATTCAAGAAAGTAGCGTCTTCAGGCTTTCTTATTTTATGTCCTTTTCACGATGAAAAAACACCTTCTTTTAGGATTAATTCTAAGTCACAGTATTATCATTGTTATGGTTGTGGTATTTCAGGCGGGGTTTTTGATTTTATTATGAAAATTAAGGAAATTGATTTTCCTGAGGCTATTAAATATTTAATAAAGAAATATAAGATGGCTGGATGTAAATAAAAAAACGGGCGGCGCCAGAATATCTGACTCCGCCCTGACAGGTATGATAGCCCATAGGATCTGGCCTGTATGTTTGTTATTCTAGCAAGATTATATTTTTAATCAAGGTTTAAATTTCCATCTGCCCGAAGGTCAATTACTGAACTTAGTGATTGACCTTCTTTTTTTTGTTTAAGATAATTGAAATAACTAGCCACTCCTATCATTACGGCATTGTCAGTAGAAGAACTGGCTGGAGGAACAAAAACTTTTAAATTTTCGTTTTCTAATTCTTGAAAATTTTGACGAAGATAATTATTAGCGGAAACTCCTCCACCCAAAATTAGAGTTTTAGCCTTGAATTTTTCAACAGCTTTGAGTGTTTTTTTCACTAAAACTTCGTTCACAGCTTCTTCAAATTCTAAAGCGATTTTTTGTTTAATTTCGATAGGTAATTCAATTTCAGTATTTTGGTTTCTAAATTGTCTTGTGTTTTGTAGAGGCGAATTCTGCGAAGTAGAATTTGTTAACGAAAAGCCTTGCTTTTCGTCTTCGCGAGGAGATACGACGAAGCGATCCAGATTTTCATGGTTTGTTTTAATGTTTTTTATTAAATACAAAACCGAAGTTTTTAAACCAGAAAAAGAAAAATCCAAATCATCAGTATTTAACATCGGTCTTGGTAATTTAATACCGTAGTCGGAGTACGGATTATTCGTAGTCCGACTACGGTATTCACGTTCGAGTTGAGCAAGTTTAGAGATTTCTGGTCCTCCGGGGTAGGACAAATTCAACATTCGAGCTACTTTATCAAAAGCTTCGCCTATAGCGTCGTCTTTAGTTTGTCCAATTTTTTCGTATTCTCCAATCGCTTTCATTAAAATTAATTCCGTATGTCCCCCTGAAATCAACAAAGCGACAATTGGAAATATGTCTACCGGCAGGCAGGTTGAAAATTTTTTTCCATTGATAAAAGCAGAAAAAAGGTGTCCTTCCATGTGATTTACGGGGATAACCGGTTTGTTCCAAACTAAACTCAGAGCTTTGGCAAAATTAATTCCTACCCATAAAGCTGGTTCAAGCCCAGGGCCTTGAGTAACAGCAATAGCGTCAATTTCAGGGATTTCAATACTAGGAATATATTCTAAAAACATTTTCAATAATTCTGGCTCTCTCTCCAAAATCTTTTCAATTTGCTCAGAAATTGGAACTTCTAATGTCCCAATTTTTAATTTGGTAACGGGGTTACCAAATCCTGCATCGTTGAGAGTTTTGCGGAGGATAGGGATTAGGTTTTTGGAATGTTCGCGTTTAGCTAAGGCAGGGAAGACGCCACCATATTCTTTATGAATATCAATTTGAGAAATTAAATTATCAGCTAAAATCTTAAAATTAGCATTACCAAAATCCCCATTAGCTTCTACAATACTAATAGCGGTTTCATCACAACTGGTTTCTATAGATAGAATTTTCATGTTTTTATTAAAAGCGGAGGTGAGAGGATTTGAACCCCTGATACGGTTTCCCGCATGCCGCTTTTCGAAAGCGGTGCCTTCAACCACTCAGCCACACCTCCAATACCGTTTTAATCTACCATTTTTTTGCTTTTTTGACAAAAATTGATATAATAGTTCAGGTTATTAAGTCATTAGTTGTTAGGTTTCCTACCTATCGGCAGGCAGGTTAGAGAAAATCGCAAAGCGATTTTTCCATAATACATTCTACTTGCTACTTAATACATATTTGGTCCTATCGTCTAACCAAGTTAGAATATAGCGGACATCGGCTTTTCAAGAGCTTGAACAAACAATTTTGAAAATATAATATGTAAACAATGGCCCTATCGTCTAACCAAGTTAGAATATAGCGGACATCGGCTTTTCAAGAGCTTGAACAAACAATTTTGAAAATATAATATGTAAACAATGGCCCTATCGTCTAACGGTTAGGACATCAGCTTTTCAAGCTGGTAATCCGGGTTCGATTCCCGGTAGGGTCACAATGCAGTAAAATCCGAACGCAATAGCGTTCGGATTTTACTGTTTTAGTGAATATGTTGAAAGATATATCTTTGTTGTTTTTACACAGTTATTTTTTTGAAAGAAAAATCTTTTTTTGTTAAAATATTAGACATAATGATAAAAAATCTGAATTTTTTCTATTATGCCAAAATAGTTTTTATATTTGTATTTGTTATTTTTTTGTTTCCAAAAATTGCCTTTGCTGAAACATATTTTTATGATACTTTTACGGGTAATTATTGGACAAATATTGTTACGAGTCACACTCCTGAGACCGGAACAGGTTGGACGCAACTTATTAGTAATAATGGTGGCTCTTTGATGTTACATACTAATCTTCTTGGTGTTTACGGAAACGCTAGTAATACAGGTTCGCTTTATGTGGCTAACGGAACTTATGGGAGTGCTGATTACGAAGTTAGTGTGAATTTGGCATTTGCAGGTGGTGATTATGATTACACTAGATCTCTAGCTATAAGAGTTCAAGATGCTAATAATATGTATCTTTTACGTTTTAGTAGTAGAGTTTTTCAAATTTATAAAAGAGTTTCTGGAAATTGGACTTTGTTAGGTTCAGGATATACTTATCCTTCTGGAAATACATCATCTTCACCCTATACAGGAGATAAGGTTACTTTAAGAGCAATGGGAAATACTATTAGCGCTTTAATAAATGATGTTGAAATTTTTAATGTAACTGATTCTGATATTTCTGCAACTGGTCAAGCTGGGGTTGGTATTGGATATGTAAATATTTCTACTGATGATTCAGGGACTGGTGTTGAAATTGATAATTTTTTTGCTAATTCTGTTGTGATTGATAGCACCGCTCCTAGTGTATCTGTAACTTTACCAATTAGTTCTGAAGCAACTTCTAGTGTTATGACCCTTTTAGCATCAGCTAGTGATGAAACTGCTATGGGGGGAGTGAGTTTTTATATTGATGGAATTTTACAGGGAAGTGAAGACACGTCTTCGCCATATTCTATGATATATGACACTACTGCCACAACGACAGGCAACCATAGTGTGTTTGCTGTGGCTAGAGATAATGCTAATAATTACGCAACATCAACCACAGTTTCTTTTGTTGTGGATAACATAGCTCCAAGCGTGTCTTTAACTTCGCCAACTACGAACGAAGAAGTATCTGGAAGTTCTGTGGCTTTATCGGCTGGTGCCAGTGATTCAGACACTAGTGTTGCTGGAGTAAATTTCTATATAAATAATATTCTACAAGGAAGTGAAGATGTTTCCTCCCCTTATAGTATTTCTTGGGATTCAACAGCAACAACTAGTGGAGCTTATACTGGTTTTGCTGTGGCCAGAGATTCAGCTGGAAATTACGCAACATCAACCTCAGTTTCTTTTACTGTGGTTAATACAGGTTCTACCCCAACTACAATTTCTGCTACAGGATTAGAAACAGGAGCAACTATTACTTGGAATACAGCAACTACATCTTCATCAAAGGTTTATTTTGGTTTGAGTTCTGATTATTCTTCTAGTACCCCTGAATCAAATACTTCTCCTCGAGTTTTGGAACACAGCGTAACTCTAACAGATTTGATTCGTTGTACAACCTATCATTACAAGGTTGAGAGTATTAGCTCTGTTTTTGATATAGCTACCAGTAGTGATACTACTTTTATGACGACTGGTTGTACAGGATCAGCTACTGTGAACGCAACTGGTTCATCAAGTATCGCAACTTCAACAGGAGGTAGTCTGACTCAAGGGAATCTTTCTTTAAGTGTTCCAGTGGCTTTTACGACAATTTCGGGCTCCCTGACATTTCAAGCAAACGAATTAGATGCTGATACTTTTAGCGTTGGAGCGGGAACTCCTAGTGGTTATAATGCTGTAGGAAGTGTTTATAATCTTAAAGCTTTTTCTGACGCAACGACTACGGTGTCTAGTTTTGATTCAAATATTACTGTGACGATGTCTTATACTACCGAGAATATTTCTGGTATAGATGAAAGCACTTTGTGGATTTATAGATATGATGGGTCGAGTTGGCATCCTCTGTCTGGTTGTTCTGTAGACACTTCAGCTAAAACAGTTACTTGTACAACGGGTAATTTCTCCGATTTTTCTATTTTTGGGCAAACTGAAACGATAAGTGAAACACCAAGTGCTGGTGGAAATGGTCCTATCTTTACTGGCCCTGCTTCTGCATTACCAGGTTATGTTGCTCCAAGACAACAAATAATTTATCCTGATGGGAGAATAGTTTATTTAGACGAAGAAGAAGATAAAACTGATGTTGATGAAATTCAATCAACTTTTGTTATGATTGAAGAAAATAAAAAAGAGTTTCTTGATAATAGTAGAGAAGAAAATAAAAATATTTGTTTGAGCATTCCTTTTGAAAGAAATTTAAGAGATGGATCTGAAGGAGAAGATGTTAAAAGATTACAAGAGTTTTTGAACTGTATGGGATTTGAGGTGGCAAAAAATGGAGCAGGTTTAATAGGGAACGAAACTATTTATTTTGCTGGTAGAACTAAAGAAGCTGTTATTAGATTTCAAGAGGCTTATCGAGAGGAAATTTTAACTCCTTTTAATTTAGAAAAAGGAACAGGAGTTTTTGCTAATTACAGTCGTCAAAAAGCAAATGATTTGATTAAGTAATGAAGAAAAAATATAAAGCTATTTCTTTAAAACAACCTTGGGCGAATTTAGTTTGTGAAGGAAAAAAGACAATTGAAACTAGAAAATGGAATACCAAATATCGTGGGGATTTGGTGATTTGTTCTTCTCAAAATCCTAAAATAGAACCTTATGGTAAAGCACTTTGTATCGTGGAACTTTATGACACTGAGTCAATGCAAAAGAAACACGAAAAGAAGGCTTGTATAGAGGTTTATCCTAAGGCAGTAGCTTGGCACTTAAGAAATATTAGACCCATTAATCCACCAATTCCAGTCAAAGGACAATTAAGTATTTTTGAGGTAGAATTGGAAATTTAATTTTTATTTTCAATAACTTTAACTAGTTTATTCCAATCTTCTATTGATCTATCTCGAAAATCTTTAGGCAGTTCCAAATCACAGGCGATATTCATTACCTCTTCAAATTCTGGCATTATTTCATCTGAATACAAAGAACAAACATTACAAATTTTGTTAGAAGCCCCTTCTACACTTATTGTTTTGTTTTGTTCCAGTTTGATTTTTTCTTTGCAGTATTCTAAAAAAGCAATTCTTCTTTTTTCAGGAGCTATTGTTTTTAAATAATCTATTTCTTTTTGGAAATCATTTGATTCGTTTTTCATATCTTAATAATATCATTATATTTTAAAATAAGGAAAGCCGTGATTTGCATCACGGCTTTAATTTTAAATACTTCCGCAATTTTCATCGTTTGCGAGAAGCGTTGGGTCCGACGCTGATTTTTTTGACAGAGCCTGAAGGCTTATCTACTTTTACAATGTCGTGCGAGTGAGGCCTATCTGAAGAAGAAATTCTTTCGGTTTTGTGAGAATCTCCATCGTCAGTCACTTTCATTTTTGAACCATCACTGCTGTTTCCTGAAAACCATCCCATGATTTACCTCCTTCGGTAAAAATATATTAAGGCATTATTGCCTAAGAACAACTATTTCAATATTATATTGCTTGCATATAAAAACAAGGGAAAATTAAGTATTTTTGAGGTAGAAATAAAATATTGATGTTTAGGTTAGAATCATTTATAGTATTATTTAGATAAAGTTATTTTGTCCATTTTTTATAGAAAAGGAGAGAAATTGTGTTAGAAAAACTAAAATCTTCATTGATTATGGTCGTGGGGGCTGTTGTTGATAGCTTGATACTGATAGGTTTCCTGTATTTAATATTTTATCCTATCTTTGATGACAAATTCTTTCTTCTTATTCTTTCTTTGTTTTTAGGTATGTCTTTTATTCTCTTTTGTAGAATGAAGAATATATTCCTAATAATAGAAAGAGGTTGGAAGTTTGAATTTGACGACATTGTTCTTTGGAAAACTTCCGCTTTATTTTTTGAGTATTTAATGATTTTATCCTGATATAGAGAATGGTGTAAGGGTCTGGGGCGGCTGAAGTATAGCCGCCCTTTTTTAAATAACAAACTTACATTCATCTAATTCAATTTCAGGGGCTAAATCTTGGCATTCTAAAATAGCTTGGTCATAGGGAAGAGGTTCGGGTTTGAAATTTACCACGGTCATAGGGAAGAGCTGAAAACTCATTTTGTTTTTTTCTAATTCTAAACCAACTCCCAATTCTTTGTGGGTGATGGGGTTGATCATATCAAAAATAAAATTACCTAAAGAATAAAAAATAATTCCATCATTATATTTTTCAATTGGTTGGGTGGTGTGTGGATGTCCGCCTAAAACAATATCAGCTCCAGCGTCAATTAATTTATGTCCAATTTGAATTTGACTTTGATTGGGCTGAGATTGATATTCATCACCCCAATGAATTGAAATTATTAAATAATCTACTAAAGTTTTATTTTCTTCAATGAGAGTGTAATAGGGTGTGATATCTCCCCACAGAGCATTGATACCAAAAAATCCTATTTTAATTTCATTTTTTTCTAAAATAAGAGGTTGGTTTTGAATACCAAAATGTTTGATTTGGTATTCGTTTAAATATTTTATAGTGTCATTTATTCCTTGTTGAAAATAATCTTCATTGTGGTTATTAGCTAAAGAGACTAAATTGATTCCGTTTTCTTTTAAAAAATAAGTATTGCTAGGGCTCATTTTTAAGTTGATAGCTTTGTCTATGGCAATTTCACTTTCAGTGATGGGGTTTTCAAGATTGGTAAAAATATAATCAGTAGGGAAGTCAGCTTTAATTTCTGAAATATTTTCAAACATATTTTCTCCACGAGAAATTAAAGTTTCTACATAACGCCCCAACATTAAATCTCCAAAAGCGAGAATTTTTACAGAAGAAGGTTGAAAAATAGATTTAGTTTTTTGAAGAAAAATATTGGGGGATTCGTTTTCATTTGGAGAATTTTTAAGAACGTAATTACCCACCAAAAAAAATCCAAAAAGGAGAATTAAGATTTTGATAGAAAATTTCATAATTTAAGATTTGTTTGGTAAGTATTCAACAAATTCTTCATTTCTAAATTCGACCCAATTTCCAAAAGGATCTTGCCAATATAAAACAGGAAAGAAAGAAATAAATTGAGCATAGGTATATTTTGCAGTTTTTATTCCTGACGGGGTCGTGGTGTAGGCTGGTGAATTCATATTATTATAGACGTCTTTTAGATAAGAGTCTTCTGTATCTGAAATCATATACAGATAATCGCCTGTATTAGTGACACCTGCTAAAGATAACTTTTCTTTAAATTCTACATCATTCGAGCTCTTTGTATCGTAAAAATACGCATTACAGACGCTGTTGTTATTTCTTTGCAGATAACTATAGGATGTCTTGATAGACCCTCCTTCTAATAAATACATTTCTATTTCTCCAGTGTCATTGTCTATAAAAGGAGGCCAATATGAATATCCTAATGCACGATGATCGGGAGTTTCTTTAATAAAACAGTTATATTTATCCCAAAAATAAATGTTTTCTAGTTCATCATTTGTTGTGACTTTTTCTAATTTGTATTCATCGAGAAGGTTAGTTAAAAAAACATAACTATAACGATCAACGACAGAAAAAGTGGCACCATATTTTTCTATATAGATATTTTCTTCCAGATTCTCTATATCTTCAATTATAAAATAATTGTTTTTTTCTGATTCAGTTTCTTCAACGAATTTATCAATTCCTTTTCTCCATATATTTATATTTTCACAGGATTCTTCTTTAGATTGATTTTTTTCACAAACTAAAAAGGCAAGATTGCGTCCGAATTCATTTCTACCGAAAGCAGTAAGGAGTTTTCCTTTGTAGATAGTGTTTTCTATTTCTCCTAATAAATATAAATCATAGGTATAAAAAGTATTTTCATGCTCGAGTTCAGGTCCTTCCCTATAGAGAGTGGTTGTATCTACCCAATCAATCTTAATGATGTTATTGTTTTTGTTTTCGGCATCTTGAGTTTTTTCTGATAAAGTGGCATTGTCTTCTGTTACCCATTCTGGTTTCTCTTGTATTTCTTTAGTAGGGTTCTCTTTGTTGGATATTGAAAAATATCCGATTGTTATGATTGCCATGGCTCCAATAAAAATTAAAATAGATTTTAATGTAGACATTTTATTTTTTTTAATTAATAATCTTTTATTCTTTTAGCCAAGAATAAATATTTTCAAGAGCCTTAATTGCATCACCAGCAGCAATGTTGTTTTGGTGGTATAGCCCGTGGGTGCAGTCTCCTGCAGCCCAAATTCCTTCCACAGAAGTTCTTTGGGTTAAAGGTCCTGTTAATATCGCTCCAAATTCATTTTTGTCTATAAAGTCAACGAATTGAGTGGTGGGGATAGAGCCGATTTCTACGAAAATACCTTCAGCGGGGATTTCTATTTCTTCGTTAGTTTCTGTGTTTTTATAGATAACAGATTGGGCAAAATTATTCCCTTTGATTTCCAAAAGTTGAGCATTTAAAATCGGATTGAAATTTTCTAAATTTTGCATTTTGTGAACAGTGCTTTCATCGGCTCTAAATTTGCCTGAACGATTTAAAAGAGTGACGCTTTTAGTGTAAGCTAAAAGTTGAGAAGCTGATTCAAAAGCAGAATTTCCTCCACCAATTACAACGACATCTTTAGCTGTAAACATTGGGCCATCACAGGTAGCACAATATGTAATACCTTTGTTTTCAAATTTGTCAGCCCCGATACAATCTAATTTGCGACGAGAAGAACCGGTAGCTATCAAAACGGCGTGGCTTTTGTATTCACCTTGATTGGTTTTTACTTTGAAAAGACGAGGAGCCTCTTGTTCTATCTTTTCAACTTTTTCTTTTTTAATTTCTACAATATCTTGAGCGTAGGCTCTTAAATGATTTTCTAGATTTTTACCTAATTCTTGTCCGGAGATAGAAACGGTTCCAATCCAATTTTGAATTTCTGAAGAAACCGTGCTTTGTCCACCAAAAGATTCGGCTAATAACAAAGTTTTTATTTTTTTTCGTGAAGCATAAACCCCAGCAGCTACTCCACCAGGCCCTCCTCCAATAATGATTAAATCATGCATATGTATTAAGTATCATGTATTAAGTATTAAGTATAGAAAATTTGTTTCGCAAATTTATAAATTAAATAATAGCATAAGATTGATTTTCTAGCATTAATTGTGTTTTTGTGTTTTTTGCGGTAATGTGGTTTTAGATAAGTACCCTTTTAGGGTGAATTTACAATTAAATAGGGAGGGGTGAAATGAGTAAATTAAATCAAGAAACTTTGCTTGATAATGTTTTGTTTCAGATGGAGCTTGCATGTAATCGATTATTGGGAGATCTTATTCAAGAGGATGTTATTTTTGCTCTGGGATCAGTTCTTGCTGGAGTAGAAAATTTTTCTTCTGAACAGATTTCCGAGATTATCGAAAGAGTTCTTTCGTTTGAAAAAGAAATCCCGGTGGTTCTTAAAACTAAGGAATCCAGAGAATATCTTAAACAGTTATTGAGAGAGATTGAAAGAAAGCATCAAAAGAAAATCGAAAGAAAAGATTCGGCTAAAGACAGCGTTTTTAAAGGTATGGATTTTAATAATGTCGGAAACTGGTGTTAACTTTTTTTAAAGAAGGTGAAAATATGAAAAAAATATCAATTCATATTGATTTTGATCCAGATGATTATCCTGAGGATGCGGTGGAAGAAGCCCGAATGATTTTTCTTTTGATGAAAGAATTTAACAGCCATTTATCGATTGCTCAAAAAGCTTTGGATAGAAAAATTTCAGAGATCCAATGGAATTGTGATTGCTCTGAAGGCAAAAGAGAGTGGTTCAACAGACGTTTTGGTATGGCTAACGAAAGATGTTCTCTGTGCAAAAAAGTTCATTAAAAGAAGGATCAAAAAAGCGA
>JAZDMO010000016.1:0-40727 GCA_043800905.1 Patescibacteria group bacterium
AAAAATTTTTTTTTTTTACATTCCGCGTTTTTTTTTTTTTATTCCCCCCCCCCCCCGCGGGGGTCGCCGCAAAAAACTAAAACTTCACGTGGCAATCCAGAGTAAAAAATCTAATCTTATAAAGATGCATTTTGCTTTGTAAAATCCACATGTCTTTTTTTATAACCTTCCAATTAGAAATAATTATTTTTTAAATTAAACAAAAAACCAGCTTTTAGGTAGTAGATGCTTATTTTTTTTACTATACACATTTTTTGTGGTAGCTTTTGGTTTTTCTTGTTAAAATATTAAATGTGAAAAGTGAAAGATATTTAAATATTTCAAGTGTTTTCTTGATGATGACAGTTGTTTTTCCTTTGGTTTCTTATGCTGCACCAGAAAATTTCTCAGAGTTAGTTGCTTTAATTATTAGTGTTTTAACCGCGGTTTTACCTTTAATTGTTTCTTTGGCCCTTCTTTATTTTTTATGGGGACTTACTCTATATTTAAAAAATGCAGGAGACAAACAAGAAGATGCTAGAATGATGATGTTCCATGGTATTATTGGTTTTTTTGTAATGTCTTCCGTCTGGGGTTTAGTAGGAATTTTGTCTGTTACTTTTGGGACATCTCTTCAAAAACCTGCTGGAGTACCTGATCTTTATTTAAACGGTAGTGCTGTAAAAATTGAATTACAAAATAATACTAATACGGTAAAAGACAGTGTTGATTCAGTAAATATTAAAAATGATGTGAAAACAGAAACATCCCGCATTAAAGCTTGGATAAAAAGTTTTACCTCACTTTTTGGAGATGCTGTTGAGGGAGAATATATTGATTCATGGAGAACAGATAAACCTACTGGTTCTACTGGTTTAGATACTAATGAATTTTTTGATAAAGATTCCAGCTCCTATTTTGAAGGTAACGACTTAAGTAATCCTTATTATTATTCGGGTACTGGTTCAGATTCAGATTCAACTCAAAATAATCCATATTATGTTGAGGCAGCAAAAGAAAAAGCAGGGGGATCGTTTATCTTTTATCTTTTGCCGTGGAATTGGTTTTAATTATTAATAATTATAATTTGAGTAGATAAATAAAAATTATTTAAGTTAAAAAATTTTAAAAAACTTATAATTAAGATTGTGATACTCATAATAAAAAACATAATGAAAAAAATTTTAAATAATACAAAGTATGCATTTATTTTAGGCTTATCAGTTTTTCCTTTTTTAACAAAGGCGGCTGCTGCTGGTAGAGGGGTTATGAATTTAATCACTGATGCCAAGGCTCTTGTAAGCGCGTTGTTTCCTTTAGTAGCCTCTTGTGCCGTTTTATTTTTTATTTATGCTTTGACCATGTATATGTTGAAAGCAGGGGATGAACAAGCTGAGGCTAGACAACAAATGCTTTGGGGAGTAATTATTCTTTTTGTGATGATTTCTGTTTGGGGATTAGTAGCTATTTTGGATACAACTATTTTAGGTTAATTTCGTTGTCCACAGTTGCTAAATATCAATAATTATCTTTTTGTATTAAGATTATTACTATAAATTATATTATTAATTAACTTTTTTAAAATTAAAATTTATGAAAAAAATAATTTTGGGTTTTTCTTTAGCTTTGATGCCTATGGTATCCTTTGCGGCTATTGGAGGAATTGATGGAGTAATGAATAAACTTTCTGATTTAATGAGAATGGCGATGCCATTATTGTTAAGTGCAGCGGTTTTGTTTTTTGTGTATACATTAGTGAAATATATGTTTGCTGGAGCTGGACAAAGTAAGGACGATGCTAAAAGTCAAATGCTTTGGGGAGTAGTAATTTTGTTTGTGATGATTTCTGTTTGGGGTTTGGTAAATATTTTGGCTGACACCGCTGATTTAGATAACAATGTTCCTACTGTAAATTGGGAAGTACAATAAAAAATAAATGGAAACTATTAAAGCTGTAATTGTTAAAATGAATCAGCAAATTATTGCTCCAATTATTTTATTGTTATTTGTTCTTTCTTTGGTTTATTTTTTTTGGGGAGTGGCAAAATATATAAAAAATTCAGCAAGTGATACTAGTCGGGCAGAAGGACAAGAACATATGTTATGGGGAATAGTCGGGATTTTTATCATGGCCAGTGCTTGGGCAATAATTAAGATTATTGCGAATTCTATAGGAGCTCCTGAGCCAACGGTTCTTAATGGTTTGGGTTTATAGTTAAATTTTAAAAAATAGGACGGCTTTGCCGTCCTATTTTTATTATAGAAACTAATTTCTTTCTTTTTCTCTGTTTATCATATGATATAATATCTTTTAATGAATTCAATAATTAAAAATAAAAAAGAATTAGAAACTTCTGATTTAAGAAAACACGCTTTAGAAATTTTAGAAGCGGGTTATCATTCTGTTCTTACAGAAACCATTTTGGAAGATAATTTTTTTCTAAAAGAAAATATTTTAAAAATTAAAAATAAAAAGTACGATTTAAAAGAATACGAGAAAATTTATATTATTGCTGTAGGAAAATGTGCTAATGCTTCAGCTAAAAAAGTTGAAGAAATTTTAGGAAACAAAATTGAAGATGGAATTGTTTTGGATGTTGAAGTTGCTAAGTTTAAAAAGTTAAAATCACTAAAGGGAACTCACCCCTTTCCTTCAGAAGATAATATTTCTGCTACTAAAGAAATTATCGATATTTTAGAAAAGGCTAAAAAGAAAGATTTAGTTTTATCTTTTATTTCTGGTGGTGGTTCAGCTTTATTATGTGCTCCTAGTTTAGGAGTGGATTGTGAAATGTTGAAAGGTATTAGTTCTGAATTAATGAATCGAGGAGCGAGCATTAACGAATTAAATATTGTGCGTAAACATCTTTCTCAAATTAAGGGGGGATATTTTGCCAAACATGTATCTCCAGCAAAATTGGTTTCAGTTATTTTTTCTGATGTTCCGGGGGATGATATTTCTTCGGTAGCTTCAGGACCAACAGTTTTGGACATTACCACTAAGGAAGATGCTCGGATGATATTGGAAGCTTATTCTTTTGGAGAGTACACGGGAACTCTAGGTGGAGCTATTTCTTTTTTGTCTGAAACTCCAAAAGAAATAGAAACTTTCAAATTTGTGGATAATATTTTAATGCTTACAAATGTAGTCGCTTTGGAAGAGATGGAAAAAAAGGCTGAAGAATTGGGTTATAAAGCTATTATTGAATCTTCAGAATTACAAGGAGAAGTTAACGAAATTGTAGAAAAAATTATGGAAGAACCGCGCGATTCTAAAACCTGTGTGATTTACGGAGGAGAAACTACTGTGAAAATTAAAGGAGGAGGAAAAGGGGGGAGGAATCAAGAATTTGCTTTGTCGACCTTAAGGTTTTTAGAAAAAGATGTGTTGGTTGTTGCCGTAGCTTCTGATGGCTGGGATAATAGTGATGTGGCCGGAGCTTTGGTAGACGAAGAAATTTTAAAAAGTGTAAAAGAAAAGAAGTTAGAAGTTATTGAATTTTTAAAAGAAAATAATTCCTATGAATTTTTTGAAAAAGTCGGGGGTCATATTAAAACTGGTCGAACAGGTGTGAATGTGGCGGATTTTTATTTAATTATTAAAAAATAGTCTCTGTTGTTGTGCGCTGAGCATTTTGAACTTTAATTCAAAGTTCAAAATGCTCAGCGTGGCAATCCAGAAAATTAAAATTATAAAAAATATTATGCAAAAGAAAGAAAAAAATGTTTTGTTTTTCAGTGAGTTGAGAAAAGAAGATGTTGGGATTGTGGGTGGAAAAAATTCTTCTTTAGGAGAAATGTACAGTAATCTAACTAAGAAAGGAGTAAGAATTCCAAATGGTTTTGCAACCACTGCTCACGCCTATCATGTTTTTATGAAAGATTCTGGGTTAAAAATAAAATTGCAAGAAATTTTTAAAGATTTAGATACGCATAATATTCGAAATTTAATGGAGAGGGGGAAAAAGGCCCGCCAAATAATCGTAGAAGCTGATTTTTCCGAAGAATTAAAAAGAGATATTCTTGAAGCCTATAAACAATTATCTGAAAGTGATGGGGTAAAAAATATGAGCGTTGCTGTACGTTCTTCTGCTACTGCAGAAGATTTACCAGATGCCTCTTTTGCTGGACAACAGGAGACATTTTTAAATATTGAAGGGGACGAAGATTTATTGATTGCTGTTAAGAAATGTGTCGCTTCTTTATTTACCGACAGGGCTATTTCTTATCGTCAGGATAAAGGTTTTGATCATTTTTCTATTGCCTTGTCTGTAGGAGTACAAAAAATGGTAAGAGCTGACAAAGGAAGCTCTGGAGTAATGTTTTCTGTGGATACAGAATCGGGTTTTGAAAATGTAGTTTTAATTAATTCACTTTACGGTTTGGGAGAAAATGCTGTACAAGGAACAGTTAACCCTGACGAATTTTATGTTTTTAAACCAACCCGAACGATTCTTTCTAAATCCATCGGAGAAAAGAAAATGAAAATGGTTTATGATGCCAATAAAAAAGCAAAAAGACCGGTTAAAAATATTCCTGTGGATAAAAAAGATCAGCAAAAATATTCAATCTCTGATGAACAGGTTTTGGAATTGGCTGATTGGGCAATGATTATTGAAAAACATTATAAAAGAGGAATGGATATGGAATGGGCTTTAGATGGAATTGATGGAAAATTGTATATGGTGCAAGCTCGTCCAGAAACTGTGCAAAGTCAAAAGGATTTGACTGTGGTGGAAGAATATAAATTAAAAAATAAATCAAAAATTTTAGTGGAGGGACAAAGTGTGGGTTGGAAAATTGGAAAAGGAATAGTTAATCGAATTATGGATGTTAAAGATATTTTGAAATTTAAAAAAGGAGAAGTTCTAGTGACTACCATGACCAATCCTGATTGGGAGCCAATTATGAAAATTGCTTCAGCTATTGTGACTGATAAAGGAGGGAGAACTTGTCATGCCGCTATTGTTTCTAGAGAGCTAGGAATTCCTTGTATCGTGGGGTGTAATGATGCGACTAAAAAATTAAAGAGCAATCAAAAAGTAACTATTTCTTGTGCTGAGGGAGAAAAGGGTTATGTTTATGAAGGAGAATTAGATTTTGAAATTAAAAAGACTTCTATTAAAAATTTACCAAAACCAAAAACCAAAGTAATGATGCATATTGGTGATCCTTCTTTGGCTTTTCCGTCTTCTTTTATTCCGAATGAAGGAGTGGGTTTGGCTCGTTTAGAATTTATCATTAACAATTCTATTAAAATTCATCCTTTAGCTTTGGTGAATTATACGAAACAAGATGCTAAGACTAAAAAAATAATTGATAAGATTACGATTGGTTATCAAGATAAAAAAGAATTTTTTGTGGAAAAATTAGCTTCAGGAGTGGGAACTATCGCAGCCGCTTTTTATCCAAAAGATGTCATTGTGCGTTTATCAGATTTCAAAACCAATGAATATGCCAATTTGATTGGGGGAAGACAATATGAACCAGTGGAAGCTAACCCAATGATGGGGTGGCGTGGAGCGAGCCGTTTTTATTCTGAAGCTTTTTTACCTGCCTTTGAAATGGAATGTCAGGCTTTGAAGAAAGTGCGTGATAATATGGGACTAATTAATTTAAAAATTATGATTCCAATTTGTCGAACTGTTGAAGAAGGGAAAAAGGTTTTGGCAGTGATGGAAAAAAATGGTTTGAAGAGAGGAGAGAACGGATTGGAAGTTTATGTCATGGCAGAGGTGCCTTCTAATATAATCTTGGCAGAAAAATTTGCAGAAATCTTTGATGGTTTTTCAATTGGTTCAAATGACCTAACCCAATTTACTTTAGCTATTGATAGAGATTCTTCAGGTTCTTTTGACGTGGAGGGAGTTTCAAATGAAAATAACGAAGCAGTGAAAATTTTGTTGGCTGACTTAATTAAGAAAGCTAAGAAATCAAAGACTAAGGTTGGAATTTGTGGTCAAGCTCCGAGTGATTATCCCGAAATGGTAGAATTTTTAGTAGAGCAGGGAATTGATAGTATTACTTTAACTCCTGATACAGTTATTAAAACGACGGAAGTGATTGCAAAAACAGAAGAGAAAATAAGGACTAAACGAGGAAAATAATGTTAAATAGACGTGGAATAAAAATTGTCATTGTGAGCTGAGTATTTTGAACTTTAATTCAAAGTTCAAAATACTCAGTGTGGCAATCCAGAAAATAATGAATTTAGAGAAAATTAAAGAAATAGAAAAAATAATTTCTAGATATGAAAAAGTTGGTGAAATAGAGTTTACTTCTGGAAACTATAACGAAAGTAGTTTATTGATTGAAAAGAAAATTCCAACAATAACTACTGAGTTTTGTGAAATTGGAAGTTATGGAGATACAGTTTATTTTACTTTTGTGATTTATTCAGATTCCTATCATTCAGAACTTATTGATATATTGAAAGAGTTTTCTAATTTTGAAATTTATGGATTTAAAAGTTTTTTGGATAATTATGATTTAAAAAATTTAGAGAATGAGGTTAAAAAGGAAAAATATTTTCAAATTAATTTTAATTACTCAATCAGTCAAGATGATAAATTTTTATCTGATCAATATCAGAAAATTAAGGGTATTTTAAAAAATAAAGTTGAAATAGTTAACCAATTAGAAATAGATTTAACAAAAGGTTAAAATGAAATATAAAAGAGATTTTAATAAATGGAATATAGAAAAACAAAGAATTGATACAAGTTCCAAAAATAAAAAGATTTGGTTCGCTGAAAAAGATATTTGGTGGTCTACTTTGGGGGTAAATATCGGCGTTGAGATTGATGGAAAAAATGAAAAATTTGGGAGACCTGTTTTAATTATAAAGGTGTTTAATCGTGAAGGTCTGTATATATTACCAATAACTTCCAAAGATAAGTTAAATAAATTTTATTATTTGCTTTATGATTTTAAAGAAAAAGAAAGTAGTTTTAATTCTGTTGTGTTAACTCAATTAAAATTTATTAGTAGTAAAAGGTTGTTAAGAAAAATAGGAAAGATTTCGGAAAAAGATTTTTTAAAAATTAAAGAGAAATTAAAAGAGTTTATTTAAAAACAAAAGCCCCTCAGAGAGGTGCTTTTGTAAACGGTCTTTCTCCTCGCGAAGAAAGTCTCGGAGGCCGAAGCCACTAATACTTATATTATTATTTAAAAATACATCAATGTCAAGTATAAATATCACCAAATGCAATGCATATAAAATAAAAGATTCTCGCGGAGAGGATACTTTAGAGGTGGAAATGTCAGCAGGAGAAATTTCTGTTTGGGCTTCGGTTCCGTCTGGAAAATCTACGGGTACAAGAGAGGCAATGGTTTTGCCTGTGGATAAGGCTATTGAAAATATTAATAATTTAATTGCTCCAGAAATTATTGGTTTGGAAGTTAATTTTCGTCAAATTGATGATTTTATTTTGGCTTTAGATGGGACAGAAAACAAATCTAAATTAGGGGCTAACGCCATTTTAGGAATAAGTATCGCTGTTTTAAAATTAGAGGCTAAGATTCAACACAAAAAACTTTGGAAACATATTTCTGATATTACTGAAAGCCATGTTTCTTTTCCTCGTCTATTTGCCAATGTGATTAACGGTGGACCCCATGCTGGTTTTAAATTACCTTTTCAAGAATATATGTTTGTTTTAGGCGATGGGACTAATTCTATTGAAACATTTGAACAGTTAAAAGTTCTTTTTGAGTTATTAAGAGGAAAAATTGAAGATAAAGAAAATGTCATTATGGGGGATGAAGGGGGTTTTTCTTTTGATTCAAAAAATATTGAAGAACCTTTTGAAATTCTATCTTCTTTACATGATACTTTGGCAATTGATGTGGCAGCAGAAGAATTTTTTGATGGGCAAAATTATAAAATAGCCGATGAAAATTATTCAGCCGATGCTTTGTTGGAAATTTATAAAAAATTAGTTGGAAAATTTCCTTTAGAAAGTATTGAAGATCCTTTCGGAGAAAATGATTTCGAAGCTTTCAGACATTTGGTAACGGGGTTACCAAATGGTGTTTTGGTGGTGGGGGATGATTTAACCACTACTAATCCGAAAATGATTTCTAAAGTAATTGATGAAAATTTAGCTAATTGTATTTTAATTAAACCTAACCAAATTGGAACGGTTTCTGAAACTTTAGAAGCGATTAAAAAAACTCATGAAGCTGGTTTAAAAACAATTATTTCTCATCGTTCTGGTGAGACAATGGATTCTTTTATAGCTGATTTGGCGGTGGGAGTGGGGGCTTATGGAATTAAAACGGGTTCTCCTAGTCAGCCAGAAAGAATGGCTAAGTATGAAAGATTAATGGAAATTGAAAAAGAGATGAATTCATAAGATTAACATACGAATATACAAATAATAGGCTTAATAGTAAATTAATCAGGCTATTTTATGAAATTCTTTCTGGATTGCTTCGTCATAAGATTCTGTTTCTCTACATCTTATTCCTCGCAATGACGAATGGACGATGAAATCATTCGTCTCTGCGAGCTTGCGAAGCAGTCTAGAAATTTTTAAAACAATTAAATTCTTTATAATTTAAATATTTAAGTTTTTAATTAAAAATCATTTTAAATAATATTAAGACTAGCTAGTAATTACTCGCTAGTTTATCATTTTCAGCCTGATATTTTTTTCATTAAGCCAAATAATACAAATATACGAATGGTTACAAATAAAATGGGCGACAGCGAAGCTGTCGCTCATCTTTCTATAAATTTGAATTATAAGTATAACTGATTCAATCGAATGTGTTTATCTCTGATAAAAAAAGAGCCCCTGAGGAACTCGGGTTGAGTCCTCAGGGGGTTGAAATCGATCTTCTCGCGGGTGCCACAGCAATTGGCTACTTGCAAGAAGAAAGGCAGTTACCGTCAGCGTTTTGGCCCATGGCCATGCAGAGTTTTTTCGCTACAGTCATTTTGTGTTTCTCCTTCCTTGGTTGGGGTAAACAAAAAAAATAAATAACGAAACGTACTACTAACCTAAATATTATCATTTTGAATTTAAAAAGTCAAATCTAATTTTGTTGATATTTTTGTTAAGGCAAAGAGGTGATTATCTTATCCGCCAATCCGTTGGCAACAGCTTCGCTGGCGGAAAAGAACTTTTTCTTTTTGAGAATTATAAAGTCAATTAATCTTAAACAAAAATGGAATAGGGGTTGTGTTATTATCACTCTTTTGTTTCTTTGTGGTAAAATATAAACATGTTCAAAAAAGGTGAAGAAAATAATTTGGCTTTTGTCGATGGACAGAACCTACATTTAGGAACAACTAAATCTGAAAAAAGTTGGATTGTTGATTTAGCTAAATTTAGAATCTATTTAGAGAAAAAATATGATGTTAAAAAAGCTTATTATTTTTTAGGTTTTACTAATAGTGATTATCAGAATCTTTATAATGTAATTCAAGAAGCTGGTTTTATTTTAATCTTTAAACCTCATAATCTAAATATGTCAGGAGAAAAGAAGGGGAATGTTGATTCCGACATCATTTTTTCTGTGATGGAAAAAATGTATAGAAGAGAGAAGTTTGATAAAATTATTCTTGTTTCAGGAGACGGGGATTATAAAAAATTAGTAGATTTTTTGATTGCAGAAAATAGATTTAAAAAAATACTTTTTCCTAACAAAAAATTTGCATCTTCTTTGTATAAAAAAATAACAAGAGTTTATTACGATTACTTAGAGAATTTAAAAGGTAAAATATGTAAAAATAAACAAAAAGAAAGGGGGACCTTAGGTAATTAACCGTTTGGGTCCCCTTTCGTATTGATCAACATAATTATAGTATATTTATTATTTATAAGTCAAGTATCATGAAAATTTTATTTTTTTATAACGAAGAGTGGGAAAGAGAGTATTTTGAATCTCGATTAAACAGTGATTTTGAAGTTGATTATAAAAAGGGAAATGTGCAAGATTATTCTGATTTAGAAGATAATGAAGTAGAGATTTTGTCTGTTTTTGTTGGGTCTAAGGTGACAGCTGAAGTGATGGATAAATTTCCCAATTTAAAATATATCGTAACGCGTTCAACTGGTTTTGATCACATTAATTTGGCAGAAGCAAAAAAGAGGAAAATCCAAGTTTCTAATGTACCAGCCTATGGTTCGCAAACAGTAGCGGAATTTGCCTTTGCACTTTTGTTGGCTGTGTCGCGAAAAATTTTTCCTGCCTATGAACAAATTTTAGAAAAAGGTTCTTTTGAAAAAGAAGGTTTGCGCGGTTTTGATTTGGAAGGAAAAACTCTAGGGGTTTTAGGGACGGGAAAAATTGGAAAACATGTAATTAAAATTGCTAAAGGTTTTGGTATGCGTGTGGTGGCTTTTGATCGAAACCCCGATGAAGATTATGCTATAAAAATGGATTTTGAATATGACAGTTTAAATGGAGTTTTGGAACAGGCTGATGTTTTAACCTTACATCTTCCTTATAATGCAGAAACTGATCATATTTTAAACGAAGAAGCTTTTGCTAAAATGAAAAAAGGAGTGGTGCTTATTAATACTTCTCGTGGTGGTGTGATTGAAACAGGGGCTTTAGTGGAAGCTTTGAAAGACGGAAAGGTGCGAGGAGCAGGCCTAGATGTTTTGGAAGCTGAAATTTATATGGGGCATGAATTAAATTTGTTGCAAGAAGAAAATTCTAAAGATGAAGATGTGGACACTGTTTTGAATAATCAATATTTAATTGAAAATCCAAATGTAATCATTACTCCACATAATGCCTTTAATACCCAAGAAGCAATTGAGAGAATTTTTGATGTTACTTTGGAAAATATTAATTCATTTCAAGAAGGAGATGTCCAAAATTTAGTTTAATTATGTTTAAAAAATTTAGAATTATTACTCATAATGGTTCTTTTCATCCTGATGAAATTTTTGCCATTGCGACGCTTAGAATTTTTTTAAAAAACAAATTCAAAAAAAGTTTTTTGAAACCGAAGATTGAAATTATTCGCACAAGAGATTTGTCTGTTATACAGGATGGCGATTTTGTTATTGATGTAGGAATGAAATACGAACCAGAAAATTTGAAATTTGATCATCACCAAGGAGGAGCAGGCCAGAGAAAAAATGGAATAATTTTTTCCTCTTTTGGTTTAGTTTGGAACTTTTATGGTAAAGAACTTTGTGGTAAAGCAGAAGTTTTTGAAGATCTTGATATTCGTCTGGTGCAATTTCTTGATGCTTTAGACAACGGAATAGATACCTTTGATTTAAAAAATTCTAACATTCCGATTTATAGTTTTTATGAATTATTTGAAGCTCAAAATTTTTTGTCGCAACAGGAAGGGAAGGATCAAATGAAGTATTTTTTGAAGTTGCTTGATTGGGCAGAAGGAATACTGAAAGATGAGATTGAATACATCAAAATTTTAGTAGAACAAAAAAAAGAATTACGAGATATTTTAAAAAATAATCCTCGCAAATCTTTTGTGGTATTAGAAAAAAATTATGATGATATGACAGTGCAAAAAGTTTTAGTTGATTATCCCGATATTTTATTTTTAATTGCTCCTGATAAAGGAAACGAAGCTTGGAAATTAAAGACTGTCAGAAAAAATTCACAATCTTTTGAAAGTCGCAAGCTGCTGCCTGAAGCTTGGGCAGGAAAAAGTGGGGGAGAATTGGTTGGAATTACCAGAGTAGAAGGCGCTATTTTTTGTCATCAAGGGCGTTTTATTGCCTTTGCTAAAACTAAAGAAGATGTTTTAAAGATGGTAGAAATAGCCTTAAAATAGACTTAAAATAAATTTTCTTTAAAATACTCCTCTTTTTGAACGATCGTTCAAAAAGGGGAGTATTTTTTTGTTGCTTTTTTAGAGATTTTAAACTATTCTCTAATTCAGATTTGTTATTTAACTTTTTATTAATAAAAAAAGGGGCTAAATTTGGAATCTTTAAAAGACATAGGTGATTGGCTTTTGGTTTTGGTTTGCGCTGTTGTTTTTATCTTCCTGATTACTTTCCCGTTTTGGGGTATTTCAAAAAGTCAGAGTGATATCTCTGACAACATAAAGGAAATTCGCAAAAGCAATAAATCTTTTTTGAAAAAAGGAGATAAAAGATGACAATTCATTTTTGGCTTTGGCTTTGTTTTTTTCTCGGGTTTTTTTATTCCGTATTCTATTTGATAAAAAGATTGATAGAAAAATTTCGGATTAAAAATAAAAAATTCACTCCGAGGGTTGGAATTTGGAGTAATCATGGTTCTTTGTTTTATTATGGCGAAAATAGCTTGGTGGGCGGTAAATTCAACAAATCTCACATTAGAATTGCCAAAACTCTGCGAGAGTTGTCCTTTGATGTTCCTATAACTTTTATTCTGGGAAAATATGAATCAAACCGATCTTTTATCAATGTCTCTATGATAGATGGTCAAAATACTGCTTTTTTTGAAGGGGCTCTTGGTTTCCACATTAGAACGGAAGAAAACTTGGGTTTTGTTTCTCATCATGATTTAAAAAGAATTTTGAAATTATGGACTAATGTTTTCATGATGGCATTTATATTACAAAGGAATTTTTCTTTTCCAGACCATTTTAAACAGAAAACACATAATGAGATTACCTCTTGGGTGATAAAGATTAGAGAACTTGAGAAAAAGATATTTCAGCCGTCGTAAATAAATGGGTGGTTCGCGAACTTGTCTATCGACAGGTAGAGCGAACCACCCCTTTTTTTATTCCTCAATAATGTAATTTATGAAAAGGTTTTGTAGGCAATAATTTCAAATGAAAAAAAGGGGGTAAAATGGTTGAACAAGAAATTATAATTGTTATTACAAAAGCAGAGGCCGAAGAGATACTTGATCTAATTTATGACGAACTTGGAGATCCTCTTGTGGGGAGGAAGGTAAAACTAATCAATTCGGCTCGTCATAAAATTAGAGAAGCTCTTTCTAAAAAATAACAACCTCAAAAAAAGAAAGATGACTAGCAATTTTGTGCCCCATTCAAAATTGCTAGTTTTTTATTGTTTTTAATATTAATTTATTGTATATTATGAGCTATCGCAAAGCTAAAAACTAAAAGCGAAAAAGAAAAATCTATAATTAGGGTTTAAAATTGTTTTACAATTTTTTACTTTAAAAATTAAAAATTTAGATTTATTTAAAAATTAAAAATTAAAAATTAAAATTTATGTCACGAGATTACCCATTAGAAAAAGTAAGAAATATCGGAATCATTGCTCACATTGATGCCGGAAAAACAACTGTAAGTGAAAGAGTTCTTTTCTATACAGGAGTTTCCCATAAAATTGGAGAAGTACACGAAGGTGCGGCTGTGATGGATTGGATGGAACAGGAAAGAGAGAGAGGAATTACTATTACCTCTGCAGCGACTACTTGTTTTTGGACACCAACCTATGAGGCTGGAAATTTGGATAAAAAACATCGTTTTAATATTATTGATACCCCAGGTCACGTTGACTTCACTGCTGAAGTAGAACGTTCTTTGAAGGTGCTTGATGGTGGGGTGGTGGTTTTTGATGGGGTAGCAGGGGTTGAATCTCAATCTGAAACTGTATGGCGCCAAGCTGATAAATACAAAGTACCAAGAATTTGTTTTATTAATAAGTTAGATAGAACCGGCGCTTCTTTTGATAAAAGTTATAAAAGTATTTTAAATAGATTGACTAAGAATGCGATTAGAATGCAAATTCCTATTGGAGAAGAAGGTGAACACAACGGAGTCGTTGATTTGTTAAGGATGAAAGCTTTTTTCTTTGAAGGAGATATGGGAGCTATGGTAGTGGAAAAAGAAATACCTGAAAATCTTAAGGCTGATGCTGAAAAATATCATGGAGAATTGGTAGAAAAAATTGTAGAAAACGACGAGCAATTAATGAATGATTATTTAGAAGGAAAAGAAATTCCTTTGGAATCTTTAAAAACTCTTTTGAGAAAAGCTGTTGTGTCTAACCAAGTTGTGCCAGTATTTACGGGTTCAGCTTTGAAAAATAAAGGGGTACAATTAATGTTGGATGCTGTTGTGGATTATTTGCCTTCTCCTTTAGATGTTCCCGCAATAAAAGGTGTTGATCCAAAAACAGGAGAAGAAAAAGAAAGAAAATCAAGTGATGAAGAGCCTTTTGCTGCTTTAGCTTTTAAATTACAAACAGATCCTTTTGTAGGACAATTAACTTTTTTTAGGGTTTATTCTGGAAAACTAGAATCAGGTTCTTATGTTTATAATTCAACTACTGGAAAGAAAGAAAGATTGGGGCGTATTTTGAGAATGCATGCCAATGATAGAGAAGAAGTAAAAGAAGTTTTCGCAGGAGAAATTGCTGCTGCTGTGGGTTTAAAAGAGACTAGAACTTCAGATACTTTGTGTGATGAAAGTCATCCAATTATTTTAGAAAAAATTGAATTTATGAAACCGGTGGTATCTGTGAGGATTGAACCTAAGACCAAAGCTGATCAAGAAAAAATGGGAATTGCTTTGAAAAAACTTTCAGATGAAGATCCTACTTTTACTATTAGTACCGATGAAGAAACTGCCGAAACTATTATTTCAGGAATGGGAGAATTACATTTGGAAATTTTAGTTGATCGTATGAAAAGGGAATTTGGAGTAGAAGCAAATATTGGTAAACCTCAAGTGGCTTATCGTGAGACTATTCAAATCCCAGCTGAGGCAGAGCATAAATATGTAAAACAATCAGGTGGTAAGGGACAATATGGACATGTTAAAATCAGAATTAAACCTTTAGAAGATTTAGAAGAAGGGAAGTCTTTACCAAAGAATATTAAAAGAGAAGAAGGTTTTGAATTTGTGAATAGTATTAAGGGAGGAGTTATCCCACAAGAATTTATTCCTGCTTGTGAAAAAGGTTTGAAAGAAGGAATGAGTCGTGGAATTGTAGCTGGATTTAAAATGGTAGATGTCTCTTGTGAATTATATGACGGTACTTATCACGATGTGGACTCTTCTGAAATTGCTTTCAAGATTGCTGCTTCTAAAGCTTTTCAAGACGCCGCTCGAAAAGCTAATCCTGTTTTACTAGAACCAATAATGAAAGTAGAAATTGTCGTTCCTGAAAAATTCATGGGAGATATTACTGGAAATATTAGTTCTAAACGAGGACAAATTGAATCCATGGATGAAAGAGGAGATATGAGAGTAGTTAATGCTAAAGTACCTTTGTCAGAAATGTTTGGTTATACAACTGTATTAAGATCAATGACAGAAGGACGAGGAACTTCTTCTATGGAATTTGATCACTACGATGTTGTTCCACAAAATGTAGCTAAAGAAATTGTAGCTTCAAGAACTTAAAATCATTAAAACATTAATTTGCCAGCTGGCGGAACTAGAAAATTAAAATAAAAAAGAGCGTCGGCCGAAGGCCGACGCTCTTTTTTTTGATATCGATACTCTCCCAGAATTTTGTAGTTACAAGTTTTTTAAGATTATCTAAGATTATCTAAAATAACTTTTAATTAAAACTTCAAAGAATAAACGTCATTGCGAAAAAGAATAATTTAGTAACCCGGTTACTGAATAAAAACTAACACGGATTTGCCTAAAGATTTAAATTTATAAATTAAAGTAACCGGGTTACCAAATTTTCTTTTGTGACACCTGTCTGCCATGCCTGCCCCTGTACGCCGGCAGGCGGGGGCAGGCAGGCTTGGGCGGAATCTAATCTTTTTTTATTCGTCATTGCGAACAAGGTTTTTTGATTTTTCGTCAAAAATCAAAAAACCTTGTGGGGCAATCTAGTAAATCTTACAGCTTTTTTAAGTTGAGTCAAAAAACCGCTTTTCAGGTGGCGGTGGTTTATTTGGTTTGCATTTTAATGATTGTTTGGGTAAGCTAAATTAAGTTTGTTTCTTTTTGAATTTATTAGAAAATAGATGGAGGGGCTAAAGATGGAAGAAATATTAAGTTTTTTGCTTTTTTATCAGAAACCTATTTGTATTGTAGGAATTTTGTTTATTCTTTTTTTAAATCCATTTTTATTCCTTTATGTTATGAAAAAAGAAAATAAAAAATTATCTAAGAAAGGTCGCAATTTTCGAATTGTGGACTAACTATCTAAAGAAGGTTTAGTAGATACATATAAATTGTTATTTTTTAACCTCGTGTGGATTCTATCCACACGGGGTTTCGTTTTTTATTTTTAATTTTATATAATTAAAATATATAAACACTAATATGGTTTGGAAAAAAATAATTTATATTTCTCTTTGGGTGATTTTGGGGATTATTGTCCAATTCATTCTTCACGCTGTAATCGAAATATCAGAAATTAAATTTGCCTTTTTGCAGGGAACTATTCCTGCTAATAAAACTTTTTTTGGTTTTGGTTTTTGTGTTTTGCCTGTAATTGTTCAATTAATTTTGTTACTTCTCGGAATTTTGGGCGGTTTATTTTCAGGGTTTTATTGGTGGAATGCTTATTATATAAAAAGACCTAAAAAGAAAAACATTTCTCAAAAACCAAATCGCGAAGTTAATTTATATAAATTTTAAATTGATTTTTGAACTTTTTTAAAGTAACCTAATACTAGGTGTTACTTAAAATAACTCTTTTATAAAAAAGGGAGGTAATTTATGTTCGAATTTCTCATGTTTTATAGAGGCCCAATTTTTCTTGTTTTGGTTATGTCTTTGCCAATTCTTGTTTACTTAAAGATTATTTTTTCTATTAAAAAGCATATCAGAAAATAAACAAATTATTTTAAAAGGAGAAAAAGATGAGTTCTGTATTTGATATTTTTTTTCAGGCAAATAATTGGCATTTTTTATTTATTGTTTTTATTGTTGTTTTGGTTATTGATCTTGCTTTTCTTTGTATTGATCGTCCTAATCACAATAACTCTAAAAAAGAAATTTCTGAGAGAAAGAAGGAAGAAACGTTAGAAGGATTAATTCCTTTTTCTCATAAAGAATCAGGAATTGGAAATGTTTTTTATATTGGTCTTTGTCCCGTTTGTTCTTTATCTAAAGTTAAAAAAACTTGTCGTCTTTGCAAAGGAAAAGGAATTGGAAAAGAGTGTAATATTTTATTGATAGATCTTTTAGAAACTTACCCTGAGTGGTTCATTACTAAAATCGATAAAATTAAATTATCGACAGGGGAAATAAAGTTTATAAAGTAATTGTCGCCATAAAATCGACGGTTTTGTTTAGGGGAATAAAGCCGTCGGTTTTCTTTTTTCTTATTTTGTTGAATAAAAAGTCTTGACATTTTTTTAAAAAAGGGTTTTTGAGATTTTTTAATAAAAAAAGATTGACATTAGGTTTTTGGATTGTAATAATGGAAGTATAGAAATAAAAAAGGGAGAGATTTGAAATATTTATAAAAATTAAAAAGACACTGTGAACTGTGATTATTATTGGTTACCTTAAATCATAGGGAGTGAATGGTAAACCCGACTTTATTAGTCGGTTTTTTTGTTTAAAAACCGAAAATAATAAAGACATGTATTCAAAAAAATACAAACGAAAAACCACGCAAGAATCTAATTGAGGATTTTTGTGTGGTTTTTTGTTTATTAAGAACAAAAAAATCGGTCGATTGTTTTTTAAAATAATTATTAATTTATTAAAAAAGAAAAAATATGAATAAAATAAAAAATTTAATTAAGGCTAGTCCAGTTTTTGCTGCTGTTGCTGGTCTTTTGTTTGCTGGAGTTGCTTCAGCGGCTCTTTTAAAGGTTTATACAACAACAACAGGAACAGCTGATGCAAAACAATCAGTAACATTTGACGGTCTTAGTGATGTTGATAACGTATATACGATTGGTAATTCTCCAGCTATTGCAGGTAATACTTATGAAGACTCTGATACTTTGTATAATAAGTCAGTAACAACTGCACCAATTAAATTTGTAACAAATCAATGTATGACTGGAGGGGGTTATTGTGGTTGGGGTGAAATTCATGATGAAGATGGAGTAAATACTTCGTATTGGAGTACAGTAACTCTTGATAATAAAGATGAAAATTGGGTTCGCAAGGATAATGACACAACACAAGGAGTATTAACTTACGAATTGGCTTCTGATAAATTTAATTATGTGTTTGAAGCCACAGGGCTTATTCCATCGAAAGGATATTCTTTAATTTATTATGCTGATGAATCAAATAGGTTTGAAGATTGGGGAGGAAATAATCCTGGAAAATTAATTGCTACATTTACTACTGATTCTGAAGGAAATATAGTTTCAACTAGTGGAAGTAAGAATCTTTCTATGAATTTACCTCATGTCAATGATGCTAATATTGATGAGTATGATTATTGTAAAACTGTAGAAGATGGTGGAACAGGAGATATGTATAATATGTGTCACGGAGCAAAAGTTTGGTTAGTTCCTTCAAGTGACTATTCTTCTCCTGAATTAACAGTATGGAATCCAGAAAATTATTTATTTGAGACAGATTTAATTACTTATGATGATACTGATTCAGATACAGTTCCATTAAATATGTTTGAAGGCCAGTTGAATTTCTTTATCAAGAATGTTCTTGATATTGCTTTGGCTCCTGGAGAATATAAAGTTAAGACTGAAGTACAACCAGTTATCTAAAAATTTAGATAAGTCTATTCCCATTTTAAATGGGGGTAGAAGCAAGTTTGTTTAATTCAAACAAACTTGCTTCTGCGAAAAAATATGAAAAAAATATTTACAATTGGTTTGCTGTTTGTAATGAGTTTTTTTGTGGTGCCTTTTTGTTATGCTCAATTGAGTTTTTATGTAAAAGCAAATGGAAGTGCAGAGGTTTCGGCTCCCAGTTTTTATATTGGATCGGCACAAGATGAAACTCTTTTGATTAATCAAACCGTTGATGAATGTAGGGCTTTTGATATTAGTGATACTTATAGAACTTTCAAAACGGAAGAATTAGAAACCGTTGATTTTAGTTACACTCCTAAATTAGAATTTTCAGTTAGAGCTAGGGTATTAAATACTAGTACAACAACTCCACAAGATCTTATTTTGAATTTTGGGTATTTAGATAACAATGGAATTGCCTACCAGCTTGCTTCAAAAACTGTTTTGGCTTATAACGACTTTACTAATTATGAATTATCTCCAATCTTGGCATCAGAAAAACCAACTAATGTAAAAAGTTTTTACTATGAATTTAAAAAAGGTTGCCTAGAGTGTGAATATTCAATTAGTAAATGTGCCAGTGGTTTTTATACAAAAGTAGAAATGACAAAATAAAATGAAAAATAAATTTATAAAAATTTTAATCTTTTTCTTTATAATTTTTACGATTAGTTTTTTTACTAATTCTGTTTCCGCCCAAGAAAGTTTGATTTTAGAAAAAATAACAGATTGCGGCTCTGTTTTTTCTGGAAACAAAGCCTATATGGAATTAAAAATGATAAATAATAGTGGTGAAATTATGAAGGGTGTTTTAGATTTTACAGCTTATCAGAAATTGGAATTGTTTGATGGGGAGGGAATTACTGTTAGGTTTTTACCAAATAAAAATATAAATGAGTGGAAAGATTCTTCTGAGTGGGTAAATGGGTCTGTTACTTTTGATGATTTTGATATTCCTTCTGGGGAAACTTTTGTTACCGTTGAAATTATAACTCACCCAGCTTTGCTTGCTGATGTTTACTCTTTTCTTCTTTCTTTGAGTGGAACTAATGACAGCGGAGAAGAATACCAGTCTAAGCCAGTAGCTGGAGGAGGGCCAATTTGGGGGAGTTTTTCGTCTCTCGGTGATATTAATGGTGATGGCAAAATAGATAAATATGATTTTGCTTTATTAATGTTTTATTGGGGAGAATCGGTTTCTGGAATTACTGTTGATTTAAATGGAGATGGAATTGTTGATAAATATGACTTATCATTATTAATGTTTAATTGGGATTAATTAAATGAATCCTTTTAGAGACTTGGAGAGATAATTTGATTTATGTTATGTTAAAAAAATATAGAAGAAATATTAATAATTTAACTCGAGTACGTTTACTTTTGGTAAACGATCTCTAACAGGATGAATAAAATTAAAATATTTAAAATTATAAGTATCTGTTTCTTGGGAGTTTTTTTCTTTACTGAAGTTTTTGCCTCAGGTCCAATTGTTTCTGTTTTTCCTACAGGTTTAGATAAAGGGGTAGGAAGTACTTTTGTTGCTAAAATTCAATTAGATTCTAATGGATCAAATGTCTGCGCTGTTGAGGGAAAAATAAAATTAGACAAGTTATCTTGTGAAAATATTATTTTAGGAAAGGGTTTAATGGCTCAAAAGTTTCCAACCTGTGACGATCTTAGTTTTTTGATTGGTATTCCCAAGTGTAAAATTGATGGAAAAGATTTATTCTCAGTTTTTGTTAAAGCGACGGAATCTGGTTTGGCTGAGATAAGTTTAACTGATTTGGAATTGATTGGTGTCGGTGTTCCGTTATCTTTTGATTCTTTCAGTGGATTTTATAATCTAAAAAACGATTTAGTTCCAAGTTTTGATGATGAGGATTCTGCTTTGATTTGTTCTTGTGATAGTTGGGGAGAATGGACTGGAGATATAAAAGAAAATTGTGGAAAAGGAGGGTGTGCAGAAAACCAAACCTTACAAACGCGTGAGAGAATTTGCGATCCAAGTTTGTGTGACTTTGAAATTGAAAATCGTTGTGTGGTAAATGATATTTGTTCTTTAAATTTAAATAGCATAAATTCTTCCCAAACAGCTTCTGTTATTGGTTCCCTAGGTTCTATTCCCAAGAAGTGGTTATTTGGAGGGATGGTCTTTTTGGTATTCATTTTTTATGTTATTAGATTCTTTTTAGAAAATAAAAGAAAATATTTTAATTCTAAAACTAATCATTTTGTAGATAGACGTACTTCTCCTTTTTCTGATCGTAGGAAAAAAAATATTGGATATATTTATGAACGACGACGTATTCCTGATAGACGAATGGTCGCATAGTTATTAAAACCAGTAGTTTTACACAAAAGTGTTACTGCTGGTTTTTTTGTGATATAATTTTTGTATTAGTTAAGTTAATAAAATAAAAAAATGGAAAGACAAATGTATAAAGGTAATTGGAAATGTAGTTTTTGTGGTGAAGCCATCACGGAATTACCTTTTGAACCGAAGGCTGTTAGTAATTTAACTTGTCGAAAATGTTATGCTTTGGGTAAGGTGGCTCCTAAAATAAACGCAGGAGGAGAAAAGTCAAAGTTTGAAGGAAATTGGAAATGTAGCCAGTGTGGGGCCCCGATTAAATCACTACCTTTTGAGCCTAAAAATACAAATAATTTAACTTGCATCGATTGTTTCAAAAAATCAAAGGGGATAAGCTAAAATTTAGCAAAAAAATATAAAAAACATTATTATTTTTCTTAGGGTGTTAAACTTAGGTAGCTAGACGAAAAAAAAGTTATATTTTGGGATAACAAATCCTTGACTATTTATAAGGATTTGCTATTATGTGTTGATATATTTTGGGTAAAAACAATTAAAATTATTCGTTAATTAATTAATTATTATGGCTGAACAATATAATAGAGAAAAGCCTCACGTAAATGTGGGAACAATTGGACACGTAGACCACGGTAAAACAACTCTTACTGCGGCGATTTTGCATTCTTTAAATCTTGCTGGTAAAAAGGTAAAGATGAGAAATGTTGATGAAATCGATTGTGCTCCTGAAGAAAAAGAAAGAGGAATTACTATTGCTCTTTCACACAATGAATATGAATCTGATACTCGTCACTATGCACACATTGATGCTCCGGGACATGCTGACTACATTAAAAACATGATTACTGGTGCTGCTCAAATGGATGGGGCGGTATTGGTGGTAGCTGCTACTGATGGAGTTATGCCTCAAACTAGAGAACACATTCTTTTAGCTTTGCAGGTTGGAGTGCCTAAGGTAATTGTATTTTTGAATAAATGCGATATGGTGGATGATCCAGAAATGATTGATTTAGTGGAAGAAGAAGTTAGAGAACTATTAACTAAATATGAATTTGATGGAGCTAATGCTCCTGTGATTCGAGGTTCAGCTTTGAAAGCTTTGGAAGCTACTGCTGTAGATGATGCTAATGTTAAAGCAGTTCTATCTTTGGTAGAAGCTATGGATACTTATATTCCAGAACCAGTGAGAGACGTTGCAAAACCTTTCTTAATGCCAGTAGAAGATATTTTCTCAATTGAAGGTAGAGGAACTGTGGTAACAGGAAAGATTGATCGAGGAGTTGTTAAAGTTGGTGAAGAAGTAGAAATTGTTGGTTTGAAAGATACTGTTAAAACAACTGTCACTGGAATTGAAATGTTCAACAAATCATTGTCAGAAGGTATGGCAGGAGACAATGCTGGAATTTTGTTGAGAGGAGTTAAAAAAGAAGATATTCACAGAGGTCAAGTGTTAGCAAAGACAGGAACTATTGTTCCTCACACAGACTTTGAAGCTGAGGTTTACATTTTGAAGAAAGAAGAAGGAGGAAGACATACACCGTTCTTCTCAGGATACAAACCACAATTCTATATTAGAACAACTGACGTTACAGGAGAAGTTACTTTAGCGGATGGAGTAGAAATGGTTATGCCGGGAGATACAGCTACTTTTAAAGTTAAACTTCATGCCCCAATTGCTCTTGAAGAAATGCAAAGATTTGCGATTCGAGAAGGAGGAAAGACTGTAGGAGCAGGTGCTGTTACCAAGATTGTCGCTTAGTTTTATTGAAAATTTAACAAAAATATTATGGTCGTTAAAGAAAAAGGTACTGCAGAAGCAGTAAAAGATACTAAGAAAAAAGCTGAAAAAGAAGTATCTATAAATAAGTTGAGAATTAAGGTGAGTGCTTATGAGCATAAAATCCTTGATACTTCCGTAAAACAAATTATGGATACCGCCTTTAAATTTGATGCTGAATTACGCGGACCAGTGCCTTTGCCGATAACGACTAAAAAATATACTGTAAATCGTTCAACTTTTATTTATAAAGATGCTCGAGAACAGTTTGAGATGAGAATCCATAAAAGATTGATTGATATCTTGAGTCCGTCTCAAAAATTGATCGAAGCCCTTACAAATTTGAATTTGCCTTCAGGAGTTGATATTGATGTTAAATTAATGTAATTAATTCCACCCACCAACAAAAAATTAAATAAAATCCAAATTTTGTTTAATTTTTTGTTGGTGGTTTGTGGATTAATTACTCCTCACTCAGAATGGTGAAAGGGAGATTTGTTGAGATATTTAAAAAGTAGCGATTTTAAGAAAAATGTGTATAATATTTTTCTGGGTGAGGGGTTAAGATTTTCTAAAATATTTCTTATCGCTTCGCTCAATAAATGTTAAGAAAATCTATAATGAAATTTATTCTAGGAACAAAAGAAAATATGACACAAATCTTTGATAAAGATGGTGTGGCTTTTCCTGTGACTGTTTTGAAAACAGAACCGGTAATTGTTACTCAAATCAAAGAAAAAGATAAAGATGGTTATATTGCTATTCAGGTTGGATATGGGCAAAAACACGAAAAAAATGTAAATAAAGCCCAGAAAGGTCATTTTAAAGATTTAGGTAATTTTAAATATCTAAAAGAATTTAAAGTAAAAGAGGTTACTTCTTTTAAAGTGGGGGATTCAGTTGATATTTCTATTTTTGCAGAGGGAGATAAAGTAACCGTTAGTTCTATGAGTAAGGGTAAAGGTTTCCAAGGAGTAGTTAAAAGACATGGTTTTGCGGGAGGTTCACGAACCCACGGACAAAAACATCAAGAGAGAAAACCAGGGTCAATTGGAGCTACTGGACCACAAAGAGTATTTAAAGGATTAAGAATGGCTGGACGTATGGGTTCAGATAGAATTACTACTAAAAATTTGAAAGTAGTTCAAATTGATAGAAAAAATAATCAATTATTATTGAAAGGAGCTATCGCAGGAAGAAGAGGATCACTGGTTGAAATTGTAGGGTAAAACATTAGAGTAATATAGAAATCATGGAAACAAAAATTTATGATATAAAAGGAAAAGAAGTAGATAAAATGGTATTACCAGAAGAGGTTTTTGGTTTACCAATGAATCAAGATCTTGTTCATCAAGTTGTTGTTTCTATGACTTCTAACGCCAGAAGTGCCATTGCTCATACCAAAGATCGTTCAGAAGTTTCTGGAGGTGGTATTAAACCATGGAGACAAAAAGGAACAGGACGAGCAAGACATGGATCAAGAAGATCACCACTTTGGATTGGAGGAGGAATTACTTTTGGACCAACTAAAGACAAAAACTACACTAGAAAGATAAACAGAAAAATGAAAGCCAAGGCTTTGTTTACTGTTTTGTCACAAAAATTTAGAGATGGCGAAGTTCTTTTTGTTGATCAAATTAAATTTACAGAACCTAAGACTAAAGAAGCTAAATCTGTTTTAGAAAAGTTAAGTAAAATTAAAGGTTTTGAAATGCTTTTGAATAAGAGAAAAAATTCTGCTTTTATTGCTTTGGGTGATAGAGATTTAGAAACCGTTAAGAGTTTTAATAATTTTGGAAACTTGGAAATTGATGATGTAAAAAATATCAATCCAGTTGAGCTTTTAACTTACAAACATTTGATTATTACAAATCCTAAAGAGAGTATTGATTTTCTTTCTAGTAAATTAGCTTAATAATATGGTTGAAAAGAAAGCACAAAAGAATATTTTAAATGTTAAAGGATTAGAAAACATTTTAGTTAGACCTAGATTAACAGAAAAGGCTTCTTTAAGTATGGAAAAGAACGTTTATGTTTTTGAAGTATCTGTTGATGCTAATAAACCTCAAATTGCAGCAGCGATTAAAGAGCTTTACAAAGTTGAACCGCTTAAAGTAAATATTGTTCAAATTCCACCTAAAAGAATTATTTACAGAGGAAAAAGAGGAATTAAATCAGGTTCCAAAAAAGCTTATATTTATCTTAAAGAGGGAGATAAGATAAACATAATGTAATATTTCGCTCGCGAATTGGATTTTTGACTTCGGTCAAAAATCCAATTCGCGATTTGCGAAATATTATCCTGTTGAGTTTAAATTTCGTAGAAATTTAAGTCATATAAATTTTTAACTAAAATTTATATGAAACTCAACTAGGATTAAAATTTAATAAATTAATTAAAGTTTATAGTAGCTGAAAATTACTATTTGAATGTAAAGGATTTTTTAAAAAAATCCCAGTGAAGTAAATTTTGATTTTATACTAAAATCAAAATTTTTTGTTTTCATAGGGATATGTTTTTAAAATCTATTTATTCATAAAAATATTATGAAAAGATATAAACCAACAACCAAATCAAGAAGAAATATGACCGGTATTAATTACCGTGATTTTATAACCACCAATAATCCTCACAAGCCATTAATTAAGGGTTTGAGTAAAAAAGCTGGTAGAAATGCTGACGGAGGAATTACTGTACGTCACAGAGGAGGCGGTCATAAAAGAAATTACCGAATGGTAGATTTTGTTTATGATAAAAAAGATATTCCTGCTAAGATTGAAACTATTGAGTATGATCCAAACAGAACATCTTTTATTGCTTTAGTTTGTTATGCCGATGGGGAGAGAAGATATGTGGTTGTGCCTAAATCTATGAAAGTGGGAGATGCTTTTGTTGTTTCAGAAAATACTGAAGTAAAATTAGGAAATCGTTTACCTTTATTTAAAATTGCTGTTGGTACTTTTGTTTATAATGTGGAATTAAAACCAGAAGGTGGAGCTAAGGTGGCTCGTTCAGCTGGAAATTATGTGGAAGTAGTTGCTCAGGATTCTGGAATGGTTCATTTAAAAATGCCGTCAGGAGAAGTGAGAAAAGTATTGGGAACTTGTTGGGCATCAGTGGGAGAAGCTTCTAATGACGAACACAAATTGGTTAAATTAGGAAAAGCTGGTCGTTCAAGATGGTTAGGAAAGAGACCAACCGTAAGAGGTATGGCCATGAATGCTGTTGATCACCCAATGGGAGGAGGAGAGGCTCGTGGTCGTGGACAAAGAAAACACAAGAAGACCAAACAAGGTAAGAGAGTTGACCCAGGAATCAGAACAAGAAAGCCAAAGAAATACTCAAATAATCTAATTGTAAAGAGAAGAAAAACAAAAAGAAAACAAGCTTAACTAAGAAACAAACACCCCAACATATTGGGGTGTTTGTTTTTAAAATCGTAGGTGACTGATTTTAAATATTAAATTGTTTTTTTAAAAAATTGAGAGTATTATAAAGATAATTGTGAGAAATACAAATTTGATTATGAAAAGATTTTTTATAATAATATTTATATTATATTATTTTAATTTTTCTTGGAATTTTTTAGTAAAGCCGTACTTTTACGTTGATATTGAAAGTGTTTTTCTAGATAAAGAGGTAGAGGAAAGTTTTAAATTGATTGATTTTATTGAGGCGGATGATTTGTCTCTTGTAAACCAAATTTTTTCTTGGGATATTTTAAATAGGTATACTTTAGATATTGTATCTTTAAATTTTCTTTCTTTTGAAATAAGAGAGGGTAATTTTTATGCACCAGTTGATTCTGTTGCTCTTACAGGTGAATGTCTAAAAAATAAAACTCATGAGAATTTAACCAAAGAACAAATAATGTCAGCCATCAATGATATTAAAATTTGTTTACCAATAGACAAAAAAGAAATAAATAGGTTTTTTGTAAGAATAGAACCAACTAATAAATTGACTTTATCCTTTATTTTCGTTTTTGTTTTTACTGTTATATTAGCTTTATTTTTGAAATCAATAGACGAAATCAAATCCTTTTTTAAATCTTTTTGGTTTTAATCATGCCCGAATTACCAGAAGTACAAACAGTGGTGAGTGATTTAGAGAAAAAAGTGGTGGGAAAGACCATCGTTGGTTTTGAGAGTGTCTGGAAAAAACAAGTAAGACCGAGTTTTGTGAAATTTAAAAAAGGAGTTGTTGGAAAGAGAATATTAAATTCTAGAAGAATAGGAAAACATATTATTTTAGATTTGAGCGATAAAAATTCTATTGTGATTCACCTAAAAATGACAGGGCATCTTTTATTAAAAAATAGGAGTACCCGAGGTACTCCTATTGAGTTTAGGGATAGGGTAAATGGGTATGTGAGGCACTGGTTTGAATTTTCAGATGGTTCAAAATTAGATTTTTCTGATATGCGGAAATTTGGGTGGATAGCTTTGGTGAAAAGTTTGGAAGTTGAAAATATGAAAGAAATTTCTAGTTTAGGGATAGATGCTTTGGCGAATGAATTAACTTTTAAAAAATTTAATGAATTGTTAAACAAAAAACTAAATTCAAAAATTGGAATTGTTTTATTAGACCAAAAATGGATTGCGGGAATTGGAAATATTTATCGTTCTGAAATTCTTTTTGATGCTGGAATTTGTCCTGAAAGATTGGGAAAAAATTTAAACGAAAATGAAAGAAAGAAAATCTATAATTCAATGCAAAAAATTTTAAAGAAAGCGGTTAAAATGCGAGGAACTTCTGATGTGGATTATCGGGATACTGATGGTAAGAAAGGGAGTTTCCAAAATTTTCTAAAAGTTTATCGTCGCACAGGAGAAAAATGTGTGGGTTGCGGAGGGCTTGTTCAAACTAAAAAAATGGGGCAAAGAGGTGTTTTTTATTGCAAAAAATGTCAGAAATAAGGTTATTTTAAGCTACTCAAAAACTAGGTTTAAGAATGGTCTTTTTTGTTTGCATTTTTTTTATTTTCATATATAATATTCACCACTGTTATGTTAGAAAAAAACCAATTTAAAAAGAGGCAGAAATAAATCTTATTGGTTTGTTCTTGCCGCTTCGAAAGCGGTTTTTTAAATTCTGGATGACTGATTCATTGATAATAAAATAAAGTAGGTAATAAAATTAAATTATTGAAATACATAATTTAATAAGCATTTAAAATCACGTTTTAAATTTAGAAAAGATTTAAAACACAAGATTGCGGTTTTTAAATTTCCTAACAGGAAATTTAAGGGCGTATGGTGGATGCCTTGACTCTAAAAGGCGATGAAGGACGTGGCATGTCTGCGATAAACTTCGGGGAGCTGACTAGCAAGCTTTGATCCGGAGGTGTCCGAATGGGGAAACCCCGTATGATAAATTCATATGATCCTGTTGCATTAAACAGGAGGTAAACCTGGGGAAGTGAAACATCTCAGTACCCAGAGGAAAAGAGAACAATAGTTATTTTCTTAGTAGCGGCGAGCGAAAAGGAAAGAGCCCAAACCCGCACACCAACTTTGCCATCGTGTTTTTGTTGCACCTCTTAATCATCACTAGAATTTGTTTTTAGTTTTATTTTAAAGAGAATTGCATAAAAATTTTTGGAAACACGACGCAACGATGGTAAAGTTGGTGTGCGGGGGTTGTAGGATAACAGAATCTGTTTTTCGGAATAGGAGAAGTTACAAAATGTTGTGTTAGTTGAATTTGCTGGAAAGCAAAACTCTAAAGGGTAATGGTCCCGTAAACGAAAACACAATATCTTCTTTCTGTTACTCCTGAGTAACTCAAGACATGAATAGCTTGGGTGAATCTGCCAGTACTAACTGGTAAGGCTAAATACTTTTAGAGATCGATAGTGAACAAGTACCGTGAGGGAAAGGTGAAAAGAACCCCGGAGAGGGGAGTGAAATAGACCTGAAACCATATGCTTACAAGGAGTTATAGCGGTCATCACAGAGAGTGTGATGACTAGTCAAAAGTCTATAAAGTCCGTAATGTCCAAAGTCAAAAAATTTGCAGAGCAAATTTTTTCCTTTCGACTTTCGACTTTTAACTTTGAACTAGGGCATCGTGCTTTGCGCGATGACCGTGGTAGCGTTCCTATTGAAGAATGAGCCAACGAGTCAAAGTATACAGTTGCCGAAAGAGTAACCTCTGAAGGCCTAGCGAAAGCGAGTGTGAATAGCGCGAAATATAAATTGTATGCTTTGGACCCGAAGCCAAGTGATCTTGCCATGGGCAGGGTGAAGTCTATCGAAAGATAGATGGAGGCCCGAACCGGTTGGTCGTGCGACTCCATCGGATGACCTGTGGTAAGAAGTGAAAAGCTAATCGAACTTGGTAATAGCTGGTTCTCTCCGAAATAGCTTTTGGGTTAGCGTTAAATGTTCCTTCTGGGGGTAGAGCACTGGAAGGATTGAACAGGGAGAAATCTCGTCAATCCTATCAAACTCCGAATACCAGAAGTTAATAGTTTAGCAGTTAGACTGTGGGGGCTAAGCTCCATTGGTCAAAAGGGAAACAGCCCAGATCTACATCTAAGGTCCCTAAATTTATACTAAGTGCACTTAAGGTGGTGAAATTTCTCAGACAATGAGGAGGTTGGCTTAGAAGCAGCCATCCTTTAAAGATAGCGTAACAGCTCACTCATCAAGAGATTTTGCGCCACAAATTATCGGGGCTAAGTATAATACCGAAGATTAGGGTTCAGTCGTTCCTCACTGCGTTTGGAACGAATTTTATAATTTTAAATTTTTAATTTTTAAATAAATCAAAATTTTTAATTTCTAATGTTTAAACTTTACGAAAATTTGCTTCGCAAATTTTCGTTGTTGTGTTTAAAAAATTTAGTCATTAAAAATTATTTAAAAATTAAAAATTACAAAATTGAAAATTCGCTTCCGAGCTTAGCGAGGAGCGATTGAGCGGTAGGAGAGTATTCTGTTCTGCGATGAAGCCGAAGGCGTGAGCCACGGTGGAGCGTACAGAAGCAAGAATGTTGGCACGAGTAACCGCAATGCAGGTTAGATCCCTGCACGCCGAAAGACTAAGGGTTCCTTCGCAATGTTGATCAGCGAAGGGTTAGTCGGTCCTAAGGAGATGGTTAAAACCGGATCCGATGGACATATGGTTAATATTCCATAACTTCTTTATTTTGCGATGGGAGGACGGAGGACACAAGCAAAAGCGCATTATTGGATTTGCGTTGTTTATTTTAAAGGATGCATTCTAGGAAAATCCGGAATGTGGTCTTCGGACAAATTCTGTAGATAGACAAAATTTCTTTTTTCGGAAAGAGAAATTTTTGTGAAGAGCCTTCCAAGAAAATTCTCTAAGCATAAAAATAAAGGAACCGTACCCTAAACCGACACAGGTAGTCAGGTCGAGAAGACCTAGGCGAACGAGTGATTTTTCTCCAAGGAACTCGGCAAAAAAGCAACCGTAACTTCGGAATAAGGTTTGCCCCTCACCCAGAACAGTGCTGTTTGCTCTGCAAACATTAAGATTAAGAAAGCACAATAAAAACAGTAAATGAATAAATTAAAATTTAGTTAATTTTTGACAAATTTTAATTTGTCGGCACTGTTCTGGGTGAGGGGCCGCAGCGAAAGTAACCCTGCCGACTGTTTAACAAAAACACAGCTCCCTGCGAACTCGTAAGAGGAAGTATAGGGGGTGACGCCTGACCAATGCCAGAAGGTTAAATGTGGGGGGTGTGTACATCACATTGCATGTGATATACGAGTTAAAAGTTCATAAAGTCCATAAAGTTAAAAGTAAAAAATTTGCTTTGCAAATTTTTCTTTCGACTTTCGACTTTTAGCTTTCGACTTGTACATCGCGCGTAGCGTGATGTACATGCTGGACTACATAAGCCCTGGTGAATGTCGGCCGTAACTATAAATAGCATTACCGTTGTAGTTACGTTAAAAAATTCTGCTAAATGCGGGAAACTCTGAAAAGAAAAATACTTAGGTTTTTTCTAAAGTATCTGGTAGTACTCGTTATAAATAATATAACAGTAACAATCTATCCAGTGCAGACAATCCGCAGGAAAGATTCCACTTTAATCAAAAAAATATGAATGAACATAAAAAATGGTTAAAAGATTTTGATCCAAACCTCGGAAACTATATTTCTGGTTTTACTGATGGTGAAGGAAGCTTTAACGTATCGTTAAAGAAAAGAAAAGACTATAAAAATGATTGGAAAATTTCTCCTTCTTTTAATATATCTCAAAAAGATCGTGTTATCTTAGCTCTTTTTAAAAAAGAGTTGGGATGTGGAACTTTAAGAGAAAGAAAGGATGGATTAATTTATTATGAAGTTTTTAATGTAGAAATGCTCAAAGAAAGAATAATTCCTTTTTTTAAGAGATTTCGTTTCTTGTCAGCTAATAAAAAGAAAAATTTTTCTATTTTTGTAAAAATTATTGATATTCTTTATCAAAAAAAACATTTACAAAAAGATGGTTTTAAAGAAGTTTTAAAATTAAGAGAAGAATTAAATTTAGGAGCAGGAAGAACAAGAAAGTACAACATTGAAGATGTAATTATTTAATTATAATTAGTGGAAAATCCTCACAGACTATACGCAGAACTTCTTATTTACAATTTACAAGAATTGTCGACAGTAAATAATTGAAGATGAGATAGTCGAATCTTGATAGCGATATCAAGTTAACAAGTTAACATTGTATTGCTTGTTATATAAAATAACAATGAACGGTCCTAAGGTAGCGAAATTCCTTGTCTGGTAAATTCAGACGTGCACGAATGGCGTAACGAGTGGGGTACTGTCTCGGAGAATAGCTCGGTGAAAATGCGATACCGGTGAAGATGCCGGTTACCTGCAACTAGACGAAAAGACCCCAGGAGCTTTACTATAGCTTGGTATTGGGTATATGTTTCATCTGCGTAGCATAGGTGGAAGACTTTGAAGGTATTCTTTTGGGAATACTGGAGTCGTCAGTGAAATACCACTCTTATGATGTATATATTCTAATCTCGACGGAAAAAACGGCGAGAGACAGTGCCTGGCAGGTAGTTTTAGTGGGGCGCTATCCTTGATTTAATCAATTAAAATAATTGGTTGAATCAAGCCATGGCGCCTCCAGAAGTTTGGTCACTTCATAAAAAAATAAATAGGGGGTACTTGATTATTCAAGTAGGTATTCAGCTGTATGCTGGAAACTCCGTGTATCTGACAATACTTATCACAATTTTGTGGTTGTGGTAGTAAAAATTTGATCAGTGCTATTAAATATAATTTAATTAACGGACAATCAGCAGGAAATCTATTTTTAATAGAGATCCTCAGAGACTATACGCTGAAATCACCAATAAGGTGATAAAATATAGTCCGATCTTTATGGCGACGTAAAGTTTCTTATTAAATTAAGAAAATCCAAAAATGAAAACACAAAAAAATAAATTATCTCAAAGACAAAGAGATATTTTGATAGGGTTATTGCTTGGTGATGGACATCTAGAAACTCAAAATAATGGACGAACATATAGATTAAAAATAGAACATTCTATGGAACAATCAGATTATGTTATGTGGCTTTATGAAGAGTTTAGGGATTTCATCAATCAAAAACCATATACTAAAATCCGAAAAAATGGACAAAAAAGTTTTGGTTTTAGCACCCTTTCAATAGCTTCTTTTAGATTTTATGGAAAATCTTTTTATCCTAAGGGTAAAAAAATAGTTCCAGAGATAATGTTAAAGAATTTGAAACCGATTAGTGTTGCTGTTTGGTTTATGGATGATGGATCTAGAAAATCTTTAAAACATAAAACTTATATAATTCACACTTTGGGTTTTGATAAAAAAGAAATTTCTTTATTGAAAAAATATTTAAAAATAAATTTCAACATAGAAACAGAATTACATTCACAAAAAGATAAGTATTATCGGTTATATATTCTTTCCCAATCGGCTAAGAAATTTACTGAAATTGTTTATCCTTTTGTAAAAAATATAAAATCAATGAATCATAAAATTGTTTTAGATTGGATAACATAAATGCCTAAAAAGTAACGGAGGAGTTTAAAGGTCAGCTAGGCGCGAATGGAAACCGTGCCGATAGTATAATGGCACAAGCTGGCTTAACTGCAAGACGTACATGTCGAGCAGATACGAAAGTAGAACATAGTGAACCGAGGGCCCGAATTAGACACGGCCCAAGATTATCGGACAAAAGTTACCCTGGGGATAACAGGCTAATAGTGCCTAAGCGTCCATAGCGACGGCACTGTTTGGCACCTCGATGTCGGCTCAACTTATCCTGGAGGTGGAGAAGCTTCCAAGGGTTTGGCTGTTCGCCAATTAAAAAGTTACGCGAGCTGGGTTTAGACCGTTTAGAGGTCAAATTATTTTGACTTTTAAGCAATCTAAACTCTCAAACATCATTTATCATTGTCTTTTCGTTGACAAAAAATTTGAGATAGAACAAGAAACCAATCTGATACGGCGGTCCTAACATTTTTTTAAAAAGTGTTTAGAGAAAAAGCCAACTTATATCGGTAAAATCCTAAATTGCATAAGCAATCGGACAATACCGAGGGAAAGAAAAGAGTCAAAAGTTCACAAAGTCCGTAATGTCAAAAGTCAAAAAATTTGCTTTACAAATTTTTTCCTTTCGACTTTAGACTTTTAATTTTACAGACTCGTCTACCCGTAGAGACTATACGTTGGACCGAGTTTAAAAATTCGGAAGATCTAGTCCATGCAATTAGTAATAATTGAGTATCATGCGTAAGACAGGTTGGTCTCCTATCTGTTGCAGGCGTTGAAATTTGAGAAGATTTACTCCTAGTACGAGAGGACCGGAGTGAACTAACCTCTGGTGTACCAGCTGTTCCGCCAGGAGCATCGCTGGGTAGCTAAGTTGGGAATGGATAACCTCTGAAAGCATCTAAGAGGGAAGCCAACTTCAAGATTAGATTTCATTTGAGACCCCTGAGAGATGATCAGGTGATAGGCTCTAGGTGTACGCACAGTAATGTGTTCAGCCGAGGAGTACTAATTCGTCGATTCCTGTTAGGAATTTTAAAATCCACAATCTTGTTTTTAATGTTTTTACTTACTTTATTTTAATTTTTCAATATTTTGTTCTGGTGCTTTGGCGGTGGGGTTATACCCGATCTCATTCCGAATTCGGAAGTCAAGCCCATTAGCGTCGATGATACCACTTGTGGGAAAGTAGATAGGCGCCAGAACAAAGTATTGAAAATAAAATATTTTATATATTAAGAAAAAGACGACCACGAAATGGCCGTCTTTTTCATTTTTAAATTTTAATGTTAATATATTAGTATTGATATTAATAAAGAAAATGGGAAATAAAAAAATTAAAATTTGTGGAGCAAATTTTCTCTAAAAACCTAATTGCTAACATCTAAAATACTAAATAAATGTCTTGGTCATCAAAAAGAAAAAATAAATATATAATAGTCGCTTTATTTGTTATTTTAATACCAATAATTCTTTTTTTATTTTTTTCTTTTTATACTGAACCAACTTGTTTTGATGGAAAACAAAATGCTGATGAGGAAGGAGTTGATTGTGGTGGTTCTTGCCAAGTTGTTTGTGGTTTTAAAATAATTGATCCTATTGTGCAATGGAGTCGGGTTTCTAAAACTAACGATGGGGTTTATAGTGCTGTGGCTATGATAGAAAATTTAAATGTTTCTGCTGAAGCGAGTGGTATTCCTTATGTCTTTAAATTATTTGATGAAGAGGGTTTATTAATAAGCGAGAAAAGGGGTTTAATTTTTATTCCGGCTAATAGTACTTTCCCTGTGTTTGAGGGAGGAATCAAAGTAGGGAATCGAGTTCCTGTTAGGACTACTTTTGAGTTAACCAGAGCTCCTTATTGGGTTAAAAGCAGTATAGATTATAATAGTTTAATTACTATAAAAAATGTCGACTTTCAAGAAAAAAATAATACTTCTAAGGTTTTAGCCCTTATCGAAAACAATACTATTAGAGAAATAAAAGGCATTGAATTAATTGTGTTATTACTTGATGGTGATGGTAATTTAATCAATAGTTCAAAGACAATTATTGGAAGTATAAAAAAAGACAGCTCAGAAAACGCAATTTTTACTTGGCCAATTTTATTTGATAAGAAAATTGCAAAAATAGATTTAATGTTGGTTTCTAAAATAGAATAGGTATGTTTTTGAGAAAAAGAATTAATATAGATTGGATTTTATTTTTTTCGACGTTACCTTTGGTTGCTGCTGGGTTGATTACTATGAACTCTTTTATGGGAGATAATTATTTTTTTGAAAAACAGTTGATGTGGTTAGGAGTTTCTATCGCTGTTTTTTTTGGTTTGAGTTTGTTTGATTTTCGTTTTTTAAAAAAAACGGAAGTTTTAATCCCTTTGTTTTTATTTTTTGTAGGGATTTTATCTTTTCTTTTTATTTCAGGATCTGTTTTTCAAGGAGCACAATCTTGGTTTAGTGTTGGATTTTTGTCTTTTCAGCCATCAGACTTTGTTAAACTAGTTTTGATTCTTTTGTTGGCTAAATACTTTTCTAAAAGACATATTGAGATTGCGAATTTTCGGCATATCTTAGTTTCAGGTTTTTATGCTTTTGTTTTTTTTGTATTGGTTCTTCTTCAGCCTGATTTTGGATCAGCCATTATTATTTTTTTTATTTGGTTAGGAATGGTTTTGGTTTCAGGAATTTCCAAAAAACATCTTTTTGTGGTTTTTGGGGTGGGGGCTTTAGCTTTTATAGTTTTATGGTTTAACGTTTTCCAAGATTATCAAAAAAATAGAATTTTAACTTTTATTAATCCGATGGCAGATATTCAAGGAGCTGGCTATAACGCCTACCAATCTACAATTGCGGTTGGTTCAGGTCAATTATTAGGCAAAGGAGTAGGTTTTGGAACTCAATCCAGATTACAATTTTTACCAGAATATCAAACAGACTTTATTTTTTCAGCCTTTGCGGAAGAGTGGGGATTTGTTGGAGTAATTTTATTGTTTATCTTCTTTGCTTTGGTAATTTGGAGGATTTTGAAAAATGCTCTACTGGGAGCAAGTAATTTTGAAGTTCTTTATTGTCTTGGATTAGCGGTTATGATAATTAGTCATTTCACGGTACATGTAGGAATGAACGTTGGACTTTTGCCGGTAACAGGAATTACTTTGCCTTTTATGAGTTATGGAGGATCGCATCTATTAATGGAATACACTGCTTTGGGAATTTTAATGGGAATGAGGAGGTATTCTCGTGTAGCTCATAGAGAAGATTTGAATAATGAGTTTTTGGGGTTAGAGTAGGGGATGCAGACTAGACGCAGACCTTCGCGGAATTAACGCATAAAAATAAATACCTCAGTTTAATTGGACTATTTTAACTAAAAACTTCAGCGAATAAACGTCATTGCGAAGAATTTTTTGTTTTAAAAAATTCTGTGGCAATCTAGCATCTATTTTTTAAATTTAATCACTTCGTGATTTCACAAGTCTGGACTGCCACGATTAGATTTTTAGTAAAAAATCTAATCTCGCAGAGACGCTTCGCTTTTCGTCGTCCATCATTGCAAGGAAAGATTTTTGAAAAAATAGCCTGATATTTTTTTATTAAGCCTAATTTTTTAATTTTCTTTGGCCCTCCAATTTATTTCGAAGGAAATCGAATATTTATTTGGGATATTCCATTTGGAAAATCTAAGGAATAAAAATTGAAATTTGTTATCGGCAATTTTTCCTAATCCAAATCTATTTAAAGTTAATTCTATATCTATAACCATATTATTTTTATTTTAAGATAACTCTTATTAATTTATAATGTTTTTAATATAATATTTTAGTTCTCTCCAACATAGCTTCAAAAGAAAATTCTTCTTTAATTTTGTTGTATAGGCTTTCTGCTAACTTATTTTTTAAAGGTTCGTTTGAAATTAATTTCTCTAAAGCATCCTCGATTTTGTCATCTTCTTTTATTTTAACTAAAATCCCTGTTTTGTTATCTTGAATTAATTCTGGAATTCCGCCTACTTCGGTTGCAATCACCGGTAATTGAGCTAAACCTGCTTCCAGTAGAACAAAAGGGAAACCTTCTTTAATAGAAGACAATAAAAAAATATCAAAGGCTTTTAAATACTTGCTGGCATCGATAATTTTTCCAATCAAAAAAACCTTATTTTCTAGATGATATTTTTTTATTTTATTTTCTAAATATTCTCGGTCTTCACCTTCACCAATAATAATAAATTTAGCAAGCGGGTTTTTGTCGGCAATTTTTTTAAATCCTTTAATCGCATATTTTAGACCTTTATTTTTAGTTAATTCTGCAATGGTGCCGATGATTAAATTATCATTTAATTTTGAAGATATTTTTTCTTCAAAAAAACTTTGGGCTTCATCACGATTTAGAAAACAAATTGGTTGAAGTCCATTATAAATTAGTTTTAATTTATTTTTTACCCAAAGCCATCTTTTAATTTGTTGGTATTCTTTTTGGGCAATCACTATAGTTTTGTGACTCAAAATTATTATTAACCAACTAAAAAATTTGATTAATGTTGTTTGAAAAAAAGATCGATCTTCATTGAAAGACCATCCGTGGGCAGTATAAATTATTTTAGGAATTTTTAACATTCTTCCAGCTAATGAGCCTAAACCTCCGGCTTTGGGGCTATTTAAGTGCAAAATATCTGGTCTTTCTTTTTTGATTATTTTGAAGATTTCCCAGAAAGCTTTTACCTCTTTAAATAAATTTATATCTCGAGCAGAGTTTTCTATTCTATAGGTTTTAATTTCTTTTTCTTTTTTTATTTTTTCCTCCAATTCTCCAAAGGGTTGTCCATAGGCAACAGCTACCTTGAAATCCGATAAATTAGTGGCTAAATCAAAGACATATTTCTGCCCTCCGCCCCAATTAGCCTTAGTTATAATGAATAAAATTTTCTTTTTTTCCATAGATATCTTAATATATTAGGTTGATTGTAGCATAAAAACTCTTTTATTTTAAGAATGATTATTATATAATCAGGGCAAATGTTAATTATAAATAAAAAAGAACCTCTGCTTCTTTTTCTGGGGGATTTCCTTTTTTTAACTATTTCTTTATGGGTGACCTTGGCTATCCGTCATAGCCAAATGCCTTCTACGGCTTTTTTCCTAGAGCATTTAGAGCCTTTTTCTTTTTTGTTTTTAATCTGGTCTTTGTCTTTTTTTATTGCTGGTTTTTATGAAAGGAGGGCTTTAGTAAACCACCGTCATTTTTTTGGTGATATTTTGAGTGTTCAGATTGTTAATAGTTTAATTGCTATTGTTTTTTTCTATTTAATTCCTTACTTTGGTTTAACTCCTAAAACTATTTTGTTTATTTATTTAATAACTTCTTTATTTTTTATTCTTATTTGGAGAGTTTATATTATTGCTATTTTGGGAATTAGAAAAAAAGTTGATGCTTTATTGATTGGAAGGGGAAGTGAAATGCATCAATTGGAAAAAGAAGTAAATATAAATCCTTGGTATAATTTACGTTTTGTTTTAAGTGTTGATTTAGACAAACATCACAAACTAGATTTTCAAAAAGATATTTTAAATCCTGTTTATGAATATGGAATTTCTGTTATTGTTTTGGATTTAAAAGATGATGAGTTGAAAAAAAATATTCCTTATTTTTATAATTTAATTTTTTCTAAAATTAAATTTTTAGATATTCATAAGGTTTACGAGGATGTTTTTGATAAAATTCCATTATCATTGATTAATTATAATTGGTTTTTAGAAAACGTTAATTCTTCTCAACAAAATATTTATTCTGTTTTAAAAAGAGCTATGGATATTATTATTGCTCTACCTTTAGGTTTAATTTCTTTGATTTTCTATCCTTTCGTTTATTGTGCGATAAAAATGGAGGATGGTGGTCCAATTTTTTATTTTCCTGAGAGAATCGGAAAAAATAATGGAATTATTAGTTTGTTTAAATTTAGAACTATGACTCAAATTCCTAGTGATGGTGGAAAGTGGGGCAAGGATCAAAATCAAGTGACAAAGGTAGGAAAATTTTTAAGAAAGTGGAGAATTGATGAATTGCCTCAATTATGGAATGTTTTAAAAGGGGATCTTTCTTTAATTGGACCAAGACCAGAATTTCTTTCGGCGGTTGATTTTTATGAACAAAAAATTCCTCATTATGGAATTAGACACTTAATTACTCCTGGGTTATCTGGTTGGGCTCAAATTTATCAAAAAGAAGCACCTCATCATGAAAATGATGTGGAATTGACGACAGAAAAACTATCTTATGATTTGTTTTACATCAAAAATCGTTCTTTTTTAATTGATTTAAAAATAGCATTAAAAACTATTAAAACTTTATTGTCTAGAAGTGGAAGTTAAATTAGAAGTTTAGTTTTTTAGGTCACTTGGACATAGTATGTCCAAGTGATTTTATTTTTAAATTTTTTGTATCATGTATTAGGTATTATAGGGAAAGTTGTTACTGCTTAAAAAGTTTTTGTTCTGTCTTCCTGTAGGCAGGTTTGATCCAAATTAAAAACTATCATGATTTACTAGACTTGCCTGCCCCCGCCTGCCGGCGTGCAGGGGCAGGCAGGTTGCCACGATTAGATTTTTATTAAAAAATCTAATTTTACAAAGACGGTCCGCCCTGCCTGTCGGCAGACAGGCTTGGATGGAATCCAGAATTTAAAAAATGTTTAAATAATTAACCAAAAGTGAGTATTTTAAATTTTAAAGATGGATAATAAAAAAGAGTCTCGAAAATAAATTTCCGAGACCCCGTGGTTTTCTAACTCAAGTTTAATTAAAAGGAATTTTTTTACATTCTCTTTTTAAACATTCAGGGCAACAACTGTGAGTGATTGTGATGTTCCCTTGTAAGAATAGGAACTCATCATCAGTCATTTCATGGCTTAAAATTTCCCATTTTCCAGAGGTAGTACTTTTTCTGTATTTTTTTCTGCAATAGGAACAAAATGGTTTGATTGTAGTTTCTAAACCATCTTTTTCAGTAATTTCTTCTCGGCATTTTTCGCACATTCCAAAAGAAATTTCTTTTTCTTTTTCTTGTTTTAGTGTTCCTTCGGCATCCCTAATCTTTTCTCTACACCAAGCACAGATAATTTCCATTTTTCCTCCTTAGGGGAATTAATAATGTAATAAGAACTTTCTAAGTAGATAGGTTACCTTTTTTATTTTTTAAGGTCAAATTTTTATGATATAATTTATAAAAATATGAACGAGACTTTTTTTTATCTTTTTAATAATCTCGCTTTAAAAAGCGAAGTTTTCGATACCTTTGCGATTTTTTGTGCTGATTGGTTGGTTTGGTGGATGATTGTTTTTTTTATTTTTATTTTCTTTTATAAAAAAATTGCTTTAAATAAATTTTTTGTAAGTTCATTTTCCGTTTTGACGGTGTGGGGAATAGCTAAAATTGTTAAAGAGTTTTATTTTAGTCCACGACCTTTTGTTATTTTAGAAAAAGTTAATTTATTATTTTCTCATGGTTTAAATGATTCCATGCCTTCGGGTCATACGGTTTTGGTTTTTGCTTTGGCTGTGGCGGTTTTTAAATATAATAAAATTATTTCTGCCCCATTTTTTTTAGGGGCAGTTTTAATCGCTTTATCAAGAGTTGTAGTGGGAGTCCATTGGCCTTTGGATATTCTGGCGGGAGCTGTTTTGGGTATTGTCGGTGTTTTGGTGGTAGAAAAAATATTAATTTGGTTTTATAAAAAATATTTGCAAATTTAGTTTTTTGTGGTATTGTGGTGAAGCGGGTTTATGAGTTGTTATGAATTCGCTCGTCTTGTGGTTTGACCTCCTTTATCTCCATAAGACACCACTCCGACTGAAGGTTTCAGAATTTTACCCTTTCACGGTAAAGAAACTCTTCAGTCGGTTTTTTATTTGTTTTTTAGGGTTTCAAGTGGTAATATTTGTTAAATTAAGCCTAATGGTTTAAGTTGCTTAATTTATTAAAATTGTTGAATATAAAAAAGTTATTCTTTTGAATTTTGTAATTTTT
>JAZDMO010000022.1:0-6814 GCA_043800905.1 Patescibacteria group bacterium
TTCTTACTCCATAGCCTTTGTAGACCATGTGAGCTGCATCTCTACGAACTTTAGGCATATTTGGATTCTTTGTATACATAATGCTTGAATATTACACTTTTTTGTTAAAAGTGTTTCCAAGCTATTGGGATATTACGAAAAGCTTGACAAATAAAACAGACAGTGGTATTGTATAAACATGATTTTAGTTCTTTAAATTAATAAAAACTTACGAATGGTCATAGCCAAAAGATTTTGAAAATAGAAATTTGAAATTTTTTAGCTATGACCATAAGGTGTAGCCAATTCAAAAAAAAGGAGAAAACTCATGAAAAATGAGAAGACCTACGATGGACAGACGGCAAGTTTCTTGGCAGCGGTGGCGACCTGCATGCCAAGAAATTTAAACGGGGAGATTATGCAGGGTTGGATTGATAATCCAAAAGCTCTGCAAAAGTTTTTGTTAGGGCTTTGCCCTAAAGAAATAGGGGATGTTTTTGACCCCCATGAGTTCTTTAAAACCCGTCCGGGTCTCTGGGTTTCCTCAGATTTTTGCGACAGGATTTTATCCGTCGCAAAAAAGACCATGAAATCGCCATTGATTAAAGAAGGTCACTTTGATTTACAAGAACCAATGACTGACTCCGAGATCCGAAAGGAACTCGGAGACGGGCACGTCTTTGAAGATGCGAGCGAGTTTTCATTATTTCTTGCTGGTCTAATAGATCAGCAACCGAAAGGGGAGGAGGTTGGAGATCTAATCACCAACGGCTACGGGAACATTTTCTATGTTCGTGGGGCTGATAAGGTCTTCGCTGTGCTTGTCTATTGGAGTGCTGACGGCCGGCGGTGGGTTGTGGGCGCGGCTCGGTTAGGTGGCAACCAGTGGGATGCTAGGGGTCGTGCCTTTTCTCGCAACTGACCCTTTGACAAAGTAGTCCTTTGTACTTGGACTCTTTGTCTCTTGGACCCTTTGCCCTTAATCCGTTCGAGTTTTTCCGCAAGGAAAAGCTTGAACGGATTTTTTATGTTAAAATATACTCGGTATTAGGTAACTATATAGATGGTTAGAGTTTTATTTCGTATATTTAATAAATAATACCTACCTGCCCTTGCACGCCGGCAGGCGGGGGCAGGTAGACTTGATACTTAATACATATTGTGATAAAGTTTGGCGTATAAATAAGAATTTACAGTTTATGGGTTAGATTAACCCCAGTGAAATCTTTTTTAATTTTTTAACAAAAAATTAAAAAATTCGTTTTTTACAAAAACGAATTTCACAGGGTCATATTTTTCTAATTCGTAAACTCATAAGAAAAATATGAAAACAGAAACAATACAATTTTCACCTGTGAATATGGAAGAACGAAGAAAACTTGGAATTCAAGCTGGAGACACCGTGCGTGTTTGGGTTAGAATTCAAGAAAAAGGTAAAACTCGTTTGCAGGCTTATGAAGGATTGGTATTAGCTAGAAAACATGGAGATGAAGCTGGTGCAACTTTTACAGTACGAAAAGTAGCTAGCGGAGTGGGGGTAGAAAGAATTTTTCCTCTATATTCTCCTAATATTGATAAGATTGAAATTGTAAAACGTGCTAGAGTTCGAAGATCAAAACTTTACTTTATTCGTGAAAAGGTGGCTCGTGAGATTCGTCGTCAAATGAGAAAGATGAAAATGATGGATTTAACTACAACCAGTGAAGCTGACGAAGAAGCTGACAGAATAAAATTTGCTGAAGAGGAAGCTAAAGCTGTGGAAGATGCAAAAATTGCAGAAGCTCAGGCGGAAGCAGAAGTAGTTGAAGACGTTACAGAAAATTCTGTTGAAGAAAATAAAGAAGCTGAAAAAACAGAATAACAATTGATTTAAAAACAAAAAGTGACGAGCCTCCAGCTCGCCACTTTTTTATTTATCCCCATATTTGTTATTCTATCATTCTATAGAATGATAGAATAACAAATATGAAAAAGATTCAAAAACAAACAGAAGGGAAAAGGCTAGAGAGGTTTTTTAAAGGGCCTTCTAACCATAGAAGAATTGATATTTTGTTTTTTGTTGAAAAAAACGAAGGCGCTGATCTTTTTGATATTGCTGATGGATTAAATACGGATTATAAGGTTATTGCACAACACACAGAAAAACTTGTTTTAGCAGGGCTTTTGAATAAACAATACAGAGGAAGACCTGTTGCTCATAAACTTTCGCCCTTCGGTAAAAAATTTGTTGCTTTCATGAAAACATTTTAGTTCTATCATTCTATAGAATGATAGAATAATGTTTTTGTTGAATAAATTATTAAAATAAAGTATAAATATAAAGTCTAAACATGGCGGCTATGGTGTAATGGTTAACACTAAAGTTTGTGGAACTTTCGATTCCAGTTCAATTCTGGATAGCCGCCCAAAAAGCTTTTAATATAAGGATATTTTATGTGTTTTGGTAAACTACCCAGATTGTGGACTTAATAATTAATTTTAAAATTATGAAAAACATTCTCATTTCACAATTTATAATTTTATTAGCCGGAACTTTGTTTGCTTGGGGAAATTTTGGTTATGAACTTTATGCTTGGGTGTGTGCTGGTGAAAAAGTTGGTTGTGCTGTTGGTGTAGTTAATCCTTTTTACACTCCTTGTTTTTTTGGAGCTATTTTCTTTACTCTGGCTTTTATTCTAAGTATTCTTTCTCTAAAGAAACACAATAAATAATTTTTTTATAAAAAGTTTCCCCCAGACAAAGATGTTTCTTGTTTTGGTTTAGGATACAATTATTTAAATAGGTTTTAGTTAAAGAAAAAATTTGCGGAGCAAATTTTTCTATAATACATAATACCTGCCTGCCCCTGCACGCCGGCAGGCAGGGGCAGGCAGACTTGATATTTAATACGTACTTTATGGTGAAAAGAAATAAAAAAAGAAATGATTTATTTTGGGTTGCTATTAGTATTTTTGTCACTGTTTATTTGATAAAGAATGGTACCGCGTATAAGATTTTGTTTTTATTAGGGGATTTTCAGTGGTTGGGTATTATTTTTGCTGGTGTGTTTTTTACTTCGGTTTTTACTACAGCTCCAGCTATGGCCCTTTTAGGAGGTTTTGCTCAAACCGATCCTCTTTGGTTGGTAGCTCTTTTAGGAGGGGTAGGGGCGGTTCTAGGGGATTCAATTATCTTTTTTTTCGTAAGAAATAAAGTGTCAAAAAGTTTTAATCACCTTTTAACCTCTCATCCTAAGTCGCGTATTCCTTTGATTTTTAAAAATGAATTATTTAAGTTTTTTCTTCCTTTTATAGGGGCCTTAGTTATTGCTTCACCACTCCCAGATGAAATTGGAGTGGCGATGTTGGGAATTTCTAAAATGAGTAAAAAGAAATTTTTAATTTTATCTTTTATTTTAAATAGTATTGGTATTTTTATAATTGGTTGGTTGGCGCAAGCTTTGATTGTTAACTAATAATAAAAAAATATGATTTACACCAAAAAAGGGGATAAGGGCGAGTCGGAAATTTTAGGAGGTAAAAAATTTCTTAAAAATAATTTAGTGTTTGAGGTTTTGGGAAATTTAGATGAACTTAATTCTTTAATAGGTGTTTGTAAAAATAAAGCGGAAAGTTTTTCAGTTAAAATTTTAGATCTTACTTTAGTTGAGCTTTTAGAAAGTATTCAAAGAGATTTGTTTATTTTTCAATCAATAGTTGCTGGGGCAGAAAAAATAATTACCTTAGATAATATAGAAAGTCTTGAAAAACAAATTGATTTTATAGAAAAAGAAATTCCGGCTCTAGATAAATTTATTATTGGAGGAGGTGAAGATTTAGCAAACTTTCTTAATTTAACAAGAAGTGTGGTTCGTAGGACAGAAAGAAGTTTAGTAGCTTTAAATGAAAAAAAATCTCAAGAACTAAATCTTTTGATTTATCTTAATCGTTTATCTGATTTGTTTTTTAATCTTTATCGTTTTGTTAATTTTTATAACAAATACAAAGAAAAATATTTTTGATATAATACAAATATGTCACGAAGAATAGAAGGTTTAATATTATTAATAGCAATTTTATTGGTGTATGTTATCCACCCTTATTATAGCGCTGTCTCTGGGTTAGTGTATAATATCGCGTGGTACATTATTGGTATCCTCGGAGCTTGGATAAGCTTAAGATTAATTATTAGATAATTCAAAAAAATAAAATGGAAAAAGAAAATAAAATTTGTCCTGAAAGTTGTCAGGATTGTGTGCATAAAATGATGAAAGTGGTAGCTTTAGTACTTATGGTTTTAGCTTTGTTTTTATTAGTTAAAACTTACGGAGCTTTAAAAGTAAATAAATTTATTGGTCAGGATATTTATCCTCAAAATACTATTATGGTAACGGGAGAAGGAGAAATTTCTGCAACTCCTGATATTGCTACTTTTAGTTTTTCAGTGGTAGAAGAAGGGGACACTGTGGAAGCAGCGCAAAAAATTGTTAATGAAAAAATGGCGAGTGCTTTGGATTTTCTGAAGACTGCTGGAGTAGAAGAAAAAGATATTAAAACTACTGGTTATAATATTTATCCTAAATACGAATGGTGGTCAAAAGAGGTGGCTTGTTCTACTTATGGTTGTCCTACCCCAGAAAGACAGCAAAAAATTGTTGGTTATGAAGTAAATCAAAACGTAACTGTGAAATTAAGTGATATAAATAAAGCTGGAGAGATTTTATCAGGTTTAGGTTCAACAAAAGTTTCTAATCTAAGTGGTTTGACTTTTGATATTGATAATAAGGATGATTTAATGAGACAAGCGAGAGAGGACGCTATTAAAGAAGCTAAAAGCAAAGCAAAAGATTTAGCTAAGGATTTAGGAGTTGATTTAGTAAGAATGGTTTCTTATTCATCTAATGAAGGAAATGATTATCCTCCATATTACGAAATGTCAGCTAAGGCTTATGGAATGGGAGGGGATGCTATATCCTCAGCAACAGCATCAATTCCGACTGGGGAAAATGAAATTAAAGTTATGGTTTATATCACCTACGAAATTAAGTAAAAACATGAATAAAAAGAGCGTCAGCCTTCGGCTGACGCTCTTTTCGTTTCAGTTAAAAGTTTAATATATTAAGGATGAATATTTTTAGTTGACATCGGAATAATAAAAATGTATATTTATATTAAATAAAAAGCCCTTCGGGGCTTTTTTAAAAGGGAAAATTAATAGTTTAAAATAATTCAGATGAGTTTAATTAATTACATTAAAGAAACAAAAGGAGAATTAAAACATGTTGCTTGGCCAACAAAGAAACAGGTGACTTGGTTTACTGTAATTGTTATTAGTGTTTCTTTAGCGACTGCTTTTTTCTTAGGTTTTTTTGATTTTATTTTTTCTTTAGGTTTAGAAAAATTTATTTTTAATAATTAAAAAATAGGAACTATAAATAAAAGAAAATCACAAAGTGATTTTCCTAAAGACCTAAATACCTAACAACTAATAAACTAAAATTTATGTCACGACAAGAAGAAAATGCAAAAAGAAATTGGTACGCAGTTCATACCTATGTAGGGTATGAAAATGCTGTGGTAAGAAATCTCAAACAAAGAGTTGAGTCTTTTGGTATGGAAGATAAAATTTTTGACGTGATAGTTCCGATTGAAAAGAAAATTAAAATTAAAGGAGGAAAAAGAGTAGAGGAAGAGGAAAAAATTTATCCTGGATATGTTTTAGTTGATATGATAGTAACTGATGATTCTTGGTATGTGGTGAGAAATACTCCTCGTATTACAGGTTTCGTGGGAGCGGGAGTTAATCCAGTTCCTGTAGACGAACAGGAAATGGCTGAATTAAGAAGAAGAATGAATTCTGATATTACTAAACATGCAATTAGTATGGAAGTAGGTGATATGATTAGTGTAATGGATGGACCTTTTAAAGACACTGAAGGAAAAATTAGTGAAATTGATGAAGAGAGAGGAAAGATTAAAGTGATGGTTTCGATGTTTGGTCGTGAGACACCGGTAGAATTAGATTCCTTGCAGGTGAGGAAAATATAAGGATAATAGAGCGTATTGGATTGTTTGGGAGCTTCTAAAATATTAAATATTTTTCTCAAACAAATAAGATTGGAAAAAAATTAAGAATTAAAAATTAGGAATTATGAATAAAAGAAAATCACAAAGTGACTTTCCTAAAGACCTAAAGACCTAAATACCTAATAAACTAAACAACTATGTCAAAAGAAGCAGTTAAAAGAATAAAATTACAAATAGAAGGGGGGAAGGCAACACCTGCTCCACCTTTGGGACCAGCTTTAGGACAAGCGGGAGTAAATATTGGTGACTTTGTTAATAAGTTTAATGAAGCGACTAGAGAAACCAGAATGGGAGAAGTTGTGCCAGTGGTGATTTCAGTTTACGAAGATAGAAGTTTTGATTTTGTAATGAAAACTTCACCAGCTTCCAGAATGATTTTGAAAGCGATTGGACAAAAGAAAGGTTCTAGTAAAAATTTAGTAAGTCGCGCTGGAACATTAACTAAAGCTCAAGTAAAAGAAATTGCCGAAGCTAAAATGGTGGATTTAAGTGCAAATGATATTGAGGCAGCGATGAAAATTATTGAGGGGACTGCGAAGTCAATGGGAGTAGAGGTAAAATAAATAATTCTAAATTTAGTGAATTTCTTCGTCAATCCTGCCTGCCGGCAGGCAGGTTCGAAAAAATTTTCTTCATCGTATACTCGATACGCCTCAGAAAATTTTTCCTTATTTCCTTGAACTTCACTTAAATTTAAAATTATTTAAAATTTAAATAAAAAGAGCGACGAGCTAAAGCTCGTCGCTCTTTTTATTTAGTATTTAGTATTA
>JAZDMO010000010.1:0-14157 GCA_043800905.1 Patescibacteria group bacterium
AAATAAATAAAATAAAATAATAGTAATTGTTATTATAATATTATGCATAATATTATAATAAGGTTTTCTTGAGGAGGTTGATTTTTTGTGAGCAAAAAGTATTATTGGGATAGATGTTTTAATCTATAATTTGCAAAAGAAAGGGGCGGAAAATGGAAAATAAAGAAAAGACAGTTAGTTTGCAAGTTTCTTTAAATGATCTTGAAACTCTGGCTTCAGTGAGAGAATGTCAGGCTCTTGATTATCTTTTGAGAAAACCTGGAGTTACGGAATTGATTACTCCAGAAAGTCCTATTTTGATTAATGCTATTGATTCTGGTTGTTCTTTTGAAACTTTTAAGTTCTTATTAGAAACTAAGGCTGGAAGAGATATCCCTAGTAAAAATGGAAGAACTGTTAATGATTTTTTGAAAGGCTGTGACTTATCCGATGAAAGATCAAGGTCGGTAGTCAGATTGTTTCTTGCAGCCAAGCGTTTAGATTGGTAAACATTGTGTTTGTAGTGTTTGTAAAAATCGATAAGACAAAGCAAAGCCATGGAATTGGAAATTCCATGGCTTTTTTTATTTCTTTATTTTTGGTATCATTTAATTAATGTTTAATGGAATTCTAAAAAGAATAGAGTCTGCTTCATAAAGCCCCGTTCTTAAGTGAGGGCGGGGCAGAATTATTTATTAAATTTAAGATTCGTGATTTAAGTGAAAAATTTACAAAGTAAATTTTTCCTAAATAACTAAATAACTATAAGCTAAACAACTAAAACCATGTTAGATATAAAATTTATAAGAGAAAATCAAGAACTTGTCCAAAACGCTGCTAAGAAAAAGCATATTGATTTTAGTGTAGAAGAACTTTTAAAAATTGATGATGAAAGAAAGGCTGCTTTGTCTACGGTGGAAAGAATGCGATCAGAACAAAATATTTATACCGATAGGATTCATAAAACTGAAAATTCAGCTGAAAGAGAAATTTTGATAGGGGAGATGCGAACCATGAAAGAAGAATCAAAAAAAGTGGATGAAGAATTAAAAGAAATTATGCAGAGATGGAAAGCTGCGATGTTGCAGGTACCGAATGTCCCTGATATGTCTGTGCCTGACGGAGATAGTGATGAAGATAACCAAGAAATCAAAACTTGGGGAGAAAAAACTCAATTTGATTTTGAACCAAAATCCCATGTAGATATTATGACCAATTTAGGAATGGTAGATTTTGAAAGAGGAGCTAAAATTCACGGCTTCCGTGGTTATTATTTGTTGGATGACGGAGCTAGATTATCTTGGGCAATTTGGAATTATGCGAATGACTTTTTTGGGCAAAAAGGTTTTGTGCCGGTTTTACCTCCAGCTATTGTGAGAAAAGAAAATCTTTATGGAACAGGTCATCTTCCTAATGATGCTGATGACGTTTATAGAACTCAGGACGATGATTATTTAATTGGAACAGCTGAAATTCCTGTGACTGGATTTTATTCTAATGAAGTTTTGGATCAAGAAGAATTACCTAAAAAATTCTTAGGTTTTTCTCCTTGTTTTAGAAGGGAAGCGGGAAGTCATGGAAAAGACACTAAAGGTTTAATTCGGGTGCATGAATTTTTTAAAGTAGAACAGGTTATTTTATGTGAAGCTAGTCATGAAGAATCTGTAAAATGGCATGAATGGATTAATCGTAATACAGAAGAATTTATTGAATCTTTAGGAATTCCTTACCATACTGTAATTAACTGTGGAGGAGATTTGGGACAGGGTCAGGTAAAGAAATATGATATTGAATTATGGGTACCAATGGAAAACAAATATCGTGAGATTAGCTCCGCTTCTTATTTTCATGATTTTCAAGCACGGAGATTTAATATTAAATATAAAGATAAAGAAGGAAAAAGTCGTTACGTACACACCTTGAATTCAACCGCTATTCCTACTCCAAGAATTTTAGTTTCTTTAGTTGAGAATTTCCAACAAGCCGATGGCTCAATTAAAATTCCAGAAGTTTTGCAACCTTATCTTGGAAAAGATAAAATAACTAAACTACCAAGACAGGAAAATATTAAAGTAGACGAACCCGTTATTTTAGAAAACGGAATCTCTGAGTCGCAAGAATTTGGGGGTGGACAGCTAGAAAATTAAGAATATTTTTAAAGTAAAGGGTGGTCGCTTCGCGACCACCCTTTATCCTTAATACATAATACATTATACTTAATACATATATCATGCCTCGTTTTCGTTCTGAAAAATTAGCTCAAGAATATAAACGCAAAAGAAATATTAAATTATTTTTAAGTTTTGTTTGTTTATGCTTATTTTTTGGTTTTTTGGTTTATATTTCTAGAAGACCAGAAATTAATATTAAAGAAATCGAAGTTATTGGAAATAATGTCATTAAAAAAGAACAAATTTTAGACATTGCTTATTTTTATTTAAATCAAAAATATTTAGGAATTTTGCCTAAATCGAACATTTTTATTTACCCTAAGGGAGAAATTAAGCAAGAAATTTTAAATTCTTATTTAAAAATTCAAGATTTACAAATAGGATTTTCTAGTTTAACCTCAATTAAAATTGTAGTCTTAGAAAGAGATCCTTTTGCTCTTTATTGTCGCGATTTGGATGATATCGAAGATACTGTTTCGGATTCAATTGCCACATCTACTAATTTGGCCACCATCAAAAAACAAAACGAGGAATGTTATTTTATGGATAAGGTTGGTTATATTTATGCTAATACTGAGAGTTTTTTTGATACTGTTTATTTTAAATATTTTAATGAAAATTTAGAAGATAAAAAAGATATTTTAGGAACAACTTTTTTATTAGACGAAACAGGGCGGTTTGAAAAAGTGAATTTATTTATTCGTTTTTTAAAAGATATTAATATTGATGTTTATCGTTTAGAAATAAAAGAAAATGGAGATTATCAATTATTTTTTGATAAAGATTCTGTTTTGATTTTTGAAGGTAATCAAAATTTTGAAATTCTCTTAGAAAATCTTCAGGCAGTTTTGATTGATTTGGGTGATTTGGGTGACAAAGAGTTTGAATATATAGATTTAAGATTTGAAAATAAAGTTTTGTATAAGTTTAGGGAATAAAATAAAAAATAGGCTCGTCCATTTGCGGCGGACGAGCCCTAAATACTTTTTACTCATCAATTTTTGTGAGTTTCCATTCCTCTGGTGGATAAATGCAAACAATTCTATCATTATTTTCATAGTGTCCCCAGATTGTTATATTGTTAGTATTTCCGTATGGGCCTACACCTACAACCACGAATATTCTGTTGAGAGTGTCACAAACCCTATCCCCATGTCTAAAATGTTGCCAAGCGGGTGGTAAAACCTGAAAGGCTTCTGGAATAGTTAATATATCATGATCAAAAGTTGTTTTATATTTTTCCATATGTCCCCCTGTTAGATTTTTGTTTGAGTTTACTTTCTGAAAATGATACTATCAAAAAATAATAATTATATCAATATGTCAAATTTTTGGGGAAAATTAGTTAAAAATAAAAAACCCTTCTTTGTTTTGGCTCCAATGTTGGATGTGACCGATGTGGCTTTTCGAGAGATTATCGCAAAATATGGAAAACCAGATACCTTATGGACCGAATTTGTGTCCTGTGATGGTTTGATGTCAGAGGGGAAAGAAAAATTAATGCATTTGCTTGAATACACAGAAAATCAAAGACCGATTGTAGCTCAGATTTTTGGAGCTAAGCCAGAAAATTTTTATCATACAGCTCAACTAATAAAAAAACTTGGTTTTGATGGAATTGATATTAATATGGGTTGTCCGCAAAAAAATATTCTCAAACAAGGGGCAGGAGCAAAATTAATTACTACTCCAAATTTAGCTCGGGAAATAATTCGCGAAACTAAAAGAGGGGCAGGGGATTTACCTGTGTCAGTTAAAACAAGAATTGGTTTTAAGAAAAATGAATTAGAAACTTGGTTACCTGTTTTGTTAGAAGAAAAACCAGTAGCAATTACCATTCACGGACGCACTCAAAAAGATATGTCTAAAGTCCCGGCTGATTGGAAAATTATAAAAAGAGCAGTTGAAATAGCCAAGGGAAGTGGAGTTTTAATTTTAGGTAATGGTGATGTTAATTTAGTTGAAGAGGGAATTAAACGAGCTCAAGAATCAGGGGTAGACGGAATAATGGTTGGACGAGGAGTTTTTGGAAAACCATGGTTGTTTAAAAATTGGGTCCTTGGAGGTCCTAATAATTTGGAAACTGGGTTTCCAAGTGTTGAAGAAAGGTTAAAAATTTTAATTGAACATTTGAAATTGTATAAAAAATATTTTGGTGATAAGGGAGAGGGAAGAATTAAATCTTTTAATTTAATGAAAAAACATATTGGAGCCTATGTAGTCGGTTTTCGTAGAGCCAAAGAACTAAGAACCAAATTGATGGAAACTGAAGATGAAGATTCAGCCATTCAAACCATACAAAATTACTTGAAAAAATAAATCTCGTCATTGCGAGAAATAAAATTCAAATACCCCAGTTAACTAGGGTATTTGAATTTAATAACGAAGCAACCTGAACCAAAATTCTCTTAAATTCTATCGGTTCAGCCCATGAGCCGATAGAATTTTTGTTTGATTTGGTTTGTTTTTTTGTTTAAAACTTGTTATTCTAAATATTTAGAAAAAGGTTCTTGTGTTTAACTTCTAATTTAGGAGGTTTTATGGTTGGATTACTAAAGTCGGGAGTAAAAGGGGAGTTGGATCTGGATGGGATTGTTGAACAACGATCTTCACCAAGGGTTTCAACAGAAGGTTTTGACGAAAAAGGTGAGCGGGTTTTTTATACGAGACCTAGATTTTATGGTCGTCAGAATAAGGATGATTTAAACCATGCCGTTGCCGGTTCCCAATTATCGGATGCTTCTTTTGCCGGGTCTAGCTCAATGAGAGAGAATTTTTAATCTAAAATATTACCTTGAAATTTTTTGATGAAAAAGCGATGAAACCCGATTGGATTTCATCGCTTTGTTTTATTTATAAAATATAAAACCACGGCTCAACAGAGCCGTAGTTTTAATTAGTTCTTCTATATCTATAAGCCGGATTCTGTAATAGATAGTCATTTATCTGGGATTGTTGTTACCAACAACCTCTAGCGATTCTCTGAATATTTAAAAATATTCAGCACGATCTTGCATCTAGGTAAGGATTTAGCCGTTTCACCTCTAAAGTTTCCTTTAGAAATAATCCCGAAGGATTCTGACTCTCTTTCGATTATCAGCGTCTCTGCTCGCACCTCTGAGCACTCCTCGTTACACTCGGAGTGAGTTAAGAGTCCATAAAGTCTGTAAAGACTATAAAGGAAAAAATTTACTTTGTAAATTTTTTCCTTTTAACCTTTGACTTTCGGCTCGAGTGTTCCAAATGTAATGAGGAATGCTCTGACGGGAGTTACCCGTTACCGTCCTACAAACCCGAAGGTAAGTAGATGTCCGGACTTTCCTCCAAGCACCTCGCTCTCGTTCGGTGCAGTATTATGTATTTTGTATTAAGTATTAAGTATAAAAAATTTACTTTGCAAATTTTTTCCATAATACATACTACATGCTACTTGATACTGCATCTCACGACAGTGAGATGCTCAGCAACTATCCGATATAAAAGAACTGAAAACATTATACAATCAATCTTTAGATATATCAAGTTTATTTACCCACTTATTGGATTTAAATAAAGGCCTTATTGATATATAATATTAAAGATATGCCTCAAAAGAAAAAAGCCGATAAAATTTTTGTTTTAATTTTTTCCATTTTAATTTCTTTTGGTTTCTTCTTATTTGCTTCAGCTTCCTTAGGTGTTTTTGCAAAAAATAAAGATTCTTTTATTTCTGTTTTTATGAACCAAACTTTTCTTGGGTTAGGAGTGGGACTTTTAATTTTATTTATTTTATCTCATATTCATTACAAAAAATATAAACAATATGCTTTTTATTTATTTTTGGTAGGACTAATTATTTCTTGTTTAGTTTTTGTTCCAGGTTTAGGTATTAAACATGGAGGAGCTCGGCGTTGGTTAGATGTTTTAGGTTTTTCTTTTCAAACAGCTGAGTTTTTAAAATTTAGTTTTGTTTTGTATTTTGCAGCTTTACTTTCTTCCTTTAGTTCAAAAATTCAGCAATGGCAGTTTTCAGCTTTACCAACCACTATCCTTTTGTTAATTATCTCTATAATTTCTTTTCTTCAGCCTGATTATGGAACTTTTATTATCATTGCTATTACTGCTGTTGGTATGGTTTTTGTCGCAGGAATTCGAATAAAACATTTAGCTGTCATTATTGGTTCTGCTTTGGTGACAGTAGTTCCTATTGCTCTTTATTTTAAACCTTATGTTTGGCAAAGACTTCTTACTTTTTTTCATCCTACAGAAAATATCTTAAGTTCTGGTTATCAAATTACTCAATCTTTAATTGCTATTGGTTCAGGAGGTATTTTTGGTAAAGGTTTTGGAAAAAGTATTCAAAAATTTGGTTTGTTGCCAGAACCAATGGGGGATTCCATTTTTGCAGTCACGGCAGAAGAATGGGGTTTTGTTGGCTCTATGATTTTATTAAGTCTTTTTTTGCTTTTTGCTTTTAGAGGCTTTCAAATTGCTAATAAATCAAGTGATGTTTTTGGTAGACTATTAGGTGTTGGAATTGTTATACTTATAGTGTCCCAATCATTTATTAATGTGGCTTCTATGCTAAACATTTTACCGATGATTGGAATGCCTTTGATTTTTGTCAGCCAAGGCGGAACCGCTTTATTGTTTGCTTTAGCAGAGGTTGGAATACTTTTAAATATTTCGAAATACAAAAAGTCATGAAAACACTAATCCGCCAGCTGGCGGAACAAGAACATTAAAACACCTAAATATTAAAGCATTAAAACAAATAACAAATTTATATGAAAATTATTTTAACAGGGGGGGATAGTGGAGGCCATTTTTATCCATTAATTGCTGTGGCTCAGGAAATAAACAGACTTGTTGCGGAAAGAAAATTATTAGTGCCTAAATTGTATTATTTATCTAATAAACCCTATGACAAAAAACTTTTATTTGAAACAGGAATCGAGTTTAAAAAAATTACTGCAGGAAAATTAAGAAGATATTTTTCAATTCTTAATTTTTTTGGTTTGTTTAAAACTGCTTGGGGATTTATAAAATCTTTGTGGTTGGTTTTTAATATTTTCCCAGATGTAATTTTTACTAATGGTGGTAATGTTGCTTTTCCAGTTTTATTAGCTGCTAAGTTTTTTAAGATCCCTGTTTTTGTTCATATATCTGATTCTGTTCCGGGAAGGACAAATTTATGGGCAGCTAATTTTGCAGAAAGAGTTTCTTTGGCTTTTCCAGAAGCTTCTGCTTATTTAAAGACAGATAAGGATAAGATAGCAGTTATGGGTAACCCTCTAAGAAAAGAGATGATTATTCCTTTAGAGAGCGGAGCTAGTGAATTTTTACAGTTAGAATTAAATATTCCAACTATTTTTGTTTTGGGTGGTTCTAGCGGAGCGAAAACTATTAACGAAAATCTTTTAGACGCTTTGCCAACACTTTTGAAAAAATATCAAATTATCCATCAAACAGGGAAAGAATTATTTGAAGAAAATAAAAATATTTCACAAGTAATTCTTGAAAAAAGTGAATATAAAAATCGTTATAAAATTTTTCCTTATTTAAATACTTTAGCCATGAGAATGTCTGCTGGAGCCTCTCAATTAATTATTTCTCGAGCAGGGGCTGGTTCTATTTCCGAGATTGCAGTTTGGGGTAAACCTAGTATTATCATTCCTATTCCCGAAAGTGTTAGCGGTGATCAAAGGAAAAATGCTTTTGCCTATGCTCGAGCAGGTGCTTGTGTAGTAATTGAACAGGAAAATTTAACTCCGCAATTATTTTTAGCTGAAATTGAAAAATTAATAGAAGATAAGAAAAAAATGAACAAGTTAGCGCAAAAAGCTAAAGAATTTTCGAAAGTAGACGCTTCAGAAAAAATTGCTCAAGAAATATTAAAAGTGGTTATTGATCATACAGAATAAGATTATGGAAGAAATAAAAGAAAACAAAAAAATAAGAGTTAGATTTGCTCCTTCTCCAACAGGCTCTATTCATGTGGGAAATTTAAGAACAGCCTTGTTTGCTTGGTTATTTGCTCGTCATCATGGAGGGTCATTTTTGGTAAGGATTGAAGACACTGACAGAAAAAGATTACAGGATGATTCAATTAAAAAAATTTTTGAAGCTTTGGATTGGGTTGGAATGGGTCTTGATGAAGGTGTTTTTATGGATGAGAAAAGAAACATTTCTCAAAAAGGAAATTTTGGTCCGTATATTCAATCAGAGAGATTAGATATTTATCAGCAATTTATTCAGAAATTATTAGAGGAAGGAAATGCTTATTATTGTTTTTGTACAGAAGAACGTTTGAAAGAGGTCCATGAAAGACAACAATTAGAGAAAAAACCTTTAATGTATGATAAACATTGTCGTAATCTTAGCTCTGAAGAAGTTAAAGCAAAAATAGCTAACGGAGAAAAGTATGTGATTAGAATGAAAGTGCCTGAAAATCAAATACTTCAATTTACTGATAAGGTTTTTGGAAAAATTTCAGTTAAATCAGAAATTGTCGATGATCAGGTTTTGATTAAAGCCGATGGTTTTCCAACCTATCATTTTGCGGTAGTAGTCGATGATCATTTAATGCAAATCTCACATGTTTTTCGAGGAGAAGATTGGATTCCAAGTGCTCCTAAACATGTTTTATTGTATCAATTTTTTGGATGGGAAATGCCGATTTTTGTACATTTACCAAATGTGTTAGGAGAAGACAAAAAGAAACTTTCTAAAAGAGCTGGAGCAGTGAGTGTTGAAGATTTTATGCAGAAAGGTTATTTACCAGAAGCTCTTGTTAATTTTTTGTCTTTGTTGGGTTGGAATTCTAAGACTGAACAGGAAATATTTAGCCGTTCAGAACTGATTAATCTTTTTAATATTGAAGGATTAAATAAATCAGGAGCTATTTTAAATTATCAAAAATTAAATTGGTTCAATAAGGAATATATTAAATTAATGCCAGATAAAGATTTTAAAAATAAAGTTTTGGAATTTTTGTCTGAAGGTTTTAAAAACAATTTAAAAACTAAACCAGAAATATTTACTAAAGTTTTACCAGTTATTCAAGAAAGGATTGAAAAATTTGAAGATGTTATTGAAATGGAACAAGTAGGGGAGTTAAATTATTATTTTAACCAACCTGATTACGAATTGGAAAAAATATTATGGAAAGAAGAAAACGATTTTGAAAAATTAGAAGAAAAATTAAGTAAAAGTATTTTACTTTTGGATGAAGTAAATGATTTCACCGCCGAAAATATTAAAGAAAAAATTTGGGATTATGCTTCTGAACAGGGGAGAGGTTCAGTTCTTTGGCCGATGCGCTATGCTTTATCGGGTAAAGATAAATCCCCTGATCCTTTTGTTTTGGCTTCTATTTTAGGAAAAGAAGAAACAAAAAAGAGATTAAGTTATGCTATTGAAAAAATTAAATCAAATAAAAAATAAATTTATTAAACAAAATTTGTCATTACGAGTGTTTACATTTATTTCAGGTATAGGAAGGCTTTTTTGTTTTTTAAAACAAAAAAGCCTAACAGGGCAGACTTTGTTTAAAAGTTTTTTAAACATCGGCGTAATTATTATTTTAATAGTTAATTTAATTTTGCCTGTTGGAATAAGGGCTGCTAATATTGATGAATTAAAATTTAAAATTTCTGAAAAGAATCAAGAAATGCAACAATTGGAAGCTGAGATTGAGAAATGGGAAGGGGAATTAAAGGTTGTTGGAGAACAAAAAAAGACCTTAAGCAGTGAAGTTAATTATTTAAGTACTACAGAAAAAAAATTAACCACTGATTTGTCTTTGACAGCTAAACAGATTGAAAGTACTAATTTAAAAATTCAACAATTAAGTTTAGAGATAGGAGATAAAAATAATAACATTGAAAAAAATGAATTAGCTTTAGCTGAAGCAATGAGGGGAATTAATGAAAAGGAATCTTATACTATGCTAGAGATTGTTTTAGCTAACAAAACTATGTCAGATTTTTGGAATGATTTAGAATCTTTGCAAAATTTACAAAATGAAATTAATTTAAAAACAAAAACATTGAAAGAATTAAAAACTGGTTTAGAAATAAATAAAACAGAATCAGAAATAAATAAAGAAAATCTTTCTGCTTATAAAAATAAACTTTCTGATCAAAAACAAATTGTGGCTGAAACTAAAACAGAAAAAAATCAACTTTTGACCGTGACAAAAAATCAAGAATCAACTTATCAAAAAATTCTTGAAGAAAAATTAGCGTTAAAGAAAGCTTTTGAAGATGAATTAGCGCAATTTGAAGAGGCATTAAGAATTGCTATTGACCCAAATAGTATTCCCAATGCGAATAACAGTATTTTATCTTGGCCTCTAAATCCAGTAAGGATTACACAATATTTTGGTAATACACCTTTTGCTACAGCTAACCCTCAAGTTTATAACGGTGGGGGTCATAATGGAGTGGATTTTGGAGCCTCTACGGGGACTAGTATTAAAACTGCTTTAAGTGGAACGATTGAAGCTGTGGGTGATACCGATACTGCTTGCCCAGGGGCTTCTTATGGGAAATGGGTTTTAGTTCGCCATCCTAATGGGCTTTCCTCCCTTTACGCTCATTTATCTTTAATTAAAGTTTCAGAAGGCCAGTCAGTGGTGACAGGGGATGTTATTGGTTATAGTGGAAATACTGGTTATTCAACTGGTCCACATTTACATTTTACCGTTTATGCTACACAAGGAGTCCGAGTACAAAGTTATAATTTTAAATCTTGCAAAGGTAAAACTACTACTATGCCAATTGCTACTAAAGAAGCTTACTTGAATCCTCTATCATATTTACCAGAGTTATAAAAAAAGTAAGTGGTGCGAATAATTATGAATAAAAATAAAATGGATTTTGTCTCACAAAATCCTTTATATTGTCCACTTTTTAGTTTTTAATTTATTTATTAATTATATATAATTGGTTTTAAGAAAACTTATGATTAATTTTGAAAAATTTCATGGGGATCAAAGAGGTTTAGTTAATTGGATAATAATTATTATCATTGCGATTATTGTTTTGAGTTATTTTGGTTTTGATATTCGGGCGATTATCGAAGATGATAATACTCAGAATAATGTGGGTTATGTGTGGGGTGGGGTAGTCTATGTCTGGGAGACCTATTTATCCGGCCCTTTTGATTATCTGTGGAATGATATTTTTATAGACTTGATCTGGGATACTTTTATTGATGCTATGCAAAGAATTAAAAATGGTGGTTCTATCCAAGATTTTTAATTTTTAAAATTTTTTATTTTAAGTAGGGAAGTGGTTTGTGCGAAGCATATACTAGTCAAAAGTTCTTAAAGTCCATAAAGTCAAAAGTTGAAAAATCGCAAAGCGATTTTTCCATAATACATAATACTTGATACATAATACATATTTATCATGTGGGAAAAAATTTTAATAATCGGTTTAGTTATTTTTACTTTATTGCTTTATGCAACCACTGTTCACGTGCAAGAAGTTTTAGATGATCCTATAATCGATAGTCATATTTCTTTTTAAATTAAATGCAATTAAAAATTAAAAAATTAAAATCTGATGCTGTTTTACCAGATTATTTTTATCAAGGTGATGCTGGTTTGAATTTATATTCAAATATTGATTTAGAAATTAAATCTATGGAACGGGTAATTATTTCCACAGGAATTGTTATGGAAATTCCAAATGGTTATGTTGGTTTAATTTGGGATCGGAGTTCTTTGGGTATCAAAGAAATTATAAAAACCTTAGGAGGAGTGATTGATTCTGGTTACCGTGGCGAAATTAGAGTTGGGTTAATTAATTTATCTGATAAAAATTTTTCTATTGTTAAAGGTCAAAAAATTGCTCAGATGATAATTCAAAAACATGAAAATCCTGAAATAGTTGAAGTTGAAAAATTGTCTGAAAGTGAAAGACAGGATAAAACTTTCGGTAGTAGCGATAGACATTAGAAAACTGTTTAGTTATATGATGAATGATACCTTTTGTCATATAAAATCGCTTAAAACTCAGTTTTGAGCCTCAAAATATGGCTTAAAATAATAGGATTATTATAATGGTTTTTAAGGCCTTTTTTGACTTTTTTGATAGATTTTATTACTTATTTAGGCGGTAAATCGGGAGAGATTTAAGATTACTTCTATTATCTTCAGCTGAGAATTAAGAGATAAAACTATTTATTTTTGTTTTGTTGATTGTGGATAACTTTATAATAGTTCTTTAACCTAATGTCGCAAAAGATATATTGTGCGACCCTATTATAATAAAACTTTATCCAAATAAATTTTTTCCCCTAACCAATTTTAACCCCCCTTCTCCACCAACACAGAGTAGTTGGCAGGTTTGTAGATTTATAAAGTCAAAAGTATTTTTATATTTTGTTCTCCCCTGAGTTTTGATGATTATTTTTAAAAATTTGGATTCCGTCTAAGCTTGCCTGCCGGCAGAGGCAGGTCCAGCATAAAATCTAAAATCTCTGGACTGCTTCGTGCCTCGCAGAGACGGATTTTGCTTCGCAAAATCCGTCCGTTTTGTCATTGCGAGAATAAATTTTCGCAAAAATTTATTCGTGACAACCTGCCTGCCGGCAGGCAGGTCCAGTAAATAAACGTTGTTAGAGTTTACGAAGTAATCCGGTGTTTATTTTTTTTAATAAAAAAAAGCCCCCGAAAGGGCTTTTAAAGTAAAAAGGGTTTTATTTTATAATTTAGCTTTTTGGTTTTCCAAGTACAGCTACCATGATAGTTTGAGGAGTAAATTTTTCTAAGGATGAGGATGGTATATAATATCCTTGTTTGATTAATCCAATTAATTCCCAATCCTCTGCCAGCATTTTGTTGACAGTTTTCTCTTGCTCACCGATAGGTAAACAAGCTGATAAAGAATGGTCGTTGGAATTTGCTTGAATTCCTGTAATCGAGGTTGCGGGCACAAACTTTATTTCTTTGTACCTTTCCATTTTTCCCCCTCCTCTTTTTTGTTGATTTTTGGGTACTTCTTTCTAATTAAAGAGAATAGCTTATTTATTGTAAAAAAACAACAAATTTTTATTTTTCTTTTGGTTTGTGCGGCATTATAAACCATACGGTCATTAAATAAGCAAAAACAGCTGGAAATACGGCGGTAATGAAAGCGACAAAAATCACAGCAATCCTTATTAGAGTAGGATCTACATCAAAAGCCTCTCCGACTCCCCCGCATACCCCGTAAATTTTTTTATTTTTTTCTGATAGATAAATTCTTTTTATATTTTTGTTATTTTCTAGTTTATTGATAATACTTCTTCTAAAGTTTTTTCCAAAATAGAATCACCTTCTCCGAATAAAAATTTTCCTTTAAACTTTTTATTTTCCAAAAATAAAGGAATCCAATGCTCGTCGTCTGGCCACATATCATTAAAAGGAATTTCTTTTATATGAAACCATTGAGGTTTCATTTCTTCGCTTTCTATTAATTCTCCGGAAAAATCTTCAGATTTAAATATATGAACTTCAAGAATTTCTTCTAGGTTTGTGTGAAATATAAATTCCATTATTCCCATCTTCTCTAAATTATTTACAGTTATACCAGATTCTTCTAAAAATTCTCTTTTTGTGGCCTCTTCAATAGATTCGTTTTCTTCTACTTTGCCCCCAAAACCATTCCATCTCCCCTCTCCAAATCCTCGTTTTTTCATTCCAAGTAAAATTTTATCATTTTTTTGAATAAGACAAAGGGTTAAAATCTTTTTCATGAAATGTTTTTATTAATTATTAACTACGACTAGTTTATCTTGTTAAGAAAAAGAAAGCAATTAAAATACGAATAAATAATTGAATTGTCTTTTATAGAATGCATTCATCCTATTTTAATATCTTAATACTGCAGTTAACGCTAGGTTCAACAAGTAAGTGCAACACTTTGGTAAAATCAAAGTGTTATGAAATATAAACAATTAACAATTGAAGAAAGAGAAGTCATTCAAGAAATGTGGTGGAAAAGGTATTCTTTGCGTAAAATAGCAGAGAAGTTAG